>NZ_CP195161.1:2171772-2482026 GCF_051200835.1 Janibacter sp. GS2
ATCGCCCCGCGCAGCACCCCGGCCTTCGGTGGTGACAAGAGCGATGGCCGGGAGGCGCTGGACGACCTGGTCGCGGCCGTCTCGGACCTGCAGGAGCGTCTGTTCGCCGAGTCCGTCGCCGGCGGCACGCGCAGCATCCTCCTCGTCGTGCAGGGCATGGACACCTCGGGCAAGGGTGGGATCATGCGCCACGTCGTGGGCGCGGTCGACCCGCAGGGCGTCGACATCACCTCCTTCAAGGCACCGACCGCCGAGGAGCAGAAGCACCCCTTCCTGTGGCGCATCCGCAAGGCCCTGCCGACCGCCGGGCAGATCGGCGTCTTCGACCGCAGCCACTACGAGGACGTGCTCGTCGTCCGCGTCCACGACCTCGTGCCCCGGGCGCAGTGGGCGCGTCGCTACGGGCAGATCAACACCTTCGAGGAGAGTGTGGCCGACCAGGACACGACGATCATCAAGGTGCTGCTGCACATCAGCAAGGAGGAGCAGGAGGAGCGTCTCGCCGAGCGCCTCGAGCGTCCCGAGAAGCACTGGAAGTTCACCCCGGGAGACATCGACGAGCGCGAGTACTGGGACGACTACGCGCAGGCCTACCAGGCCGTCATCGACAAGACGTCCACCGACGTCGCGCCCTGGTACGTCGTGCCGGCCGACCGCAAGTGGTACGCGCGCCTCGCGGTGATGACCCTGCTCAAGGAGCACCTCGAGGCGCTCGACCCACAGTGGCCCGAGGCGAGCTTCGACGTCGAGCAGCAGCAGGAGCGCCTCAAGGACAGCTGAGCGTCAGCTCACGCGCGCTCGATCGACCTCGCGCCGGCCAACGTCACCATCCCCGGGTCGAGCGTGCCGAAGGTCGCGCCCTTGGCCCCGCCGAGCCGCGAGCCGACGAAGGCCTCGGCCATCTCTTCGGGCGCGTGGGTGACCATGAGGCTCGCCTGGAGGGTCGTGGCGAGGCGTTCCACGAGGTGGCGCGCCCCGCTGGCCAGCTCGTCGGCTCCACGGGTCGTCAGCTCGCTGACGTCACGCTCGAGGTCGTCCAGGGCCGAGTCCAGCGCCGGGAGCTGGCCGCGGGCGACCGAGGCCTCCTTGAAGAGGGCCATGAGGGAGGCCGGTTCCCTCGAGATCGCCCGGAGCACATCGAGGGCATTGACATTGCCCGAGCCCTCCCAGATCGAGTTCAGCGGAGCCTGGCGGTACAGCCGTGCCATCCCGTGCTCCTCGACGTAGCCGTTGCCACCGAGGCACTCCAGCGCCTCCGCGACGAAGGGCGCGGTGCGCTTGCACACCCAGTACTTCCCGACGGCGACGCCGAGCCGGGTCAGCTCGGTGTCGCCCTCGTCGAGGGCGTGCGCCAGGCGCAGGCCGAGCAGCGTCGCCGCCTCGGACTCGAGGACGAGATCGGTGAGGACATTGCGCATGAGCGGCTGGTCGACGAGCGTCGTGCCGAAGGCGGTCCGGTGACGGGTGTGGTGCACGGCCTTCGTCAGGGCGGCGCGCATGGTCGCGGCCGAGCCGAGGATGCAGTCCAGGCGGGTCGTGGAGACCATGTCGATGATCGCCCGGACCCCGCGTTCCTCCTCGCCGACGAGCGCGCCCCAGGTGCCGTCGAACTCCACCTCGGAGGAGGCATTGGAGCGGTCGCCGAGCTTGTCCTTCAGGCGTTGGAGCGCGAAGGGGTTGCGCGTCCCGTCCTCGAGCACGCGCGGGACGAGGAAGCAGCTGGGCGCCGCCCCGGGCGTGGTCGTGGCGAGGACGAGGAAGACATCGCTCATGGGCGCCGAGCAGAACCACTTGTGGCCGGTCAGGCGGTAGCTGGACCCGGTCAGGGGGCCTCCGGGGGTGGCCACCGCGCGGGTGGAGTTGGCGCGCACATCGGACCCGCCCTGCTTCTCGGTCATGCCCATGCCGGCGATGGCCCCGGCCTTGCTCGTCGCCTCGCGCAGGCCGAAGTCGTACTCGCGGGAGGCGAGCAGCGGTTCCCAGCGGGCCGCGAGCTCGGGGGAGTGGCGAAGGGCGGGCACCGCCGCGTTGGTCATCGTGATCGGGCAGATGTGGCCCGGCTCCGCCTGGCTCCACGTGATGACCCCGGCCGCTCGACGAAGGTGGGCGCCGCTCCCTTCCTCCTGCGTCCACGCCTGCCCCGTGAGACCCGCACCGGCTGCCACGCGCATCAGCTCGTGCCACGCGGGGTCGAACTCGACCTCGTCGATGCGGTGGCCCCACCGGTCGTGGGTGACCAGGCGTGGGGTGTTGCGGTGGGCGCGGTCGGCCCACTCAGCGGCCTCGTCCGAGCCGGCGAGCTGACCGAGGTCGGTGAGCTCACCCACAGCGGCGTCCCCGTGCCTCGCCGGGACCCAGCGACGGACCCCCTCGGAGAGGACCGGGTCCGCCGAGAAGACGTTGCGACCGCTCATCGGCGGTACCTGGTTGGTGACCTCGTGAGTAGGCATGACCGCACCCTACGGGGACGAGAATCCGCGATCTGCGGGTCGGCTCACCGCCGGTTTGGAATCTGGCGAAAGTTTGGGCTACTGTCACTCCGCACGCCAACGCAGAGATGCGGACGGCGTGAGTGCGGATGTAGCTCAGTTGGTAGAGCGCAACCTTGCCAAGGTTGAGGTCGCCGGTTCGAACCCGGTCATCCGCTCGGAAGGTTCACCGCCTTCATGGTGGAGTGGCCGAGAGGCGAGGCAACGGCCTGCAAAGCCGTCTACACGGGTTCAAATCCCGTCTCCACCTCGGACATTGCTGGACACCGAGCATGGTCTCGGGCGATTGGCGCAGCGGTAGCGCGCTTCCCTGACACGGAAGAGGTCACTGGTTCGATCCCAGTATCGCCCACCAGGTGGACCAGGGCCCCCTCCACGGCGACCAGCCGGGGAGGGGGCCCTGGTCGTGTGCCCACGGTCCGTGTGTGGCCGGCCCGGTCGGGTCCGCTATTCTCCTGCCGTGGCTGCCGAGACCGAAGAACATGCCGGACGCGTCCGGGAGACGATCGTCGTCATCGTGCTGTCCCTGACGGCCGTGCTCACCGCGTGGAGCGGCTTCGAGAGCAGCAAGTGGGGTGGCAGCATGTCCACCAACTTCTCGAAGGCGTCCACCCAGCGGATCGAGGCGTCCCGGCAGGCCGCCCACGCCGACGCGGCGCGGGCCACCGACCTGCAGATCTTCGGCATCTACCTGGAGGCCGTCGCCCAGGATGACCAGAAGCTCGCCCAGTTCGCCGAGGACCGGTTCACCCCCCACTTCGTCGTGGCCTTCGACGAGTGGACGGCGATGAAGCCACTGACGAACGCCTCGGCGCCGCAGAGCCCCTTCGCCCTCGACGCCTACGTCCCGCCCGGGAGCACGGAAGCGGCAGCCGCGGATGCCCGCGCCGACGCCATCTTCGACCGTGCGGTCTCCGACAACGCACGCGGCGACCGCTACACCCTCATGACCGTCCTCTTCGCCCTGGTGCTCTTCTTCGCCGCGATCGCCACCCGGATCCGCTCACACCTGCTGTCGTGGACCCTCGTGGGCATGACCGCCACCCTGATGCTCGTCGGCATCGTCTTCCTCGCCCTGTTGCCCAAGCTCATCTGAGCGCGGGGTCACATGAGTGCGTGTTGCGGCCCGAGCCGTCCCGTCAGCACCCCCTCGGACGTGGCCTCGGCGGACTCTCCCAGTCTTGCCGCGGACCACGAGCGAGCAGCCGATGGGCCGGACCGTGACCTGGTCCTCGTCCCGGGCGGCTCCTTCGTCATGGGTACCGACGACCCGCACGGCTACCGCGAGGACGGGGAGGGGCCAGCGCATCCGGTCGAGATCGGCGAGTTCACCCTCGGGCGGTACGCGGTGACCAATGACGAGTTCGCCGCGTTCGTCAGCGACGCCGGGTACCGCTCGACGGCGGAGGTCTTCGGGAACTCCTTCGTCTTCGCCGGGCTGCTGCCCGACGACTTCCCGCCGACCCGAGCCGTTGCTGCGGCTCCGTGGTGGCGTGAAGTCATCGGCGCCGACTGGCGCCACCCCGAGGGGCCGCACAGTGATCTCGACGGCCGGGGTGATCATCCGGTCGTCCACGTCAGTTGGCAGGATGCGATGGCGTTCTGCACCTGGAGCGGCACGCGGTTGCCCACCGAGGCCGAGTGGGAGCGCGCTGCGCGGGGTCGACGAGAAGGCTCACACTTCCCGTGGGGTGATGAGCGAGAGCCGGCAGGTCGGCACCGGATGAACGTCTACCAGGGGCAGTTCCCGCGTCACGACACCGGGGAGGACGGATGGGTCGGAACCTGCGCGGTCGGCGCGTACCCGCCCAATGATCTCGGCGTGCACGAAGCCACCGGAAATGTCTGGGAGTGGTGCTCGGACTGGTTCGACCCGACGTACTACGCACGGTCCCCGAGACGTGACCCGCGCGGACCCGATGCTGGCCGGACCAAGGTGATGCGGGGCGGCTCCTACCTGTGTCACGAGAGCTACTGCTGGCGGTACCGGGTGGACTCCCGCAGCTCGAACACGCCCGACAGCACCACGGGAAACATCGGCTTCCGGGTCGCCGGTCCGCGTCCCTGACCCGCCGGGGCCGGGACGCGGACTCGGGTCAGCTCAGCGCCTTGCTCTTGAGTGCGTCGTACTCCTCCTGGGTGATGGTGCCCTCATCGAGCAGACCCTTGGCCTTCTGGATCTGCTCGGCAGGGGAGGAGGTGGCCACCGACTTGATGTAGGCCTCCTGGGAGTCCACGGCCGACTGCACCGACCGGGCCCGGCGCCGGGCCATCCCGTCGCCACGCACGATGAGGTAGACCAGCGCCGTGAGCAGCGGGAGGAACAACAGCAGCACCACCCACACGGCCTTGACGATGCCCTTGGTCTCGTGGTCGGCGAACAGGTCGCCGATGATCGAGAACAGCATCACCAGGTAGAAGATGAAACCGAAGCTCACGATGATGAGCCAGAGCACGTCCCAGAACGACATCGATGGTCTCCCAAGGGTTTACGAGGGTGATCCGTGTGATCGACCCTCTGTCAGGGTGCTGATCCTGTCAGCACCGGTCGCCCACGTCCATGACCCGAATCGCGTGACCCTGCAGTCGTGCTCGGCGGCCTTGTCGCCTCTCCCTCACCGGAGGGAGTCGCTCGCCCGCTCCAGCAGGGGTGGCACGAGCGGACCGAGCCGGTCGAACCCGGAGCCGACGGTCAGGCCCTCGTCATCACGGCGGCGGATGCCCTCGAAGATCGCCGCGATCTTGAAGAAGGCGAAGCCGAGGTACCAGTCGAGGGCCCCCAGATCGAGCTCGCTCGACTCGCCGTAGGAGCGCAGCAACCGGTCACGGCCGGGGAATCCGGTGACGTCCCCCGGATGGGCCGCGACGGGGGAGTCGAGTCCGGTCATGCCGTCCCACCACACGAGCGTCGACGCGACGTCCGCGAGCGGGTCGCCGCGGGTCGCCATCTCCCAGTCGAGGACCGCCTCGATGCCGCCGTCGGTGTTGAGGACGACGTTGTCGAGTCGGTAGTCCCCGTGCACCAGCGTGGTGCGCTGGGTGGCGGGCTGGCCCTGCCGCAGGCGCCTCGCCAGGTCCTCGAAGGGCGCGAGGCGGTCTGACCCGCCGGCCGCGACCTGACGCAGCCACCGATCGATCTGGCGCGTCAGGTAGCCGTCGGGTCGGCCCAGGTCACCCAGACCCACGGACCCGGGATCGAGGGCGTGCAGATCCGCCAGGCAGGACATGAGGCCCCGGCCCAGCGTTGCCGGGTCGCCGACCGCGCGCAGGTCGTCGACCGACCGGGGGACCACCCCCTCGGCGAAGCCCATGATGTAGAAGGGGGCGCCCACGGCCCGGGCGCCCGCGTCACCGGCCAGGTGGACCGGGCGCGGCACCGGCACCGGCGAGCGGTGCAGGGCCTCGAGCATCCGGTACTCCCGGCCCATGTCGTGGGCGGTCTCGAGCGCGACCCCGAGGGGCGGTCGTCGCAGCACCCAACGGCGGTCGCCGTCGGTGAGCAGGTAGGTGAGGTTCGACCGTCCCCCGGCGAGGAGCGAGGCGGTGACCGGCCCCGGCAGGAGACCGGGCGCGTGGGCGCCGAGGTACCGCGTCAGTGGCCCCACGGCCAGGCCGGGCGGGTCGTCGACCGACGGGGCCTCGTCAGTCACGCAGCTCCCGTCGCAGGATCTTGCCCGTCACCGTCTTCGGCAGCTCCTCGATGATCTCGAGCTGTCGCGGATACTTGTACGCCGACATCCGCTCCTTGCAGTGCGCGATGATCTCGTCCGGGTCGACCCGCTGGCCCTCGTGCAGGCTCACGTAGGCCTTGACGGTCTCCCCGCGCTTCTCGTCCGGCACCCCGACCACTGCGGCCTCCCTGACCGCCGGGTGCTCTGCGAGGACGTCCTCGACCTCGCGGGGCCACACCTTGTACCCGGAGGCATTGATCATGTCCTTCTTGCGGTCGACGATGAAGATCCATCCCGCCTCGTCCATGAACCCGACGTCACCGCTGTGCAGCTGGCCGTGGGGGATGCTCGCGCGGGTCTCCTCCGGCTTGTTCCAGTAGCCCGAGATGACCTGGGGCCCATCGGCGACGATCTCCCCGATCTCGCCCAGCGGGAGGTCCCTCCCTTCGTCGTCCTGGATCCGGACCACGGTCGAGGGGACAGGTGCCCCCACGGAGAGCGCGCCGGAGGCCGGATCGACGGGGGACACCGAGCCGAAGGGGGTCAGCGTCATGGGGCTCGTCGTCTCGGTGAGTCCGTAGGCGTTGTGCACCTGCAACCCGGTGGCTGCGTGGAAGGCCCTCTCTGCCGTGGGCGAGATCGCGGCGCCTCCGGAGTACACCGAGCGGAAGGAGGCGAAGTGCTCCCGGGTGAAGCCCGGGTGGTTGAGCAGGGCGTTGAGCGCGGTGATCGCCCCGATCGTGTACGTCGGCCGGTGCCTGAGGAAGGCATCGAGCACCACCGCGGCGTCGAAGCGGTAGGCGAGGACGAGCGGGATGGGGGAGAGGAAGCTGATCGCGATGTGCCCGATGAGCCCGGTGATGTGGAACAGGGGAGCGACCCCGAACACCGAGCCGCCGGGTTCGAAGCGCGCGCAGTCGCGGTAGATCGCCGCGGTGAAGACGACGTTCCCGTGGGTGTTCATCGCTCCCTTCGGCAGGCCGGTGGTCCCTGACGTGTAGGTCAGGAAGGCCACCGTGTCCGGCCCGAGCTCTTGGGGAGGGGGAGTCTCACCACGATGGTGCTCGAGCAGGGTGGCCAGGTCGGTCGTGCCCTCGTGACGTTGCCGGGTGACCCCCTCGAAGAGCCGCGGATCCGCCTCCGTCTGGTACTCGAGCTCGCTCGTCGTGAGGACGAGCTCCACCTGCGTGTCCGGGACGACGGTCCGGGCGACCTGGTCGTAGAGGTGCTCGAGCGAGACGAGGACCGTTGCGCCGGAGTCCTGCAGGAGGTGGCGCAGCTCGCGCTCGCGACTCATCGGGTTGATGGAGACGAGGACGCCGCCTGCCTTCCAGGCCCCGAGTGCCGCGATGAGGAACTGGGGGACGTTCTGCAGGTAGGCCGCGACCCGCTCCCCGGTGCGGAAGCCACGAGCGAGCAGACCGCTGGCGAGGGCATCGCTCAGACCGTCGAGCTCACGTCGGGTGATGACCCCGTCGAAGTAGCGGATCGCCGCGCCGTCGGGGTCCTGCTCCAGGCCCGCGCGGAACATGTGGAGCGCGCTCGGGTGCTCGGGGCGCACCTCGTGGGGTTGGTCGCCGTACAGGCCCAGCCACGGCTTCTCGTCGTACGCGGACATGCACGCTCCTTACTTGATGACGATCGGGTTGACCGGGGAGCCGCTGCCCTGGGCCACCTTGAGGGGCGCGGCCGCGTAGAAGACCTCGTAGACGCCGTCGTCGGCGCAGTCGGACGCGAGGTCCTCGAGCTCCACGATCTCGGTGAAGGCCACGCCGAGATTGCGCATGAGGGCGTTGTGCAGGACGAGTGCGGCACCGTTGTTGGGGTCCGTGGTCACCTCGTTGGCGATCGTGTCGGTGACGAGGTTGGGGATCTCCATGTCCGCGAACCACTGGACCAGCTCGTGACTGTAGACGAGCCCGGGCTCGCAGAAGTTCTCGTAGAACGCGTCGCCGACCTCGAAGAACTTCTGCAGGTAGTTCGTGCGGATGAGCAGGATGTCGCGCTTGCGGAGCTCGACGCCCTGCTCGCGGGCGCAGGCCATCAGGTCCTCGTGCGTGTACGTCTCGGCGGACTCGAGGTAGTCCTTGCCGCGGTAGCGGGCCATGTCCAGCAGGACGGCGCGGCCGACGACGCCGCGATCGGCGATCGGCTGGACGCTGGCCTTCTCCATGCCGCCGACGGTCGAGCGGGCATCGAACCCGTTCCAGAGCTTGTCGTCGTACCAGACGTGACCGAGCGCGTCGTACTGGGTCGAGCCCTGGAGAAAGCACTCGATCTTGTCGTCGGCGTAGTGCAGTCCACCGGGGAACTGGGGCGCGTCGTCGCCGTCCCAGGTGGCCTCGTCCATGATCTGGGTGCGGACGGCCGGCTTGCGGCTCGGCCAGACGGGGTCCCCCTTCGGGTCGCAGATGAGGCGCTGGATGGGAAAGACCTTGCCACTGCGGATGAGGCCCGCGGCGGCGATGACCTGCTCGGGACCGAGGTAGTTCAAGCTGCCCACCTCGTCGTCCGGTCCCCACTTGCCCCAGTTGCTGGGGGCATCCTTGAGCAGGTCGGTCAGGGGCTGCACTGTGTCGGTCATGGCTCCTCCTCGAGCATGGTGACGAAGTCGCGCTCAGCCGAACGTATGCTCGGGTGCGCTTCGTGACAGCACCACGCTGGCCTGTGTCGGGCGGGGTGTCAATGGAGCGACGGAGTAATCTGGTTCAGTAATACTGAACACCGACGGGAGATCGGCATGAACGTCGAGGGCACACCCAGCCACCGGTTGGCGCTGGGGGGGAGCGTGCGCGACCTGCGTCAACGCCGGGGGATGACGTTGCGCCAGCTCTCCCGTGAGATGGGGACGAGCGTCGGCACCCTCAGCGCCATCGAGAACGGGAAGGTGGGGACCTCCTCGCACCGTGTCGTCCAGCTGGCCGACGCCCTCGGTGTGCGCGCTGACCTGCTGCTCACCGGTGTCGGACAGCCGATCCATGACGGGCGCTGGCTCGTGCGGGGGTTCGCGGGCCCGGGGAACCACCTCGAGGGCTGGCGTTCGTACGACGCGCTCATCCTCGACCCCGCGCTCCACGGCGCCCTCGAGTCCTTCCTCGAGTTCGGCTACCACGGCTCGACCATGCGCGGGATCGCCGAGCGGGCCGGCCTCTCGGTGGCCGGGCTCTATCACTACTACGAGAGCAAGCAGCAGATGCTCGTGGCGCTCTTCGACCGGACCATGTCCGAGCTGGCCGGACGGACGACCGCCGCCCGGTCAGCGCCCGACGAGCCGTGGACCCGATTCGCGAAGCTCGTGGAGTGCCTCGCGCTCTTCCACACCCACCGCCGGGAGCTCGGTTTCATCGGGGCCTCCGAGATGCGCAGCCTGGCGCAGCCGGCCCGGCAACGCATCGCCCAGCTGCGCACGACCGAGCAGGCCAAGGTGGACGTCGAGCTCCTGGCCGCCTGCCGGGCCGGGGTCTTCGCGACCGACCGGCCGCACGAGGCCGCGCGGAGCGTGGTGACGATGTGCACCTCGATGGCCCAGTGGTACCGGTCCGACGGGCCGTCGACCCCGGAAGAGCTCGCCGGTCAGTACGTCGACTTCGCTCTCGATCTCGTGCGGTGCGACGAGTCCCTCCGACCACGCCAAGGGCCCCTCACACCTGGGTGAGGGGCCCTCGGATCCGGGAGGTCGTCGTGCCTACTTGGCGGCGACGCGCACGAGCTTGCGGTTGATGAACTCGTTCATGCCGTCCTCGGCGAGCTCACGACCGTAGCCCGAGCGCTTGACCCCGCCGAAGGGGAGGCCGGGCAGGGTCGTGCCGTGCTCGTTGACGTAGGCCATGCCGACGTCGAGGCGGGCCGCGACCTCGGCGGCCTTCTCCGGGTCGTCGCTCCAGACGGACCCGGACAGGCCGAAGGGGGAGGCGTTGGCCTGCTCCAGCGCCGCGTCGACGTCGGTCATCCGGTAGACCATCGCCACGGGGCCGAAGAGCTCCTCCTCCCAAGCGCGCATCTCGGGGGTGATGTCGGTCAGGACCGTCGGTGCGTAGAAGGCGCCGGGACCGTCCTGCACCTTCCCGCCGGTGTGCACGGTCGCTCCCTTCGCGATGGCGTCCTGCACCTGCTCGTCGAGGTCGTCACGCGCCTGGGTGGAGGACATCGGCCCCATCCGGGTCGATGCCTCCAGCGGGTCCCCGACGACCGTCTTCTCGACGTGCCGGGTCAGTGCCGCGACGAACTCGTCGTGGATCTCGTCGGCGACGAACATCCGCTTGGGTGAGTTGCACGCCTGGCCCGAGTTGGACAGGCGGGCACGGGCCGCCGTCTTGGCCATGGCATCGACGTCGGCCGCGTCGAGCACGAACATCGCGTCGGAGCCGCCGAGCTCGAGGACCGACTTGGTGAGGTTCTTGCCCGCCGCCTCGGCGACCGATGCGCCGGCCGCCTCGCTGCCGGTGAGCGAGACCCCCTGCACGCGCGTGTCGGCGATGACGTCGGGGATGATCTTGCTCGGGGCCAGGAGGTTGACGAAGCCGCCCTCCGGGAGCCCGGCCTGCAGCAGGATCTCCTCCATGAGCGCATTCGATGCAGCGCAGATCCCGGCGTGCTTGAGCAGGACCGTGTTGCCGATCATGAGGTTGGGTGCGGCGAACCTGGCCACCTGGTAGTAGGGGAAGTTCCACGGCATGACGCCGAGGAGGACGCCGACGGCCTCCTTGCGCACGACACTGCGCAGAGCGCCCTGCGGCTCGAGCTCCTCCTCGCGCAGCAGCTCGGGGCCGTGGTCGGCGTACCACCGGTAGATGGACCCGGCCAGCTGCACCTCTCCCTTCGCCTCCTTGACGGGCTTGCCCATCTCGACGGCGATGGTGCGGGCGAGCTCGTCGGCGCGCTCGTCGTAGAGGTCAGCGGCGCGGCGCAGGACCGCGGCCCGCTCCTCGGCGGACACCGAACGCCAGCTCTCGTGGGCGCTGTGCGCCTGCGACACCGCAGCGATGGCGCCGTCACGGTCGAGCTCGTCGAAGGTGCGCTCGACCTCTCCGGTCGTCGGGTTGTCAGTGCGATAGTTCGCCATGTCGTCCTCTCGTGGTGAATCGGTGGCCGCGGCAGCGCGGTCGGTCCGCGATGCCGGTGGGCTACGGGGCCATCGCGCCGTCTCGAGCGGCTGCCGGATGGATACCCACGCCGTCGACGACGCCCTGGGCGACCTCGCGCAACTTGGTGTTGCTCTCGTTGGAGTGACGCCGCAGGACCTCGAAGGAGCGCTCCAGGCTCAACCCGTACCGCTCCATGAGAATTCCTTGGGCTGCGCCGATGACGAGTCTGTTCTGCAGCGCGCTCCGCAGACCGCCGATCTCGCGCGCCTGGCTGATCGCCACCGACGCCAGCCGTGCGTACACCAGGGCATGGTCGACGTCGTCGTCGTCGAAGCCGTCCGCGACCCGCGAGTACATGTTCAGACAGGCGAAGAGGGGCGAGATCGAGGTCAGGCGCACGCTCAACGAGGACCGCACACCCTCCTCCCGCGAGGCCGCGCTCCAGGTCGGCCATCGCTCATCCGCGTGGGTGTCGCCCACCCTCGCGATCTCGTGGTCGGTGAGCACCGTCAGGCACGGGCCCTCGTCGAGCTGGAACTGGAGGTCGTCGATGCGCGCGGCGACGGGGTCGGTGGTGGCGCCCACGTCCACCCTCCTGCCGTGGCGCACGAAGACGCTGCACATGTCCGCCCCCGGGACATTCGCCACGGCCTGGTCGACGATCTGTTGGAGGGTGTAGTCCTCTTCCGGTTCGGCGCTGAGCTGCTCGACGATGCGCACGATCTGGTCGTCCTGCATGGTGCTCCTTCATGGGTCGGGGCGCTGGTGCACCGACGTCGTGTGGACGAGCATGCCCCCTCGACCGGCCGGTGCCGTGCGTGGGCCCCGCTACTGGTCCATCCAGTACTGTCGCAGCGCCAGTTCCTGCGTCGCCGTGAGGTGGGCACCCAACGCTATCGTGGGCGCCCGTCCGAGCGTGCGCCGCGAGACCGGTGCGACGAGGCCCTGCTTCATCTCGAGCAGCAGCGCCAGGGGCAGGGCGCGATGCCTGGGGAGCGGGCCGGACACCCGGACGACCAGCCATTGCGGGACGCGTGAGCTGGCGTCGGCGAGGACGTCGTCGACGCGGCCGAGGACACCTCCGGTGCTGCTGCGGACACGCCGGCCCAGGTAGGCACAGATCGCCGCGTCGGACGTGTCCACGAAGAGACCCCTCCTTGCGCCGCTGCCGGTCCCCGGTCGGACCGCACTGATGCGGACCTACCCGGGGGACGGCGGCTCATGCATGGACCCGTCACGACCGTGGCGTCCACGGTCGTTGCGCGACCCGCACGGCTGTGGTTTGCTGATCGCACCTGTTGGCTCGTGACCGTGGCTGGCGTGGTTCTTTCATCAGAAGAGGCCGCACCATGTCCGTGACATCGCAAGGCACCGCGAGGACCTCGCACGGCACCACCGCCGAGCACAGGGACCGCGAGGCGACCGACCTGCTCGCGCTGGCGTGCGCGGAGCCCGACGAGGCCCAGGCCAGTCGACTTCGTGAGCAGGTGGTGATCAACAACCGGGGTCTCGCGATGTCGTTGGCCCGCCGTTTCGACGGCCGGGGCGTCGAGCGCGAGGACCTTCGCCAGGTGGCCATGCTGGGCCTGGTCCAGGCGGCGCGACGCTTCCGACCGGATCACGGTCACGGCTTCACTGCCTTCGCGACGCCCACCATCACCGGTGAGCTCAAGCGCTACTTCCGCGACCACGGGTGGGCGGTCCGTCCTCCCCGGGGACTGCAGGAGCTGCACCAGCGGGTGCGGGACACCTCGGCAGCGCTGGGACAGCACCTGCACCGGGAGGCCACCGACGCCGAGGTCGCGGCTCGCCTGGAGACCTCCGTCGAGGACGTGCGCGCCGCTCGCGCTGCCGGCGATCGCTACCGCGCCGCCTCGTTGGACGTCCCGGTCGGTGACGGGTCCGGCCTCGCCATGTCGGAGACGCTCGCCGACGACAGCGACGATGCCTACGACGCTGTGGTCACCCTGATCTCGCTGCGGGCGGCGATGGAGGACCTGGATGACCGGGAACGCCGCATCCTCACCCTGCGGTTCTCCCGCAACCTCACGCAACGCCAGATCGGGGAGCGGATCGGTGTGAGCCAGATGCAGGTCTCGCGGATCCTCACCTCGATCTGCGCCCGGTTGCGCACGACGATCGAGGCGCCGCAGGACTGACCGGGGCGCTCACCAGGCCCAGGTGAAGCCGTGCGCCCCGGGACCGGCGTCCTCGAGGACCAGCGCCGCGTGGTTGTGCTCATCGAGGCTGATCTCCTCGAAGTACTCGAATGCACCGCCGGGGTCGCGTGCCACGTGCCGCACGCTCGCGGGGCGCTCGGCGAACTGCACCGACACGATGATGGCGCGGGCCGTGTGCGGCGACCCCCAGACGAACCCGTCGGACTCGCCGAGCACCCCGGCCTCGTCGGGGTCGGCGGTGATCTCGTACTCGTAGGCGTGACAGTCCCCCTTCGCCAGCGGGCGGGGGAGGTGCACCCCGAAGACGGTGACATTGCTGTCCGGGAAGTCCCACCGTCCGCCGAGGCTGCTGCCGCGCAGCGGCACGAGATCCATGCGCTCGGCGCGGGTGTGCTCGTCACCGTTCTGCACGTTGAAGACCCGCTCGAGGCCGTCCTCCACCGCCTGGAGGGCGATCTGGCAGCGGGTCGTCGCCAGGCGCCGATTCGCGCCGATCGTCGTGTGCCAGTTCTGGCTGATGACCCGGTAGGCGCCGAGACCGGTCCGCGTGATCGCGTCGATCTGCTCCATCTCCGAGACGGTCGGGTCGACGAGGAGGGTGTCGAAGGCCGCCTGCTCCCGGGTGGCCCAGGCGTGCATGAACTCGGCCTGCTCCTGGGGTGAGAGGCGCAGTGCCACGACGAGCTGCTGGAGGGTGGCGATCTGCGGTTGGCGGATCTCCCCGCGCTCGAGTCCGCGGATGGTGCGCACACTGACGCCGGAGTCCCGCCCGAGCTCGTCCTGCGTGCGTCCCCTCGCCTGCCGGGTGCGCCGGAGGAGGGGACCGCCATGTGCTGCATGGTTCATGGGGCCACCTTGCCGCAGAAGGGGGATCTCGTCCCGGTGAGCGAGCGACGGGCCGCCTCCCGGTGGTACGGGAGGCGGCCCAGCTCCCCCCGGAGCGTTGACCAACGAGTTCGACGATAGGACGCTCGGAGGCCACCGGGCCAGCACTTGCACCGAACTTGCCGGTGGGTTGCCGCTCGCCGGCCCCGAGGACGTCCGGTGGCCCTAGGCTCGGGGACCATGGCGCACCCGCTGATGTTCGACGAGTCCGATCCGTTGCTGCACCGCATCCGCGATCTGGCCCTCGATCTGCCCGGCGCCCGGGAGAAGGTGAGCCACGGTCACCCCGCGTTCTTCACCACCAAGGTCTTCGCGTACTACGGCGGAACGATCGCGGTCGACGGTGAGCACGTCTCCCACACGCAGTCGCTCGTGATCCACCCCGACGCCGACGAGGCCCGGGCGCTGCTTCAGGACCCTCGCTGCTACCGCCCGGCCTACCTCGGCCCGAGCGGCTGGGTGGGGCTCGACCTGGACGAGGAGACCAACTGGGACGAGGTCGCCGAGCTGCTCGAGACCTCCTTCCGTGAGACTGCCGGCAGGCGCCTCATCGCCCAGCTCGACGCCCGCTGACCCGCGCCGGTGGAGTTCGCGCGATTCGGGGCCACGACATGGTTCGACCCCGTCGAGGTCAGCCACGATCCGGCGGACCTCGAGCGGGGGCGATGGGCCGTGATCGTGACCTTCGAGGGGGAGCTCACCGCGATCCGCTTCCGCCACGAGGAGGAAGGCGGCCCCGCCCCCGGCGACGCGGCCGGCTGGCCCGCCGTGAGCGGGTGGACCCGCAGCCTCGACGAGGAGGGTTTCCTCGCCGGCGTGGAGGAGATCCGTACGCGGATCGCCGCCGGCAGCGTCTACCAGGTCAACCTCACGACGATGCTGCAGGCGCCCCTGCCCGCGCACGCCCACCTGCCGGACCTGGCGGCGCGACTGGCGACGGGCAACCCCGCCCCCTTCGCCGGGACCGTGCACGTCCCCTCCGCCGGCATCGATCTCGTGACCGCCTCCCCGGAGCGCTACCTCACCCGGTCCGGTGCACGGCTGCTCTCCAGCCCGATCAAGGGCACCGCACCGACGATCGAGCAGATGCTGGCCAAGGACGTCGCGGAGAACGTCATGATCGTCGACCTCGTGCGCAACGACCTGCAGCGGGTGAGTGACCCGGGCAGCGTGATCGTGGAGCGGCTGGCCTCCCCGGAGTCGCACCCGGGGCTGGTCCATCTCGTCAGTGATGTCGCGGGCCGGCTGAGGGAGGGGGCCCGGTGGGAGGACCTCCTTGCGGCGAGCTTCCCTCCGGGGTCGGTCAGCGGCGCTCCGAAGTCCAGCGCACTGCAGTCCATCGCGGACCTCGAGCCGGTGCCGCGCGGTCCCTATTGCGGCGCGATCGGGTGGATCGACGCCGATCACCCCGACGGACCGCGGGGGGAACTCGCGGTGGGTATCCGCACGTTCTTCGCGATGACGGACCCGGACGGGGTGCGTCGCCTCCGCTTCGGTACCGGCGCGGGCATCACGTGGTCATCCGACCCGAAGGGGGAGTGGGCGGAGTGCGAGCTGAAGACCCGCGTCCTCATGGGTCTGGCATCTGGAAGAGTGGGTCCATGAGCAACGAGGTTCGGGTCTGGGTCAATGGACGCACGGTGGGGGCGGATGAGCCGGCACTGGCGGCGCTCGACCACGGCATCACGGTGGGGGACGGCGCCTTCGAGACGTGCAAGGTCGTCGATGGTGAGGTCTTCGCCGCCGAGCGTCACTTCGCGCGGATGGACCGCACCCTCAGGGGGCTGGGTCTCGAGCCGGCGGACCGTGCGGTCCTGCAGGAGGGCATCGATGCGGTGCTCGCGGCCGGCGAGCCCATCGGCTTCGGCCGCCTGCGCTACACGATCACCGGTGGGCCGGGGCCGCTCGGCTCCGACCGGGGCGGGCAGGGCATGAGCTACATCGTCACGGCGGCGGAGGCCGCCCCCCCGGCCGCGACGACCGCCGTGGCCACCGTGCCGTGGACGCGCAACGAGCGCGCCGCCACCGCCGGGCTGAAGACGACCTCCTACGCCGAGAACGTCATCGCGCTGGCCCACGCCAAGGCGAAGGGCGGGACCGAGGCGATCTTCGCGAACAACCGCGACGAGCTGTGCGAGGGGACCGGCAGCAACATCTTCGTCGTCGTCGACGACGTGGTGCGCACGCCCCCGCTGGACAGCGGTTGCCTCGCCGGCATCACCCGCGAGCTGACCATCGAGTTCGCGCGCGCCGCCGGCATCGAGGTCGTCGAGGAGGCGCTGCCCTTCAGCGTCCTGGAGAGGGCGGACGAGGCCTTCCTCACGAGCAGCACGCGCGACGCGCAGCCCGTCCACGCGATCGACGGGCGGGAGCTGACGGCGCCCGGACCACTGACCCTGCGGATTCAGGAGGCCTTCGCGCAGGGCTCCGCCGAGTCCGTGAACCCGTGAGCCACTCGGAAGGCACGATGACCACCGACGACCCGGCAGGGGCCGCTGAGAAGGTGGCGCCCGGCAGAGGGCGCGGCCGTACGCCCGACGGTGAGCGACGTTCCTACCGGGTGGTGCGGGAGGAGCAGCATGCGATCGTGCGACGGGAGCTGCTCCTGCGCTTCGGCACGGACGGGCGGATGGACGCCCACGAGGACCCGATCCGCTGGCGGCGGGCCATCCGCACCAATGCGGTTGCCGGGCCCGTCTACCGCAGCTTCATCGCGGTGCTCGGTGGCGCGCTGATCGTCCTGGGCCTGCCGATGGTGCCTCTCGTCGGCCCCGGGTGGGCCGTGATCTTCATCGGCCTCTTCCTCTGGAGCACCGAATTCATCTGGGCCCGCCGGGTCACGCAGTTCGTCAAGGCGGAGGTCAAGGCCTTCGAGCAGTACTCGATGGCCCTGCCGTGGAAGGCGAAGCTGCCGCTGCTGTGCCTCTCGGTGATCTTCGGCTGGTTCTGCTTCTGGCTGGCGCTGCTCCTCACCGGCGTTCCGGCGTGGACCCCGGACGTCATCGAGGACCTCCTCGTGCAGGTGCCGGGCCTCGCACGGGCCTGACCCGGGACGGCCGAAGGGGGCCGATTGGCACCCTGGGGACTGCGCCGGGTAATCTACCCGGGTTGCCCGGCCGGGACGCTGGTCCGGGGAGCACCACGGACGTATAGCTCAGTTGGTTAGAGCGTTCGCTTCACACGCGAAAGGTCAGGGGTTCGAGTCCCTTTACGTCCACCACCGGCGCATGGTCATCCCCTGCCGTGTACGTTCACGGTGTCGGCAGCACCCGGCCGGGGGTCGGGTCCGAGGAAGCAGGGCCCATGACCTCATCCACGAGCGCACGCAGCTCGATCCGCGCCCTGCCCTCCAACCCGTGGTGGCGGCGGATGTGGCGGCCGTTCTGGGTCCTGCCCCTGGTGATCTGTGTCCTCGCCCTCGTCGCAGGCGTGGTCATCCCGACCCTCGACGAGGCGCTCGTCGGCAGCGTGCCCTACGTGTTCCAGGGCGGGCCGGACGGAGCGCGGACGCTGCTGAGCACGATCGCCGGCGCGATGATCTCGGTGACCGGTCTCGTCTTCTCCGTGACGATCGTCGTCCTCCAGCTTGCGAGCAGCCAGTTCACCCCACGGATCATTCCCGAGTTCCTCAGCAGCCGGGTCACCCAGGGCACCCTCGGATTCTTCATGGCGACGTTCATCTTCGCGCTGACCGTGATGCGCGCGGTGCGTGGCGGGAACGAGGATCTCGTGACCTTCGTCCCGGACGTCTCCGTCACGCTCGCCTTCGTCCTGGTCCTGGTCAGCGTCGGGTACTTCCTCGCCTTCATCCACACCATCACCAGCTCCATCCAGGTCTCACGGATCGTCTCGCGACTCGGGAAGTCGACCCTGGCCCTGGCGGAGCGGGTCTACCCCGATGCCACGACCGCGACCGACCAGGACGGCGGCGGGGATCAGGCGGCCGATCCCGCGCACGCCACGTGGTCGCCGCGGCCCGGGACGACCCGCACCGACGTCGTGGCCGCTGACCGTCACGGCCTGGTCACCTCGATCGACTACCCGACGCTGGTGCGGACCGCACGGGATGCCGACGTCGTCGTCGTGGTGGAGATCGCCTTCGGCGAGTTCGTCGCCGCCGGTCAGCAGCTCGCGACGGTCTGGGGCACACGCGATCTCGATGAGGCGGCGCGGCGAACGATCGGGCGGGCGATCCGGCTGGGCGAGGAGCGCTCGATGGTCCAGGACGTGGCCTTCGGGTTCCGCCAGCTCGTCGACATCGCCGAGCGTGCCCTCTCGCCCGGGATCAACGACCCGACGACCGCCGCGCAGACCCTCGACGAGCTCCACCGGGTGCTGCGGGTGGTCGCGGTGCGCGACTCGCCGAGTTCGTACGTGACCGACCCCGACGGTGACATCCGGGTGATCCACCAGCTGCCGACCTTCGGCGTCCTGCTGGACCTCGCGGTCGACGAGATCTCGCACTACGGCCGCGACTCGATCCAGATCCCCCGGCGCCTCGTCACGATGCTGGACGACCTCCGCAGCTGCGCCCGGCCCCGCTGGGCGGGCGCGATCGACGCCGCATCCCAGCGCGTGGCCCGCAGGAGCGGCGTCGAGGACGCACGAGAGGTGTGACGAGCGACCCCTGGCTTGCTCCGACGGGGACTGGGGGGCACGGTGGCCTCCATGAGCGAACACAACCCTGAGCAGGACATCGACCGCGAGGAGGAGGGCTTCGGCACCCTCGACCGGACGGAGGAGCAGGAGGAGCAGGCCCAGGTCGACCTCGACCAGCCCGAGTCGACCGATGACGTCCCGTGGAGCCCACCGACCAGCCAGCCCGTCCACGCCGAGACCGACGACGACCCGGCCGACGAGGAGACGATCGACGAGAGGATCGCCCAGGAGGAACCGGAGGAGGGGACTGCCTACGGCGCCCCGGAGGCCGGCGGCGTCCTCGGCGGCGAGGACGACCCGGCCGCCGAGGGTCCGAGCCTGGGTGGGGACGACCCGGACGCGATCCCCGCGGACAGGGACGTGCTGGGCACGCAGACCGGCCTCTGACGAGCTCTACACTTCGTCGAGTCCGTTGACGCCACCATCATCGCGCCCCGAGCAGTCGGCCCGCGGCGCCGACCCCGCGAGCCAGGAGTGCACCATGGGCACGATCCACTGGACGGAGGACGGCGCCGAGCGCTCGGCGCAGTGGCTCCCGGAGAGCTCCACGCCCGCGCCCTCGCGGGTCGTCGTCGTGGACGACACCACCACCGCCAACGCCGCCTTCCGTCTGGCGAAGGGGGACACCGCCCTGCTGTGGCGCGGTGACTACCACAATGCCCGCCAGCTGCTTCGGGCGATGGACCGGCGCCTCGAGCGGGAGGCGGCGAGGAAGACCACCCGTGGCGATGCGGGCTTCACCGCGCACCGGGCGGCCCGGGCTCGTCGCGCCCGCGTCCTCGGACGGCTCATCGTCGAGCTCGAGGACGACCACTCGCTCGACCTGCGCCGGGCCCCCGACGTGCGCCAGGCCTGCCGCGAGGCGTACGGCGCACCCACCACCCCGCGGTGCATCGCCCTGACCGAGCTCCTCGGCGTGATCGGCGCGCACCAGTGGCACGAGAAGGGGGTGGACGTCCCGGCGCTCGGGGCGAGCATCCACCCCGGCTACGGCGTCTTCTCCCCGGTGAGGGGGGAGTACATCGACCTCGTCGCCACGACGTCCCTGCCGACAGAGGCACCCTCGGTCTTCGACCTCGGGACCGGCACGGGAGTGCTCGCCGCCGTGCTGGCCCGACGGGGAGCCCGACGGGTGACGGCAACCGACACCAACCCCCGGGCAGTGCACAGCGCGCGGGAGAACATGGCCCGGCTCGGCCACGAGGAGATCGTCACCGTCACCGAGACCGATCTCTACCCGCCGGGCCGCGCGGACCTCGTCGTGTGCAACCCGCCCTGGCTCCCGGGGGAGCCGACCTCGATGCTCGAGGCGGGCGTGTACGACCCGGACTCCGACATGCTGCGTCGCTTCCTCGACGGGCTCGCCGACCACCTCGAGGTCGGGGGAGAGGGCTGGCTCGTCCTCTCCGACCTCGCCGAGCACCTGGGGCTGAGGACGAGGGACGAGCTCCTCGACCGCATCGACGCCGCCGGGCTGCAGGTCCTGCAGCGACGGGACACGGCCCCGCGGCACCCGCGGGCCACCGATGCCAAGGACGCGCTCCATGCCGCCCGCCGGGCCGAGGTCACCTCGCTGTGGCGGCTGGCCGACGCGGCGAGGTGATCTCGGCCACGAGGGCGTCGGCGGCGCGCTCGATGTGCGTCGGAGTCGTGGAGCGACCCAGCGACAGGCGAAGGGAGCCGAGCGCGGTGTCGTGCTCGATGCCCATCGCCAGGAGCGTCGACGAGGGGGAGTGCACGCCGCTGTGGCAGGCGCTGCCGGTGGCGGCCGCCAGCGCGGTGGTGGCCTCGAGGACGGCCGCGCCGAGGCGCCCGGGGACGACGACCATGAGGGTGTTGGGCAGGCAGCCGGTGACCGGGGAGACGCGGATGAGGTCCGGGACGGAGCGGGAGAGCCTCTTCCACAACCGGTCCCGCAGGGCAGCCTGCCGATCGGCTTCATGGTCCAGCAGGCTGTCGGCGAGCTCCGCGGCCGCCCCCAGGGCCACGATCCCGGGGACGTTCTCGGTGCCGGGACGGATGCCCCCTTCCTGCAGCGCGCCACGCAGGACGGGGGCGAGGGTCGTGTCCCGCCGGACGAAGAGGGCGCCGACCCCCTTCGGGGCGTAGAGCTTGTGACCGGCGACCGAGAGCAGGTCGACGCCGAGGTCCTCGACCGACACGCGGACCTTGCCGACGGCCTGGGCGGCGTCGGTGTGGACCACACCGCCCGCGGAGTGCACCCTCTCGGCGAAGTCGGCGACGGGTTGGATCGCCCCCGTCTCGTTGTGGGCGAGGATCAGTGTGCCGAGGGCGACCGGCGTCGTGGGGACCTCGCCGAGCCGGACGCGGCACTGCGCATCCACGGGGAGGTCGTGGACCCGCCACCCCTGGTCACGCAGATGGGCCAGTGGTGCCTGCGTCGCGGGGTGCTCGACCGACGAGGTCAGCGCCGTGCGACAGGTGGCGACCCCGGCCACGCCACGGATCGCCAGGTTGTTCGCCTCGGTGCCCCCGCTGGTGAAGACGATCTCGTCCGGTCGGGCACCGAGGACGGCAGCGACCTGCTCACGTGCACGGTCGACCGCGGCGCGGGCGCGCGCACCGGCCGGGGTGGTGCTCGAGGGGTTGCCGAAGTGCTCCATCAGGTACGGCCACATCGCCTCCGCGGCCCCGGGCGCCACCGGAGTGGTCGCATTGTGGTCGAGGTGGATCGGGTCGTGCCCCATCGTGTCCATGGCGTCCCTCCCGGTGTCGTCCGGTCTCCATCGTGCGCCACCGGCGGGACGAGAGCCACCGCCTCTTGTCAGGGTGGGACCAGCCACCGGCACTATGGTGGACCCATGCCACGCATCGTCACCGATCAAAAGACCCGAGTCGTCAGCGCGCCGGTGGCGATCATCGTCGCGATCCTCTCGGCCGGCTACATGCTGCCGTGGGCCATCGCCGCCGTGCGAGGCACCCACAATGCCTGGTCGGTGTTCTGGATCAACCTCCTGCTCGGATGGACGGTCGTGGGCTGGATCATCGCCCTGGTCATGTCGATCCGCGAGCACCGCATCCTCGACGTGCGCTGAGCCCCGGCCCGCGCCGCCGGGCGAAAGTCGATTGGTCCCGGGCCCGGGATCGGGGAGGATCCCCCTTCGTGGGACATGTCGATGTGGCCGGGATCCGGTACGAGCTCTCGGACGGTCGGGTGCTCCTCGACGATGTCTCCTTCCGCGTGGGAGAGGGCGCCAAGGTCGCCCTCGTGGGGGCGAACGGCGCGGGCAAGACGACCCTGCTGCGCATCGTCACCGGCGAGCTGCCCTCGCACGCCGGATCGGTCTCGCGCACGGGTGGCCTCGGCATCATGCGCCAGCACGTCGGCGCCGGTCTGGGTCAGCGGGCCACCGTCGCGGACCTGCTGCTGTCGGTGGCTCCGCAGGCCGTGCGCGGCGCCGTCGCCGAGGTCGACCGCCTCGAGCTGCGGCTCATGGAGACCGACGACGAGCGCACCCAGATGCAGTACGCCACCGCCCTCTCGGACTACGGCGACGCGGGCGGCTACGACCAGGAGGTCGTCTGGGACGTGTGCACCACCGCCGCCCTCGGCGTCCCCTTCGAGCGCAGCAAGTACCGCGAGCTGACCACGCTCTCCGGCGGCGAGCAAAAGCGCCTCGTCCTGGAGTACCTGCTCCGTGGCCCCGACGAGGTGCTGCTCCTCGACGAGCCGGACAACTACCTCGACGTGCCCGGCAAGATCTGGATGGAGGGGCAGATCCGGGCGTGCGACAAGACGATCCTCTTCATCAGCCACGACCGGGAGCTGCTGGCGAACACGGCGACCCGGGTCGTCACGGTCGAGCTGGGCCGCGCCGGCAACCACGTGTGGACGCATCCGGGCGGCTTCGGGAGCTACCACGAGGCCCGGAGGGAGCGCTTCGCCCGGTTCGAGGAGCTGCGCAAGCGCTGGGACGAGGAGCACGCGAAGCTCAAGGCCCTGGTACTGATGTACAAGCAGAAGGCGAAGTACAACTCCGACATGGCCACGCGGTACCAGTCCGCTCGCACCCGCCTGGAGCGCTTCGTCGAGGACGGGCCCCCGAGCGAGCAGCCACGCGAGCAGAAGGTGACGATGCGCCTCCACGGCGGCCGGACCGGCAAGCGGGCCGTGGTGTGCGAGTCGCTCGAGCTCACCGACCTCATGCGGCCCTTCGACCTGGAGGTCTGGTTCGGTGAGCGGGTCGCGGTGCTCGGGTCGAACGGCTCGGGCAAGTCACACTTCCTGCGCCTCCTCGCGGCCGGCGGCAGCGACCCCGAGCCGGAGAACCTGCCGGTGGGTGAGGCGGTCATCGCGCCCGTGGCGCACACCGGTCGGGCCCGGCTCGGCGCCCGGGTGCGTCCGGGGTGGTTCGTGCAGACCCACGAGCACCCCGAGCTCATCGGACGCACCCTGCTGCAGATCCTCCACCGGGGGGACGACCACCGGTCGGGCCTGGGACGGGAGGCCGCCAGCCGGGTGCTCGATCGGTACGAGCTGGCGCACGCGGGTGAGCAGACCTTCGAGTCGCTCTCGGGCGGTCAGCAGGCCCGCCTGCAGATCCTGCTCCTCGAGCTGTCCGGAGCGACGGTGCTGCTCCTGGACGAGCCGACGGACAACCTCGACGTCGAGTCGGCCGAGGCGCTCGAGGAGGGGCTGGACTCCTTCGCGGGGACGGTCATCGCCGTGACGCACGACCGGTGGTTCGCCCGCGGCTTCGATCGCTTCCTCGTCTACGGCGCGGACGGTCGTGTCCGCGAGAGCGACGCTCCGGTCTGGGACGAGGGGCGGGTCGCCCGCCCACGCTGACGGACGGCCCCCGACCCGACAACAGGTGGCTGGCCACACGTCGTCGCGGGGGAGGGGGCCTCTAGAAGGTCGCGAGGTCCGCCATCATCTCGGTGGTCAGCCACGCGTCGGGGATGCCGAAGGCGTCCACGAGCGTGCGCGCCTCGGGGCGCAGCTCGGCGCACAGCTCGTTGACGCGGCTGACGACCCCCTTCGACTGTCTCGAGCTGAGCCGGCCGTGCTCGAGGAACCACGCCCGGTTCGTCTCGACGGTGCTGAGGACGAAGAGGTCGCACACCTTCTCCAGCAGGTCCCGGCCGGGTCCTTGGGGTGCCTCGTCGATGGCGGTGACGAAGGCCTCGAGGGTCACCCGGTCGATCCGCGCCCGCGCCGCCTCGAGCAGGTGGTCCTGGGCCCCGTTGAAGGTCGCGAAGGAGTCGGCCTCGTCGGCCGTGCGCAGTCGCGTCGCGAGGGTCTCGAGGAGGTGGCTCTCCCGGTCCTCGAAGAAGGCCAGCTGCCCACCGCGGTCGTTGAGGGCATCGTCGCCGTCGCGCCCGGGGGCACCGGAGATGAGCCGCTGGATGAGCGATCCGCCGATGGTGCGCTCGATGACCGAGGTCGTCACCTGCCGCGCCCCGAAGAGGATCGCCCCGCGGGTGTCGAGCTCGTTGAAGTCCGCGGCGTGGTTGGTCAACATCCCCTTCCCGGTCAGCTGCAGCAGGACGGTGTTGTCCCCCTCGAAGGTCGTGAAGACGTCGGTGTCGGCCTTGAGGTCGGTGAACCGGTTGGCCGTCATGTAGCCGGCGCCGCCGCAGGCCTCGCGGCAGGCCTGGATCGTGTCGGTGGCGTGCTCGGTCGTGATCGCCTTGATCCCGGCGGCCCTCGCCTCGAGCTCGCGCTGGGCGTCCTCGGAGGTCACCTCACCGGCGTCGATCGCGGCCATCTTCTCCACGAGCGCGTTCTGGGCCAGCGCCAGGCCGTAGGAGCGGGCGAGTCGGGGCAGGAGCTTCCGCTGGTGGCCGAGGTAGTCGAGGATGACCACCTCGTGCTCACCGTCCGGGTAGCTGAACTGCGTGCGGGCCAGGCCGTATCGCACGGCCAGGGTCAGGGCGCTGCGCGCCGCGGCGCCCGCTCCGGCACCGACGGTGACCCGACCGCGCACGAGGGTGCCGAGCATCGTGAAGAAGCGCCGGTTCACGCTCTCGATGGGCGAGGAGTAGTGCCCGTCGTCGTCGATGTCGCCGTACTTGTTCAGCAGGTTGGCGCGCGGCACCCGGACGTGGTCGAACATCAGGCGACCGTTGTCGACCCCCCGCAGGCCCATCTTGGGGCCGCAGTCGCTGATCGTCACGCCGGGCATCGCCTGCCCCGCGTCGTCCCGGATCGGCACGAGCACGCAGTGCACGCCGTGGTTCTCCCCGGCGACGACGAGCTGGGCGAAGACCGCGGCGAGGCGGCCGTCGCGGGCCGCACCGCCGATGTAGTCCTTGCGGGCTGCCGGCGAAGGGGAGTGGACGACGAGCTCGTCGGTCTCCGGGTCGTGGGTCGCCGTGGTGAGGATGGACTGCACGTCCGAGCCGTGTCCGGTCTCGGTCATCGCGAAGCAACCCGGCAGGGTCAGGTCGGCCATGGGGCGCAGGTACTGCTCGTGGTGCGGCTGCGTGCCGAGGTTGGCGATGGCGCCGCCGAAGAGACCGAACTGCACTCCGGCCTTGATCAGCACGGACAGGTCGCCGTGCCCGAGCATCTCCAGTCCCGTCACGGAGGCGCCGAGGTCGCCGGTGCCGCCCTGGGCGAGCGGCAGGGCGCCGTTGGCGAGGTCGGTGCCGGCGAGGGCGCGTACCGCCTCGAGGGTCGCGGCGCGGTGCTCCTCGAGACCCAGCTCACGTCCGGGCACCGCCGCGGGGAAGGTCTCGTCCGCGCGCAGCCGCTGGCGAGCGTCCGCCCAGCGCCCGTCGAGGACGGACCTGATCTGCTCGGCCACGGGATCCTTGGTCTGCTCGGTGCTCACCATGTCGGCATGGTCGCAGATCCCGGGTCAGGCGGCTGTGAGCGAGAACTCCCTGTCGGCCGTGGGCAGCCGGGAGAGCACGACCGCGGCGACGAGCGCTGAGCCCGAGCAGATGCCCCACACGGTGAGGTAGCCCGACATGGGGGCGTGCCCGGCGGCCGGGTCGGAGATGCTTCCCGTGGAGGCGAGGGCGACGGCGAAGAGCGCCGAGGCGACGCAGCCGCCCACGGTCTTCGTCGCATTCGTCAGGCCGGCCGCCTCGGCGGTGCCGCCGTGCTGAGCGGCCTGTGCCGCCGCTGCCGGGAGCGAGGCGACCAGGGCGCCCGAGCCGAGTCCGACGACCCCCATGGCGAGCATCACGTGCAGCAGCTGCCCGTGCAGGGGGAGGAAGATCGCGTAGCCGACGGCCACGAGGACCGCAGACCCGACGAGCATCCCCTTGACCCCGAGACGGCGAGCGGCCACGGGGGAGAGCAGGGCACCGACCGCCATCGACACCACGTACAGGCCGATGAGGTTGGCGATCGCCCCCGCGTCGACGCCCAGGCCGTAGCCGACCTCGGCGGGGTCGGTGCGAGCGAAGGTCGACAGTGGGATCTGGGCACCGAGGACGCTCATCCCGAACAGTGCGGCCGCGAGCTGCACCGGCCACATCGCGGGCGCAGCCAGCGCTCGCACGTCGATGAGGGGGGAGTCGCTGGCCGACTCGACTCTCACGAAGGCGACGAGCACGAGCAGACCGCTGAGGACGAGCAGCCACGCCAGGGGGCTCGTCAGGCCCTGCAGGCGGACGACCACGAGCCCGCCGAGGACGGTCACCAGGCCGACGGTCAACAAGCCCGTGCCCGGCAGGTCCAGTCGACCGGTGGCCGTCGCCGGAGCATCGCGCACCCCGAGGAGGATCGCGACGAGGGCGATGGTCGTCGCGGCGGCCGGGACGGAGAGGATCGCCGTCATGCCCCAGTGGGGTTGCAGTGCACCGGCGCTCAGGGCGCCGGCAATGACGCCGATCTCGAGGGCGAGGACGAGCAGGGCCGCGCCCCGGCGCACCAGGGCCGGCTGGTCGGGCCGGTCCCGCGACCGCTCGTGGAGGATCGCGATCTCCATCGGCAGCCACACGGTGTAGACCCCCTGCAGGGCCCACCCGATGAGGAAGGTCCAAAACCCCGGAGCGAAGGCGATGAGCCAGCCGGCCATCGCGGTGACGAGCGTGGCGCCGACGAGCACCCGGCGGTGTCCGTGCAGGTCGCCCAGGCGGGCGAGCACGGGGATGGCGAGCGCCGCGACGATGAGTTGGGCCGCCTCGAACCAGTTGACGTCTCCGTCGCCGATGCCCAGGTGGGTGGCGATGTCGGAGTAGAGGGGGGTGTAGTACCCCTGCAGTACGCCGGAGGCGATCTCGACGGCGGCGAGGAAGCCGACGAGCCGCCAGATGGCCGGGCTCACGCCACCCCGTCGATGTCCGTGAGGGACTCCAGGAGGGCTCGGTACCAGCGGATTCCGTCGAGGAAGTCCGCCAGAGCGAGCCGCTCGTCGTAGCTGTGGATCGATTCGCGCTGCTGGGCGCTCATCCGGAAGGGGGCGAAGCGATACACCCGGGGGCAGATCTCGGTGAAGTGCCGTGAGTCCGTCGCCGCGTACATGACGTACGGCACCGGGACCGCGTCCGGGAAGATCTCGGTCACGGCCTGCTCGATCACCGTGAAGGCCGGGTCGTCGACCGGTGACAGCGGACTCGGGTCGTGCGACTCCTCGACCTCGATCTCGATGTCCCTCCCGACGATCCGACGGATCCTCCCGGTGGCCGCGGAGGCGGTCTCGCCGACCGCGATGCGCAGGTTGAGTCCGACCCGGACCGCGGTCGGGCTGACATTGATCGCGGGGGAGCCGGAGAGGGTGGTCACCGCGATCGTGGTGCGGGCCAAGGCTGCTGCCTCCGGCCCGGCGGCCACCATGACCCTCGCCAGTGCCCCGGGGAAGCGCTCCGCCCGGTCGATCAGCGGTCGCACCGGTCGAGGCAGGTGCGGGGCCAGGCGGCGGAACATCTCGAGCGTCGCCGGGGACAGGTGCGCGGGGAAGGGGCGTCGCTCCAGGCGCGTGATGGCCGCGGCGATGCGGGCCGCGGGTCCTCCCTTCGTCGGCCGGGAGGCGTGGCCGCCCCGGCCGCTGGCGGTGAGGCGAAGGGAGAGCACGCCCTTCTCCGAGACGCCCACGACACCGAGGGGCCGGGTCACGCCGGGAAAGGCGTCCGAGGCGACGGCACCGCCCTCGTCGAGGACGAACCAGGGGGTCACGCCACGTTCGCGCAGGATGGCCACCGCGCTCTGCGCGCCGGAGCCCATGACCTCCTCGTCGCTGCCGAAGGACAACCACACCTCGCGGGCCGGTCGCCCACCCTCGGCGAGCAGCGACTCGACGGCGGTGATCACGGCGACGAGCTGGCCCTTGTCATCGAGCGTTCCGCGTCCCCAGATGACCCCGTCGACGAGGTCACCGCCCAGGGGTGGCTGGCTCCACCGGTGCTCGTCGCCGATCGGCACGACATCCATGTGCGCCATGAGGACGATCGGGTCGGTGCCTGCGGTCGGGGAGTCGGGGTCCGCCGGGACGCGGATGAGCAGGCCGTGCGGCGGCACGTCGATGACTTCCCCGATGTCGTGGGTCAGTGGGAAGTGCTTGCGCAGCAGGCGGTGCAGCTCGACGAAGGGAGCAGCCGGGGTGTCCGCGGGGTCGGGCATCGCGACCGTCGGCAGGCGCAGGATCTCGCGCAGAGCGGAGACGCCCGGGGCATCGGTGGTGGCCATGCCGGGCACACTACTCGCCGGTAGGCGCCCAGGGTCAGGTCGACGGGCGGTTCCAGGCGACCGCGATCCCCGACCAGGCCAGGTCGGTCAGCGCCTCGGTGAGCTCCTCGCGCGTGAAGTTGCCGGCGAGCCCGGCGAGCCAGGCGTCGGCGCCCGCGCGGACGAGCCCGACGATCGACTGGCCCCACAGGCTGGCCGGTGCCGGGTCGTTGCCGCGGTCGACGAGCGCGGCGGAGATCAGCTCGCTGATCTGGCCGGCGATCTTGCCGGTGGCATTGGCGACCGCCTCGGCGGCATTGCCGGACCTCTCCGTCCCGACGATGGGCGCGGAGACGATGAAGCGGTAGAGCTCGGGGTCGCGCTCGACGAGGTTGAGGTAGGCATCGATCGCCGCGTGGATCACCGAGCGTGGGGCGAGGTCGAGGTCGCCGAGCTCGTCGTCCTTCGTGTTCTCGCCGAGGACTCGACCGATGTCGCGCAGGATCAGCTCGTCGACCCGTTCCGCGACCGCCTGGTAGAGGCCGTGGCGATCGGTGAAGTGACGGTAGAAGACCGTCTTCGAGGTGCCTGCATCGGCGGCGAGCTCGTCCATGCCGACGGTGGCTCCGCGGCTGCGGATGGTGCGGATCGCCGACTCGACGAGCTCCTTGCGTCGCTGCTGGCGGTGCAGCTCCCAGCGGGCGCTGCGTCCATCGGTGGTGGTCCTCACCCGGCTGACGTTAGCAGGTACCGTCGGTACCTGCTACCGTCGGTACCGTATAGTCGGACGCCGGGGCCGTCACGGTCCCGACGCACTCCCCGCTCACGATCAGGAGACCCGTGGTGGCTCACAACCTTCCGCGTCGCGCCGCCGTCCTCGGTGGCAACCGCATCCCCTTCGCCCGACAGTTCGGCCCCTACGCCGAGGCGTCCAACCAGGACATGTTCACCGCCGCACTCGACGGACTCGTCGCCCGGTACAACCTCGGCGGGAAGCGCCTCGACGAGGTCGTCGGCGGTGCCGTGATCAAGCACTCCCGCGACTTCAACCTCACCCGGGAGGCGGTGCTCGGCTCCGCGCTGGCGCCGACCACCTCGGCCTACGACATCCAGCAGGCCTGCGGCACCGGCCTCGAGGCTGCTCTCCTCGTGTCGAACAAGATCAAGCTCGGTCAGATCGACTCCGGCGTCGCCGGGGGCGTCGACACCGCCTCCGACGCCCCGATCATGGTCACCGAGTCGCTGCGCAAGAAGCTGCTCAAGGTCAACCGGGCGAAGGGCGCCAAGGCGCAGGCCCTCGCGCTGGCGAAGATCCGCCCCACCGATCTGGGCGTCTCCACGCCGGCCAACGTCGAGCCGCGCACCGGACTCTCCATGGGCGACCACATGGCGATCACCGCCAAGAAGTGGGGCATCACCCGCGAGGCCCAGGACGAGCTGGCGGTCGCCAGCCACCGCAACCTCGCCCGTGCCTACGACGAGGGCTTCCAGGACGACCTCATGACGAGCTTCATGGGGGTCTCCCGTGACCAGAACCTGCGCCCCGACTCGTCCATGGAGAAGCTGGCGAAGCTCAAGCCGGCCTTCGGCAAGGGCGACGACGCGACGATGACCGCCGGGAACTCGACCCCGCTGACCGACGGCGCCTCGACGGTGCTCATCGGCTCCGAGGAGTGGGCCGCCGAGCAGGGTCTGACCCCGCTCGCGTGGTTCGTCGACGGCCAGGCCGCCGCGGTGGACTACGTCCACGGCGCCGAGGGCCTGCTCATGGCCCCGGCCTACGCCATCCCGCGGATGCTCGAGCGCAATGGCCTCACCCTCCAGGACTTCGACTACTACGAGATCCACGAGGCCTTCGCCGCCACCGTCCTGTCCACGCTCACGGCGTGGGACGACGAGGACTTCTGCCGGGAGAAGCTCGGCCGCGACTCCACGCTCGGCACGATCGACCGGGACAAGCTCAACGTCAACGGCTCCTCGCTCGCCGCGGGCCACCCCTTCGCCGCCACCGGTGGCCGCATCGTCGCCGCGCTGGCGAAGATGCTCCACGAGAAGGGCCCGGGCAGCCGCGGCCTGATCTCCATCTGCGCCGCGGGTGGACAGGGCGTCGTGGCCATCCTCGAGGGCGCCTGAGCCCTCCCCGAAGCGAACCAAGGAGAACACCCACATGGGATTCGAGTACGGCAAGTTCGTCAGCTCCGGTCTGGGCAAGCAGATCGCCAACACCCTCGGCCTGCCCCGGCCGACCACGCTGCGTCGTCACACGGCGGGCGGTTCGCTCATCAACGGCGCGGTCCTGCTCGACGGTCACGGTGACGCCCCGGTCGCCGCGACCCTCACCGCGGCGCTCGAGGCCGACGGCGTCCAGATCGCGACCTCGCCCTCGACCTCCGTCGCCGGCGTCGTCGTCGACATGACGCAGGCCACCACCCCCGCCGACCTGGAGTCCCTCCGCGGCATCCTCGCCCCGGCACTGAAGACGCTCGCCCCCACGGGTCGGGTCATCGTCATCGGCCGTCCGGTCGAGGACACCACCGACGTCGCGGAGGCCGCGGTCCGTCGCGCCCTCGAGGGCATCGTCCGCTCCGTCGGCAAGGAGATGCGCGCCGGGGGCACCGCCAACATGGTCTATGTCGCCGAGGGCGCGGACGCCAACGCCGAGGCGACGATCCGCTTCCTCCTCTCCGGCCGCTCCGCCTACGTCTCGGCCCAGGTCGTGCACGTCGGCGAGGCGCTCGGGGAGCTCACCGTGCCGGAGAGCTGGGATGCCCCGCTCGCCGGCAAGGTGGCCGTCGTCACGGGTGCCGCCCGCGGCATCGGCGCGGCCATCGCCGAGGTCCTCGCCCGCGACGGGGCCACCATCATCTGCGTCGACATCCCCGCCGCCGGCGGGCCGCTCGCCGAGGTCGCCAACACGATCGGCGGCTCGGCGCTGCAGGTCGACGTCACGGCCGAGGACGCCGGCGCCAAGATCGTCGACCACGCCCGGAGCCTGCACGGTGGCTTCGACATCGTCGTCCACAACGCGGGCATCACCCGGGACAAGCTCCTGGTCAACACCGACGCCGACCGCTGGGGCTCCGTCCTCAACGTCAACCTGCTGTCGATCCTGCGGATGAACGAGGACCTCGTCCCCGCGATCAACGAGGGCGGCCACATCGTCAACGTCGCCTCCATCGCCGGGATCGCGGGCAACCGCGGCCAGGCGAACTACGGAGCGAGCAAGGCCGGCGTCATCGGCATGACCACGAGCCTCGCGAAGGACCCGCAGATCGTCGCGAAGGGCGTCACCGTCAACGCGGTGGCCCCCGGCTTCATCGAGACCGAGATGACCGCGAAGATCCCGCTCGCCACGCGTGAGGTCGGTCGCCTGACCAACTCCCTCTCGCAGGGTGGTCTGCCGGTGGACGTCGCCGAGACCATCGGGTGGTTCTCGTGGGACGCCAACCGCGCCGTGAGCGGCAACGTCGTCCGCGTGTGCGGCCAGATGATCCTGGGCGCCTGATGGCGGTCACGACGCTCACGTCCATCCCGGCTCTCGGCCCGATCTACGCGAAGGCCGCGCTGCCGGGACGGACCGCGGGCACGCAGCTGCCGGACACGACGGTGCGCCTGAGCGGTCACGGCGTCGACCGGCACGACCTGCTGGAGTACCAGCGGATCTGCGGGTTCAACAACAGCGACGTGCTGCCGCACACGTACCCGCACGTGCTCGGCTTCCCGCTGCAGATGACGCTCATGTCCGGCCGGGGATTCCCGCTGCCGCTCATGGGTCTCGTCCACGTCGAGAACGTCATCACGGTCCACCGCGAGCTGCGCTTCGACGAGGCGCTCGACATCACCGTCTCCGCGGAGAACCTGCGTGCCCACCCCAAGGGCACGGTCGTCGACCTCGTCACCGAGGTGGAGGTCGCGGGCGAGCGTGTCTGGGAGGGCCGCTCGACCTACCTCGCCCGCGGACGCGGCGATGCCGAGGCCGATCGCGGGGCGCCGGCGCCGCCGATCCCCACCGGGTACGCCGCCGCCAGGTGGAGCCTTCCGGGCGACCTCGGTCGCACCTACGGGCTGGCCTCCGGTGACATCAACCCGATCCACATGAGTGCGGTCACCGCCAAGGCGATGGGCTTCCCCCGGGCCATCGCGCACGGCATGTGGACCTATGCCCGTGTGCTCGGCGCCATCGGCCCCGTGACCAGCGGACCGAGCACGAGCCACGTGTGGTTCAAGAAGCCGGTCCTGCTGCCGGCGAAGGTCGACTTCGTCATCGACACGCAGGGTCGGGGCGGGCCCGTGGTGGCCGGTCTGCGCAACTCGCGCACGCCGACGACCGAGCACCTGGTGCTCACGCTGGACTGAGCCGCGCGAGATTCACGGCCGAGCCGGGCGCGGCCACCGCAGGCCGCCGCTGCCTCGAGGCCGGAGGCGTAACGTCGGACCGACGGAGTCAGGGGGTCCGCGCATGCCTGCAGCAGGGATGGCCCGCACCACCGAGCTCACCGGTGGGGTGTTGTGCGTCGTCGTCGGGCTACTCCTGGCCGTCGCGACGGTCATCGGGCCCTTGGTGGCTGGACGCGTCAGGTTCCACATGTCCGCAGACGCACTCGTCCAGTACGTCGGGGGCGAGCTGGTCACTTCCTCGTTGGCCGTGCTCTTCCTCGCATGCACCCCCTTCTGGTGGGCCGGCAGGGACTGGGCACCGGCACTGACGGCGGGGGCCTCTGCGTACGTCATCTACACGTTCTTCACCGTCGTCATGGGGCAGGAGTACGGGAAGTACCCCGGGAATGCAGAGACGGCCTTCCTGCTGTACACCGCCATCACAGCAAGTGCGCTCCTGCTCCTGGTCTTCTCCGTGCGCGCCCTATCGGCGCTGCCGCCAATGCCCAGCGCTCCTCGCCAGGCGACCCTGGCGGTCGTCATCGCTTTGGGCGTTCTGTTCGCCCTGCTGTGGATGGCTCAGCTGGCAGGCTTCTATCGCACCGGCCCGACCGAGGAGTACACGACAGCGACCGCGCTGTTCTGGGTCATCAAGTACCTCGACCTGGGGATCGTCATCCCGCTCCTCATCATCACCGGCCTCGCCCAAAGGAACCCCAGCGCGGTCAGTGACGTGGCGGCGATCACCGCGCTGGGCTTCATGACCTGGCTGCTCACAGCCATCCTCGTGATGGCAGCCGCGATGATCCGACACCAATCGGTCGGCGCGAGCTGGGTCCTCGTGGTCGCTTTCGCGGCACTGCTCGTGCCGACCGCACTGGTGTGGATCCGATGGATGATGGAGCTGGTTCACCACGTGCACGGGTGATCTGCGCACGATCTGGCCGCCCTGAGCCAGGCACAGGAGTCCTTCGGGCCACGGGTCTCTCTCCATCCCCCTTCGCTCTGGTAGCTCGCGGTGCAGGTGCCGAAGGCGAAGTCTCGGGGGAGGGGCCCACGGGTCCCCCGGAGGAAAGACGTGACGCACGTCACACCCACTGGCACACTTGGGTGATGGCACACGGAGACATCACCCACATCGAGATCCCGGTCGCGGACACGGACGCGGCCACCGCCTTCTACAGCTCGCTCTTCGGCTGGCAGATCGCGGGACCGCCCGGCTTCGAGGACTATCCGATGTGGCAGGCGCCGAACAAGATCAGCGGCGGCGGACTCGTGGCCCGGTCCGGGGACCTCACCCAGCCACGCTCGTACGTCGAGGTCGACTCGATCGACGCGGTGCTGACCGCGGCCGTCGAGGCGGGTGGACAGGTCGTCATGGACAAGGCCCCGATCTCGGACACGAGCTGGTGGGCGGTCCTGCAGGACCCGGACGGCAACCAGATCGGCCTGTACGAGGGCATGACCGAGACCTGAGCCGCGTCCCGTCACTCCCGGGGTGACACCCGGTCACCGGCACGGACCACGCCGGGCACCAGCACGTCGGCGTCGACACCGAAGCCGAGCTCACCGGTCCGGCGCGGCCGCGCCGCCAGGTCCTTCAGGAGCGAGCGGTTCATCCGGCCCGTGGCCGGATCGACGTCGATGACGCGGCACCGGGGGACGGCCCCGCGGACCCGGATCACCGCGTCGCCGAGGTGCAGCCGTGTGCCCGGCTCGGGGACCCGATCGGCGTCCAGGGTGAGGGTCGCCCGGAAGCGGGCGCTCTCACTCTCGGCCAGCTCGGCCAGCTCGCCGGTGCTGACCAGGCTGACCGGGCCGCCGTAGACGACCTCCCCGGGGGCCACCCGGGCCAGGCGGACCTCGCACCCCAGGTACGCGCTGAGCAGCGCGGCATGCGGTGAGGTGAGCAGCTCCAGCTGCGCGTCCCGGCCCCAGTAGTCCCGGGTCAGGCGCTCTCCGGTCGGCTGCGTGGGAGCGATGGCCCGGCGGTCATCGGGGGTGCGAAGGGAGAGGACGGTGCCGTCCCACACCGCGTCGACGAGGACGAGTCGGGGGTGGTCGACGGTGCGCAGCACCCGGTCCCGCTCGACGTCGAGAAGGCAGAGGACCCGGTCACCGACCGGTCCGGTGGTCTCCAGCCGGAGCTGGCGGCGCTCGGCGTGCCGGGCCCCCTTCAGCGGGGTGATGCCGATCCGGGTGATGTGCATGGCGCCCAGTCAACCCCAACCCTTCGAGCGGTTGCCTCGGGGTGAAACCGGCTGGGGTCTCTCGCGCCCTCGGGGATAGAGTTCGACGGTGCCCGACCGGGCGCCTCGTACCGTCCCACCAGGAGATCCCCGTGTCTGCCCAGCTCACCATCACCGTCGCCGGAGACGAGCGATCGGTGGACCCGGGCACGACCGCCGCCGAGCTCTTCGAGGGGGATCGCGCGGTCCTCGTCGCCCGCGTCAACGACGAGCTGCGCGACCTCGCCCACGAGCTGGTCGCGGGTGACGTCGTCGAGCCGGTGACGGCTGCGGAGCAGGACGGTCTCGACGTCCTGCGTCACTCGTGCGCCCACGTGCTCGCCCAGGCCGTCCAGCAGGTCCACCCTCACGCCAAGCTCGGGATCGGGCCACCGGTCCGCGACGGCTTCTACTACGACTTCGACGTCGAGGAGCCCTTCACCCCGGAGGACCTCAAGGCCCTCGAGAAGGCGATGCAGAAGATCGTCAACGAGGGCCAGACCTTCCACCGCCGCGAGATCAGCGACGAGGCGGCGCTGACGGAGCTCTCCGACGAGCCGTACAAGTGCGAGCTCATCGGGCTCAAGGGTGGCTCCGCGGACGACGTGGCCGAGGGTGCCGAGGTCGAGGTCGGCGGGGCCCAGCTGACGATCTACGACAATCTCCGCCGCGATGGGTCGGTCGCCTGGGGTGACCTGTGCCGAGGCCCGCACATCCCGAGCACCAAGCTCCTCGGCAATGCCTTCAAGGTGATGCGCTCGGCGGCGGCCTACTGGCGCGGGAGCGAGAAGAACCCGCAGCTGCAGCGCATCTACGGCACGGCCTGGGCCACGAAGGACGAGCTCAAGGCCTATCTCGAGCGGCTTGCGGAGGCCGAGAAGCGTGACCACCGCAAGCTCGGCCGCGAGCTCGACCTCTACTCCTTCCCCGACGAGATCGGCTCCGGCCTCCCGGTCTTCCACCCCAAGGGTGGCGTCATCAAGCGCGAGATGGAGGACTACGTCCGCCGACGTCACATCGAGGAGGGCTTCGAGTACGTCGGCACCCCACACATCGCCAAGGAGGGCCTGTTCCACACCTCCGGTCACCTGCCGTACTACGGGGAGGGGATGTTCGCGCCCCTCGACGTCGACGGCATGGACTACCGCCTCAAGGCGATGAACTGCCCGATGCACAACCTCATCTACCGCTCGAAGCAGCGCTCCTACCGTGAGCTGCCGCTGCGTCTCTTCGAGTTCGGGCACGTCTACCGGCACGAGAAGTCCGGGGTCATCCACGGGCTGACGCGCGTGCGCGGCTTCGCCCAGGACGACAGCCACTCCTACGTGACCAAGGAGCAGGCCCCCGACGAGATCCGCCACCTGCTCGACTTCATCCTCGGCCTGCTGCGCGACTTCGGGCTCCATGACTTCTACCTCGAGCTGTCCACGCGGGACGAGGAGGGGGAGGGGAGCTCGAAGTTCATCGGCTCCGACGCGGACTGGGCCGAGGCGACCGCCGTCCTCGAGCAGGTCTGTGGCGAGACCGGTCTCGAGCTCGTGCCCGACCCCGGCGGCGCCGCCTACTACGGCCCGAAGGTCTCCGTGCAGGCGCGAGACGCGATCGGCCGCACCTGGCAGATGAGCACGATCCAGTACGACTTCAACCAGCCCTCCCCGGACCGGTTCGCCCTGGAGTACCAGGCCGCGGACGGCTCCCGCCAGCAGCCGGTGATGATCCACTCGGCGAAGTTCGGCTCGATCGAGCGCTTCATCGGCGTCCTGGTCGAGCACTACGCCGGCGCCTTCCCCGTGTGGCTGAGCCCCGTCCAGGTGCTCGGTGTCCCGGTCGCCGAGGAGTACGCCGACTACCTCTGGGGCGTGCTGTCGCAGATGAAGGCGAAGGGGATCCGCGTGGAGCTCGACGCCAGCGACGACCGCTTCCCGAAGAAGATCCGCAATGCGAGCAAGGCCAAGGTGCCCTTCACCCTCATCGCCGGCGAGGAGGACCGTGGCCACGACGCGGTCTCCTTCCGCTATCGCGACGGGTCGCAGGAGAACGGCGTCCCCATCGAGGAGGCGATCACCAAGGTCCTCTCGGCGATCGAGCACCGGGACCAGATCACCTCGGCGCCGAGCCTGACCAACCCCGGCCCGGACGTGCGCCCCGCCGGCACGGCCTGACGACGGGCGACGCCCGCCCCCTTCGCGTCCGGTGGGCTAGGTTGCGGGCATGGACCCGCGGATCCGCCCCGTCGAACGCGATGACGCCGTCTCCCTGGCGGCCCTGCGCATACAGCAGGACCGTGAGCGCGCTCGCCCGGCGCGGGCCGGGTTCCTCGCGGAGTACGCCGACGCGCTGCTCGAGGACTTCGCGGACTACCGCGGGTGGATCGCCGATGAGGCAGACGGTCGGCCCGTCGGGTGCGTCCTCGCCCAGCGCGTACGCAAGCTGCCCGGCCTCGTGGCTCCCGGCCGCCCGGAGTGGTGGTACGTGCAGCAGGTCTACGTCTCGGCCGACCGGCGGCGTCGGGGGATCGGGACAGCGCTCATGGCGGCGGTGCAGCGGGCCGCCACCGAGGAGGAGATCCGCTGGATCCGCCTCAACGCCTCGGCCGCGGGACGTCCGCTCTTCGACGCGGTCGGCTTCGGCCCTCCCGTGGACCGCCTTCGGGAGTGGGTGCCCCGGTCCTCGGGATGACGGGTGCGGCGTGACAGGATCGGCCCCATGACCGAGCCCCACGAGCGACCCCTCGAGGACGAGCGCTCCTTCGTCGGTGTCCCGGACGGGTTCGATCGGCTCTGGACGCCCCACCGCATGGCGTACGTCACCGGTGAGCGGCCGAGCGAGGACGCCGGCGAGGGCTGTCCCTTCTGCGCCGCGCCGGACAAGGAGGACGCCGAGGGTCTCGTCGTGCACCGTGGTCGGACCTGCTTCGTCGTGATGAACCTCTTCCCGTACAACGCCGGTCACGTCCTCGTCTGCCCGTACCGGCACGTCTCGCTCTACATCGACCTCACCGACGAGGAGACGCACGAGTTCACCGCGCTGACCAAGACGGCGATCCGGGTGCTGCAGGAGACCTCGAACCCGCACGGCTTCAACCTCGGGATGAACCAGGGCGCCGTCGCCGGCGCCGGGGTGGCCGCCCACCTCCACCAGCACGTCATCCCGCGCTGGGGCGGGGACATGAACTTCCTGCCGATCATCGCCCAGACCAAGGCGCTGCCGATCCTCCTCGAGGACGCGCGCACGGCACTGGCCACCGCCTGGCCCACCACGGAGCGCTGAGCGGCCGCGAGACACCGGCTGTGGGGACGGTCACCCTGCCGCGCGGCGTGATCGGGACGTGCCCGAAGCCGGTTACGCTGGTGCCCGAGATGCTCAATCGATACGCGCGCGCGGCCGTCACCCGGATCCTCACCCCGGTGGCGAGGCTGCTCCTCCGTCTGGGCGTGAGCCCCGACGTGGTGACGATCGTCGGCACACTGGGCGTCTGCCTCGGGGCACTGATCTTCTTCCCGATGGGCGAGCTGCTCATCGGCGTGCTCGTGATCACCGCCTTCGTCTTCTCCGACACCATCGACGGCATCATGGCCCGCCAGCTCGACCGTCCGGGCAGCTGGGGCGCCTTCCTCGACTCCACCCTCGACCGGATGGGTGACGCGGCGATCTTCGCCGGCCTGACGATCTGGTTCTTCCAGGGCGGTGACGACCGCGTCATGGCGTGGTTGGCCCTGGCCTGCCTCGTCCTCGGCAGCATCGTCTCCTATGCCCGCGCGCGCGCCGAGGGCCTCGGGATGCGCGCCGACGTCGGGATCGCCGAGCGCGCAGACCGCCTCGTCGCGGCGCTCGTGACGACCGGCCTGGTGGGGATGGGCCTTCCCGAGGTCGTGCTCAAGGTCGTCCTCGCGCTGCTGGTCGTCGCCAGCTTCATCACGGTGGTCCAGCGGATCCTCGTCGTCCGACAGCAGGTGCGCGCGGCAGGATCCTCGTCCGGGGCAGCTGCGCCGACATCATGACGCGGATGCGCGGGCGGATCACCCTCCTCGCCTTCGTCCTCGCGTGGCGCCTGCTGCGGCTCCTTCCCGCCCGCGCCGCCTACTGGATCTTCGACGTCGCCGCCGATCGCGCCACCGCGCGCGACGGCGGCGCGGTGCAGCGCCTGCGCGCCAACTACGGCCGGGTGCGTCCGGAGCTCACCGGAGCGCAGCTCGACGACCTCACGGCGAAGGGGGTGCGCGCCGCCCTTCGCTACTACGTCGAGGCCTTCCGCCTCCCGTCGCTCAGGGGCAGCGACGTCGACCGCCTCGTGCGCTGGGAGGGAGCCATGCCCGAGCTCCGGGGAGAGCTCGCCGCCGGCCGTCCGGTCGTCTGCTTCCTCGGGCACACCGGCAACTGGGACCTCGCCGGGGTCTGGTGCGCCCGGCACCTCGGTCCGGTGGTCACCGTCGCCGAGCGGCTCGAGCCCGAGGAGATGTTCCGGGCCTTCCTCGACTACCGCGAGAGCCTGGGCATGCGGATCCTGCCCGCGCAGAAGGGCACCTTCGAGCAGCTGCGGACCCAGCTCGCAACCGGGGAGCCGGTCGTCATGCCGTTGCTCGCCGACCGGGACCTGTCCGCCACCGGGGTCGAGGTCGACCTGTGCGGTCACCCCGCCCGGATGGCGGCCGGACCGGCCGCCCTGGCCGTCGAGAGCGGGTACCGCCTCTACCCGGTGACCCTGCGCCACGAGCGTGTCGGTCGCGAGTGGGGGATGGTCATCACCATCCACGACGCGGTCGCCACGCCCCCGCCCGGGAGCCCGCAGGCCGTCGAGCAGGTCACCCGGGCGTGCGCCGAGACCTTCGGGCGGGCGATCGCCCAGCACACCCAGGACTGGCACATGATGCAGCGGGTCTTCGTCGACGACCTCGCCGCCGACCGGCGCGCGCACCCCGAGGAGGCCGGATGAGGATCGGTCTGGTCAGCCCGTACTCCTTCGACGTCCCCGGCGGTGTGCAGTTCCACATCCGCGACCTCGCGGAGTACCTCCTCCGCGCCGGTCACCACGTGTCGGTCCTCGCGCCCGCGGACGAGGGCACACGGCTGCCCGACTACGTCGTCCCCGCCGGACGCGCCGTGCCCATCCGCTACAACGGCTCGACCGCGCGGTTGCTCTTCGGCCCGGTCGCCGCGGCCAGGGTCGCGCGCTGGCTCGAGGAGGGTGACTTCGACGTCGTGCACATCCACGAGCCCCTCGCCCCCAGCCTGTCCGTGCTCGCACTGTGGGCCGTGACCGTCCCGGTCGTCGCGACCTTCCACACCTCGAACGTCCGCTCCCGTGCGATGCAGGCGGCCTACCCGCTGCTGCGGCCCTCGATCGAGAAGATCCACGGCCGGATCGCGGTCTCGGAGGACGCCCGGCGCACCGTCACCACACACATCGGCGGTGACGCCGTCGTCATCCCGAACGGCGTCGACACCGCTGCCTTCGCCCGGGCCGAACGCACCGTGCGGTGGACCGGAGCGCCGGGGCGACCGACCCTGGTCTTCCTCGGCCGGATCGATGAACCCCGCAAGGGACTGCCGGTGCTCGCGGAGGCGATGCCCCGGATCCTCGACGAGGTGCCCGGCGCCCGGCTGCTCGTCGTCGGGCCGGGAGCCGCGGAGGCCGTGCGGGCTCGGCTGCCCGAGCGCGTGGTGGCAGCGAGTGAGTTCCTCGGTGCGCTGTCCGACGAGGACAAGGCACGTGTGCTGGCCTCGGCCGACCTGTACATCGCCCCCCACACCGGGGGCGAGAGCTTCGGGATCGTCCTCGTCGAGGCGATGGCGGCGGGTGCCCCGGTCCTCGCGAGCGACCTGGCCGCCTTCCAACGCGTCCTCGACACCGGTCGGGCGGGGATGGCGGGGGCGATCTTCGCCGCCGACCGCCCCGACGACCTCGCCGCTCGGGCGGTGGAGCTCCTGGGTGACCCCGCCCGCCTTCGAGCCCTGTCGGACCTCGGTCGTGAGCGGGCCCGGGTCTTCGACTGGGGGATCGTCGCCGAGGAGATCCTCGCGGTCTACGAGACGGTCGTCGACGCCGGTCACCGTCCGCACGAGGTCACCCGGTTGCGGCCCGGGCGCAGCCGCGGTCTCGGTGGTGGGCGCTGATGGAGGTCATCGGTGTCCTCGGTGTCGGTGCAGCCGTCGTCTGCGTCCTGCTCGTCCTCGCCTGGTACCTCTCCTACAGCGCGGCCCGGCTGGATCGCCTCCACGCGAAGGTCGAGGGCGCGCTCTCCGCGCTCGACGCCCACGTGGTCCGCCGGGCCGAGGCGAGCATCGAGCTGGCCAACTCGGGGGCGGTCGACCCGGCGAGCGGTGTCCTCGTGGCCGCGGCGGCCAGCGAGTCGCTGGAGCGGCACAACGAGCGGACCTTCGAGGCGGACCTTCTCGAGGGGCAGCACTTCGCCGGTCGTGAGGGCGTCGAGAGCCAGCTCTCCGAGGTGCTGCACGCCGCACTGCCGCCGGAGGTCGTGCGTGACATCGAGGCGAAGGGTGACCCGGGTGCAGCCGCCCTCGAGCGGGTGCGCCACGCGGGACTGCGGGTGCAGCTGGCCCGTCGCTTCCACAACGATGCCGTCAAGGAGGTCCAGCGGGTGCGGGCCAAGCGGGTCGTGCGACTCTTCCGACTGGCCGGCCACGCCGAGCTCCCACGGACCGTCGAGTTCGACGACGCCCTGCCGGGGGAGTGACCCCCGCTCACGGGGCCATCCCCGTCGTCGGCCCGGACCGGATCGGACACGCATCGCCCACGCCCCTAAACTGCTCCCAGCGCCGAGCAAGTCTTGCCGGGTGCTCCCCCTTCACGCCGACAGCCAGGATGGACGATGACTGACCAGCAGCCTGCCCAGAGCACGACCGAGACCGGGACCGCACGGGTCAAGCGCGGTATGGCGGAGATGCTCAAGGGCGGCGTCATCATGGACGTGGTCACCCCCGAGCAGGCCACGATCGCCGAGGACGCCGGTGCGGTCGCCGTCATGGCCCTCGAGCGCGTGCCCGCCGACATCCGGGCCCAGGGTGGGGTCTCCCGGATGAGTGACCCGGACATGATCGACGGGATCATCGAGGCCGTCTCGATCCCGGTCATGGCCAAGGCGCGCATCGGCCACTTCGTCGAGGCGCAGGTCCTGCAGTCGCTCGGTGTCGACTACATCGACGAGTCGGAGGTGCTCACCCCGGCCGACTACGCCAACCACATCGACAAGTGGGCCTACACCGTTCCCTTCGTCTGCGGCGCGACCAACCTGGGTGAGGCCCTGCGCCGCATCACCGAGGGTGCCGCGATGATCCGCTCGAAGGGGGAGGCCGGCACCGGCGACGTCTCCAACGCGACGACGCACATGCGTCAGATCCGCGGTCAGATCCGCCGCCTGCAGAACCTCGCCGAGGACGAGCTCTACGTCGCGGCGAAGGAGCTCCAGGCTCCCTACGAGCTCGTCAAGGAGGTCGCGAGCGCCGGCAAGCTGCCCGTCGTGCTCTTCACCGCCGGTGGCATCGCCACCCCCGCCGACGCCGCGATGATGATGCAGCTCGGCGCCGAGGGCGTCTTCGTGGGGTCGGGCATCTTCAAGGCGAACAACCCGGCCCAGCGTGCCGAGGCCATCGTCAAGGCCACGACCTTCTTCGACGACCCGGACACCCTCGCGACGATCTCCCGTGGCCTGGGCGAGGCCATGGTCGGCATCAACGTCGACGACATCCCCCAGCCCCACCGGCTGGCCGAGCGCGGCTGGTAGAGCTCAGCCAACCGTCGACCGGTGGTCAGCTGAGCGGTGGGGTCCCGTCCCTGGGTGGGGCCCCACCGCCGGTGGGGCCGCTCGGGGAGGAGTCCCCGGTGTGCTCCTGGATCGTCGAGTTCACCTTGTCGCCGGCCTTCTGACCGAGGTCACTGGCGGTGTCCTGGGCCTCGCGCGCCTTCTTCTGCACCCGGGGGTCTCGCCACATCCGCTTCGCCTCGGCGGCCATCCGGTCGTACTGCTGCCGTCCCGCTCGCGTGCCGAGGACGTAGCCGACGCCCGCGCCGAGCAACAGTGAGATCTTTCCCATGACAACCTCCAGGGTTCGGTGTTCCGCCGGCCGTCCCGGACGGAGCAGCCAGCGGCCTCGACCTACCCCCGGGTGCGGCCGCCGAAACGGTCCACGTCGACACCGGGCCACCCGGGCCCGATGCCCTCTGTGTGGGCTCAGCCGGTGGTGGGGTGACTCCACCCGATGAGGATCGAGGACCCGGAGCGTTCGAACAGCCTGCGGTCGGACCGCTCGGACAGGTCGAGCGTGCGGCCCAGCCTCCAGCTGTAGAAGCGGTAGGTGCTCGTGCGACCGCCGCCGGAGACACCGACGCGGATCCCGTAGTCGGTGAGGCTGCGGCTGCCCACGGTGGTGGCAGACACGATGGGGCTGACCGACCCTCCCAGGACGATCTCGCCCTTGGAGTTGAACCACAGGCCGGTCACGCCGGTGCACAGTCGCACGTAGGACCCGGCCAGTCGCGGGCTCTCGTAGGCACCGGAGAAGTCGACGGTGCAGCCGCGCTGGACGACGCTGTCGATGGCGGCGGAGCCGTCCCGGTAGGGCCCGTACTTGTCCGCCGCCTGGACCGTCGTGGCCCGGGGGCTGCCCGGACGAGCGGTCGTCTTGGTCCAGCTGAGCCACACATTGGCCGTGCTGCCGCTCACCCGACGCAGGTCGGCTGCCTTGCGCAGGTCGAGCCTGCGGTTGAGGCGGGAGTCGTACAGGGAGAAGTTCATCGTCGAAGCGGATGCCGAGACCCCGAGCCCGATACCGCGGGTCGTCAGGGTCTCGTCCGCGTCGCCCTGGACGTTGACGACGGCTCCGCGCTGCTCCGGGCTGGCGGTGACCCGGATCCGGCCCGTCGACGAGATGCCGACCGAGGAGACACCGATGCACCGGTGGGTGGTGTTGGCGTGGACGGTGACGCCGGTGGTGGTCATGCGCAGCACGCACCCGCCGGGCACCGTGCCGGCGGAGGTGGCCGTGAGGTCGTGGTTCGGGCCCAGCGCGTTGTGGCCCGGGTCGATGGTGCCGGCATCGGCGCCGCCGGCCTTGGTCCACCCCACGTGGACCGCGGTGCCGGCGACCCGGTCGCGGCCGCTGGGCGTGCGCAGGTCCACGCGCTTGCCCGCCCGGTCGTCGTACATGCGCAGCGTGATGACGTCGCGCCCGCCCGTGGCGCCGGCGACGATCCCCCGCTCGATCATCTGGGTGCTGGGGGAGACCATGAGGCGGATCGCCGCCTGGGCCGACTGGGGGGTGAGTACCACGTCGAGGTCGCCCTGCGTGGTGCGGGCCACCGACTGCACCCCGACGCAGGGCTTGTCACTGCTGGCCGCCAGCGACGGCTCTCCGCTCCCGGTGAACACGACCCGGCAGCCGCCCACGACGTACTGCTCGGGAGGGACGGTCGGCCGGGTCTCGGCCTCGGCGGTCGCTGGAGCGGCCGCGCCGGCGAGCACTGCGAGCAGCACCGTGACGACGGGAGCGAGCGAGCGGCGCAGGATGAACGTGAGCATGAGATCCCCCCAGAGGCCATCGGCGGATGGCACGGCACGACATGGCTGTCCGCGGGGGAGAGTCAACCCCACTCCTCGCCCGGTGGACGCGCGGAACGTACCACGCCCCGGCTGCCGTAGCCTGCGGCCGTGACGGATGCACCTGTGCCACATCTCGGCGTCCTCGCCGTCCAGGGAGACGTGCGGGAGCACCGGGCCGCCCTGGAGGCGTCGGGGGCGCGGACCACCGCGGTCCGCCGCCCGGCCGAGCTCGCCGCGGTGGACGGGCTCGTCCTGCCGGGCGGCGAGTCGACGACCATCGACAAGCTCACCCGGATCTTCGACCTGCGCGACCCCCTTCGGGCCCGGATCGCGCAGGGGATGCCGGTCTACGGCAGCTGTGCCGGCATGATCCTGCTCGCCGACCGGATCCTCGACGGGCACCGGGAGCAGCAGACCCTGGGCGGCATGGACATCACGGTGCGCCGCAACGCCTTCGGTCGTCAGGTCGACTCCTACGAGTGCGACCTGCCCATCGCCGGCATCGCGGGCGGGCCGGTGCGGGCGATCTTCATCCGCGCCCCGTGGGTCGAGGAGTGCGGTGAGCGCGTCGAGGTGCTCGCCGCCGTCGAGGCGAAGGGGGAGTCGCACCCGGTCGTGGTGCGGCAGGGGAACCTCCTCGCGACGAGTTTCCACCCGGAGGTCACCGGGGACCACCGGGTCCACGCCCTCTTCGTCGAGATGGTCCGCTCCGCGACCTGACCCACGTCGCCCCCGTGCTCCCGGAGGGGAGGGCGCCGGACCGCGTAGGATCCATCCTCGGACCATCTGCCAGCCACACCGAGGAGACCACCGTGTCCGGCCACTCCAAATGGGCAACCACGAAGCACAAGAAGGCGGCGATCGACGCCAAGCGCGGCAAGCTCTTCGCCAAGCTCATCAAGTACATCGAGGTGGCTGCCCGCACGGGCGGCGGTGACCCGGTCGGCAACCCGACGCTCTACGACGCCATCCAGAAGGCCAAGAAGAACTCGGTCCCGAACGACAACATCGAGCGGGCGGTCAAGCGCGGCTCCGGTGCCGAGGCCGGTGGCTCGAACTGGGAGGGGATCACCTACGAGGGCTATGCCCCGGGGGGCGTCGCCGTCCTCATCGAGTGCCTGACCGACAACAAGAACCGCGCGGCGACCGAGGTGCGGACCGCGCTGAGCCGCAACGGCGGCAATCTCGCCGACCCGAACTCGGTCGCCTACCTCTTCAACCGCCGGGGCGTCGTCATGGTGCCCAAGGCGGAGAAGAGCGACGAGGACCTGCTCGAGATCGTCCTCGAGGCGGGAGCGGAGGAGATCAACGACTTCGGCGAGTCCTGGCAGATCGTCTCCGAGGCCACCGACTTCGTCGCGGTGCGCACCGCGCTGCAGGAGGCCGAGGTCGACTACGACTCGGCCGAGGCGGTCTTCCTGCCGAGCCTGGAGGTGCCCCTGGACCTCGACGGAGCGAAGAAGATGATCCGCGTGGTCGAGGCCCTCGAGGACAGCGACGACGTGCAGAACGTCTACACCAACGGTGACCTCTCCGACGAGGTCCTGGCCCAGCTGGACGCCGAGGACTGACCCGGCGTGTCGGCCGCCGGGACCCGGACGCCGACACGTAGTCTCGCCACTAGAACAGGTGTTCTAAGCGGGTGCCTCCAGGCGGAGCGCCCCGGTCGGATCAAGGAGGGTGCACGTGCGCGTGCTCGGCGTGGACCCGGGACTGACCCGGTGCGGACTCGGCGTCGTCGACGGCGAGACCCACGCCCTGCGCATGTCGGCCGTCGGTGTCGTGCGCACGACGCCCGAGCGCTCGACCGGGGACCGGTTGGCCTACATCCAGGACGAGCTGGACACCTGGCTCGACCGGTTCGAGCCGCAGGCCATCGCCCTCGAGCGCGTCTATGCGGCCGATCACGTGCCCACCGTCATGACGACCGCCCAGGTCAGTGGTCTCGTGCTGCTCGCCGGAGCGCGTCGTGGCCTCCCCGTCGTGCTGCACACCCCGACCGAGGTCAAGGCCGCGGTCACCGGCTCCGGGCGCGCCGACAAGGCCCAGGTGACCACGATGGTCACCCGCATCCTCGCGCTGTCGCAGGCGCCGAAGCCCGCCGACGCCGCCGACGCCCTGGCCCTGGCCATCTGCCACCAGTGGCGCGGCACCGCACAGGTGCGCCGGGAGCTCGCCGCCGCGAGCGAACGCGCCCGCCAGCGATCGGTGGCCACCCGATGATCGCCTCGGTCCGGGGCGTGGCCAGCCACGTCGCCCTCGACCGGATCGTCGTCGACGTCCACGGCGTCGGACTGCTCGTCCACACCCCGCCCGCCGTCGCCGCCGGCTGCCGCCACGGGTCCGAGGTCGAGCTCGCGACGAGCATGATCGTGCGCGAGGACTCGATGACGCTCTACGGCTTCGCCGCGGCGGGGGAGCGGGACACCTTCGAGCTCGCCCAGACCGTCACCGGTGTCGGTCCCCGGGTGGCCATGGCCCTGTTGTCCGTGCTCAGCCCGCAGGAGCTGTCCGCGGCCGTCTCCGCGGACGACATCGCGACCCTGACCAAGGTCCCCGGCATCGGCAGGAAGGGGGCGGAACGCATCGCCCTCGAGCTGCGCGGCAAGCTGCCCGAGGTGCCCGGCGGCGGCGCGGCCTCCCCGGCGTCGACCGCGACGGGCGGATGGCAGGACCAGGTCACCGAGGCGCTCGTCGGGCTCGGCTACTCCGCGAAGCAGTCGGGTGAGGCCGTCGAGGTGGTGGGCCGCGACACCGACGGCGCGGTGCCCACGGATGTCTCCACCGCACTCAAGGCCGCCCTGCAGGTCCTCGCCCGATGAGCGACGACGGCTTCAGCTCCGAGATGCGGGTCGCCGACGACGAGCCGCGCGAGGAGGACGGCTCCTTCGACGCCACCGCCCGGGTCGTCGATGCCGGCAGCACCGAGGACGACGGCGTCGTCGAGGCGGCGCTGCGCCCTCGACGGCTCGCTGACTTCCCCGGCCAACCCAAGGTGCGCGACCAGCTCGGACTCGTCCTCGAGGCGGCCCGGCGACGAGCGGCCCCACCGGACCACATCCTGCTCTCCGGCCCACCGGGGCTGGGCAAGACCACCCTGGCCATGATCGTCGCCGCCGAGCTCGAGCAGCCGATCCGCGTCACGTCCGGGCCGGCGATCCAGCACGCGGGCGACCTCGCCTCGGTGCTGTCCTCGCTCGCCGAGGGCGAGGTGCTCTTCCTCGACGAGATCCACCGCATGTCGCGTCCCGCCGAGGAGATGCTCTACCTCGCGATGGAGGACTTCCGGGTCGACGTCATCGTCGGCAAGGGCCCCGGCGCGACCGCCATCCCCCTGGAGCTGCCCCCCTTCACCGTCGTCGGCGCCACCACCCGGGCCGGTCTGCTCCCGGCGCCCCTGCGGGACCGGTTCGGCTTCACCGGCCACCTCGACTTCTACGAGGTCGCCGACCTCGAGCGCATCCTCGCGCGCAGCGCGGGCCTGCTCGGGGTGGAGGCGAAGGGCGACGCCCTCGCGGAGATCGCTCGCCGGTCGAGGGGGACGCCCCGCGTGTCCAACCGGCTGCTGCGCCGGGTGCGTGACTGGGCCCAGGTGCACGGCACCGGACACGTCGACCGCACCGCGGCCGACCGTGCGCTGGCGCTCTTCGACGTCGACGAGGTCGGCCTCGACCGCCTCGATCGCGCGGTCCTCGACGCCCTGTGCCGTCGCTTCGGTGGGGGGCCGGTCGGTCTGTCGACCCTCGCCGTCGCGGTCGGGGAGGAGACGGACACCGTCGAGACGGTCGCCGAGCCCTACCTGGTGCGGCAGGGTTACATCGTGCGCAGCCCCCGTGGCCGGTTGGCCACCCCCGCGGCCTGGGATCACCTGGGCCTCGCCCCGCCACCGGGGCAGCAGACCCCCCTTCCCCTCAGGGACCCACCCGAGACCGGTCGCCTCGGATGATCGAGACGGGAACCCCTCGACCGGCCTGTCCGTTGGAGACCCTCACAGCCCTGACCTAGACTCGGCTATTGGCCCGGGCACGCCCGGGCCACTGTGACGTCGACCTGACCGATCGGTCCCGACCCAGGAAGTCCTCCTCATGAACGACGGCTCGCAGTCCGCCAGCCTGCTCCTGCTCATCCTCCCGCTGCTGCTCATCGGCTTCATGCTCTACTCCGCACGCAAGCGGCAGCGGACGCTGGCGGAGTTCTCCGCCTCCCTGCAGGTGGGCGACGAGGTCTTCACCACCGCGGGCATCCTCGGCCGGATCACCGAGCTCGAGGACGAGCGGGTGCGCCTGGAAGTGGCACCCGGGACGGTGATCACCCTCGACCGCCGAGCCATCGGCACGAAGGTCGACGGCCCCGCCGGACCGTCGGCCGGGGACCCCGCGCACGGCGAGGGGCAGGACTGAGATGGCGGACGTGCGCCGCACCAAGGACGTCGCTCGCAAGGACCACGCCAAGCGCATCCTCCTGTGGCTCTTCGCCGGGATCCTCGTGCTCCTCGGCGGCCTCGGCTACGGGGTCGTCAAGCACGACGCGACCTGGGCCCCGAAGCTGGGCCTCGACCTCTCGGGCGGCACCCAGATCATCCTCGAGCCGCGTCTCGAGGATGGTGAGCAGGTCTCCCAGGAGCAGCTCCAGGAGGCCCGGGACATCATCGTCCAGCGCATCGACGCCCAGGGCACGACCGGCGCCGAGGTGACCACCCAGGGCGACTCCAACATCGTCGTCGCCATGCCCGGCACGCCGACGAAGGAGCAGGAGGAGGCCATCTCGGCGTCCTCCCAGATGCAGTTCCGCCCGGTGCTGGCCACCGACATCGGGAGCGAGGAGGCGGCGCGCGAGATGCAGGGGGAGCAGCCCTCCGGCACGCAGTCGCCGACCTCCGGTTCCGACTCCTCGTCCTCCTCGACGGGCTCCTCCCCGAAGAGCTCGTCCGCGACGAAGAGCTCCTCCACGAGCTCGTCCTCGTCGAAGGACTCATCGACCTCCTCGGACGGCGGCGCGCAGTCGATCGAGGCGCCGGCCGAGCCGAGCGAACCGAGCAGCACGAGCTCGGCGACGCCCTCTGACTCCGGCAGCCCGAGCCCGAGCGGCAGCGAGAGCTCGGCCCCGGCGCAGCCCGGTCAGGCTCCGGCCCCGACCGACTGGAAGCCGACGGGCGAGCCCACGGGCCCGACCGACCCCAACAACATCTCCACGCAGCTGTGGAAGGACTTCCAGGACCTCGACTGCTCCAACCCTCCGGACGAGAAGCCGGCCAACAACGAGGACGAGGCGATCGTCGCCTGCGATGAGCAGGGCCAGGTCAAGTACGTCCTCGGTCCGATGGTCGTCGCCGGCAAGGAGATCGCCGATGCCGAGGCCGGGTACCAGGTCGGCGCCCAGGGTCAGCAGACGAACACCCCCGAGATCTCGCTCAGCCTCACCAGCACGGGCCGCGACCAGTACGGGGAGATCTCCAAGGAGATGGTCAAGCTTCCGGAGCCCAGCCCCGGAGTCAGCCCGCCCGGGTCCTACAACGCCCTCGCCGCGGTCCTCGACTCGCAGGTGCTCACGGCTCCCGGGTTCAACGAGGCGATCCCGAACGGGCAGGCGAGCATCACCGGCTTCACCATCGACGAGGCCCGCAGCCTGGCGAAGTCGCTGAAGTTCGGCTCGCTGCCCCTGTCCTTCGACGTCCAGACACGTCAGGAGATCAGCCCGACGCTCGGCTCGGAGCAGCTGCGCTACGGCATCATCGCCGGCATCGTCGGCCTGCTCATCGTCTTCGGCTACGCGCTGATGCAGTACCGGGCGCTGTCGGTCGTCGTCGTCGGCTCGATGCTCATCGCCTTCCTCATCACCTACCTGGCGATCGCCCTGCTCGCCTGGGGGTACAACTATCGACTCGACATGGCGGGCGTGACAGGTCTGATCATCGCCATCGGTGTCACCGCCGACAGCTTCATCGTCTACTTCGAACGTGTCCGGGACGAGTTGCGCGAGGGCAGGAACCTCCGCGCCGCGGTCGAGGCCGGCTGGGCGCGAGCGAAGGGGACGATCCTCGTCGCCGACGGGGTGAACTTCCTCGCCGCGGCGATCCTCTACCTGCTCGCCAGCTCCGGGGTGCGGGGGTTCGCCTTCACCCTCGGACTGACGACCCTCATCGACCTCGCGATCTTCTGGCTCTTCACCCACCCGATGCTCACGATCCTGGCTCGTCGCAAGTTCTTCGCCTCGGGGCACCCGTGGTCCGGGTTCGACGTGAACACCCTGCGTGAGGCCAAGGTGCGCTACCGCGGTCGGGGCCAGGTCGACATCGAGAACCCGGTCGTCGTGCCGGCGGAAGGGGGAGCCCGATGAGTCGCATGGCGGACTGGGGCAATGACCTCTACACCGGGAAGCGTTCCTTCAACTTCGTCGACAAGTCGAAGACGTGGTACCTCTGGTCGGCCGTGATCATGACGGTCGCCGCGCTCGGACTCGTGGTGCAGCCGCTGAACCTCAGCCTCGAGTTCACCGGCGGGTCCGAGTTCCGCGTGGCCACCTCATCGGCCCCTGATGACTACGAGAGCCGGGCCACCGACACGGTCCGGGAGGTGGCCGGTCGGGATGCCTCCGCGAATGTCTCGACCCTGGGCGGCTCCACCGTCCGGGTGCAGACCGAGGAGCTCGACGAGACCCAGGCCCGGGAGGTCACCCGCGACCTCGCGACGGCCTTCGACGTCGACACCAACGACGTCAGCTCGAACTTCATCGGCCCCTCGTGGGGCAAGTCGGTCAGCGAGCAGGCACTGCGTGCGCTGGCGGTGTTCATCGTGCTCACGACGGCCCTGATGGCGCTGTACTACCGCAACTGGAAGATGGCCGTCTCCTCGATGGTGGCCCTGGCCCACGACATGTTCATCACCGTCGGCATCTACGCCTGGACCGGTTTCGAGGTCTCCCCGGCGACGATGATCGGCTTCCTCACCGTCTTGGGCTACTCGCTCTACGACACGGTCGTCGTCTTCGACCACGTCAAGGAGAACACGCGGACGGCCTTCGCGAACCGGCGCACGAGCTTCGCCGACGCGGCCAACCTCGCCGTGAACCAGACGCTCGTCCGATCGATCAACACGACGGTCATCGCCGTGCTCCCGATCGTCGCGGTGATCGTCATCGGCTTCGCCCGGCTCGGGCCGGGCACGCTGCTCGACCTCTCGCTCGCGCTCTTCATCGGCATGTCGGTGGGTGCCGCCTCCTCGATCTTCATCGCGACCCCGCTCCTGGTCGACCTGCGCCGCAAGGACCCCGAGGTGGTCCGGCTGGCCGAGGACGCCGCGAAGCTCCATGCCCGGCAGGAGCGCCAGCTGGCCACGGCCGGAGCCGGTGGACGGGGACCGACCTCCCCTTCGCCCGGCCCTGCGGACACCACGACCCCCCGGACGGCGAAGGGGGAGGCCACCACGTCGGTGTCCTCGCCCCTGGACGGGGAGTCCGACGGCTCCGGTGACGGCGGCCAGACCGTCACGGGCCGCACGGTGCACAAGTACGCGCAGTCCGGCGGACCGCGCAACCAGCCGAAGAAGACGCCGCGCAAGCGCCGGGGCCGGGGATGACCCGGACGCTGGCCGACCGCGTCGTCGCGACGCTCCGCGACGTCGAGGACTTCCCGGAGCCGGGCGTGACCTTCAAGGACATCACGCCCGTCATCGCCGACGCCGAGCTGCTCGCCGAGGTCGTGCGGGCGCACGCCCGGCCCTGGCACGGGAAGGTGGACATGGTCGCCGGACTCGAGGCCCGCGGCTTCATCTTCGGCACGGCGGTCGCTTTGGAGCTGGGTGTGGGCTTCCTGCCGGTGCGCAAGGCGGGCAAGCTGCCCGGGCCCACCGTCGGGGTCGACTACGCCCTCGAGTACGGCACCGCCCGTGTCGAGGTGCACGGCGGCGACCTGCCCGACGGCGCCCGCGTGCTCGTCGTCGACGACGTCCTCGCCACGGGCGGGACGGCAGCCGCGGGGTGCGAGCTCATCGAGCACTGCGGCGGTCGCGTCGCCGGTGTCGAGGTCCTCATCGAGATCGCATCGCTCACGGGACGCGCCCTCCTGGCGGGGCGCGATGTCAGGAGCCTGGCCACGGTCTAGGCTCACTCCATGACCGAGCGCAGCACAGGCACCGGCGGGTTCTCCCCGCGGTCGCTGGCGCGTGCCTCGTTGGCGCGCATCGGTGGTGGCCGCGCCACGACACCGGGCGTGCTCGACCCCTTGCTGCAGATCGTGCGGCAGAGCCACCCCAAGGCCGACCTGTCGATCATCGAGCGGGCCTACGACGTCGCCGAGGAGAAGCACCGCGGCCAGCTGCGCAAGAGCGGCGACCCGTACATCACCCACCCGCTCGCGGTGACGACGATCCTCGCCGAGCTCGGCATGACCCCGGTGACCCTGGCTGCGGCCCTCCTGCACGACACCGTCGAGGACACCGACTACAGCCTCGACGCCCTCGAGGAGGACTTCGGCGCGGAGGTCGCGAAGCTCGTCGACGGCGTGACCAAGCTGGACAAGGTCACCTACGGCGACAACGCGCAGGCCGAGACCGTCCGCAAGATGATCGTCGCGATGGCCCGGGACATCCGGGTGCTCGTGATCAAGCTCGCCGACCGGTTGCACAACGCGCGGACCTGGCGGTACGTCTCCGCGGCGTCGGCCCAGCGCAAGGCCCAGGAGACCCTGGAGATCTATGCGCCGCTCGCGCACCGGCTCGGGATGAACACGATCAAGTGGGAGCTGGAGGACCTGTCCTTCGCCACCTTGTACCCCAAGGTCTACGAGGAGATCGTCCGGCTCGTCGCCGAGCGCGCCCCGGCGCGGGAGGAGTACCTCGCGACGGTCCGCTCCCAGGTGGTGATGGACCTGCGCGAGTCGAAGATCAAGGCGACCGTCACCGGACGACCGAAGCACTACTACTCCGTGTACCAGAAGATGATCGTCGGCGGCCGGGAGTTCGGGGAGATCTACGACCTCGTCGCCGTGCGCGTCCTCGTCGACACCGTCCGCGACTGCTACGCGGCGCTCGGCGCGCTGCACGCCCGGTGGAACCCCCTTCCCGGGCGGTTCAAGGACTACATCTCCCTGCCGAAGTTCAACATGTACCAGTCCCTGCACACGACGGTCATCGGTCCGCAGGGCAATCCGGTCGAGATCCAGATCCGCACCCACCAGATGCACCGTCGGGCCGAGTACGGCGTCGCGGCGCACTGGAAGTACAAGGACCAGGGCAGCCCGGACGGCGGACGCGTCGACGAGGGCAAGGTGGGGGAGATGGCGTGGCTGCGCCAGCTGCTCGACTGGCAGCGCGAGACCGCCGACCCGAGCGAGTTCCTCGACTCCCTGCGCTACGAGATCACGACGCAGGAGGTCTACGCCTTCACCCCCAAGGGGCAGGTGATCTCCCTCCCCGCCGGGGCCACCGCCGTGGACTTCGCCTATGCCGTGCACACGGAGGTGGGCCACCGGTGCATCGGTGCCCGGGTGAACGGGCGGCTCGTGCCCCTGGACTCGCCCCTGGAGAACGGCGACGCGGTCGAGGTGCTCACCTCCAAGGCGGAGGGAGCCGCCCCCTCGCGTGACTGGCTGACCTTCGTGCGCTCCGCGCGAGCTCGCAACAAGATCAAGCAGTGGTTCACCAAGGAGCGCCGCGAGGAGATGGTCGACTCCGGCAAGGAGGCCATCGCCAAGGTCGTGCGCAAGCAGAAGTTGCCTCTCCAACGGATCCTCACCGTCGAGAGCCTCACCGCCGTGGCGAGCGAGCTGCGTCGTCAGGACGTCGACGGGCTCTATGCCGCGGTCGGGGAGGGGCACGTCTCCGCCCAGCACGTGGTCACGCGCCTCCTCGCCGCAGCAGGCGGCGAGGACGGCGCCACCGAGGACCTGGCCGAGGCGACCATGCCCGGGCCGGCCGGGAACCGCCGCAGCGGGAGCGACCCCGGCGTCGTCGTCAAGGGTGTCGACGACATGTGGGTCAAGCTGGCGAAGTGCTGCACACCCGTCCCCGGCGACTCGATCATGGGCTTCATCACCCGGGGTGATGGCGTCTCGGTGCACCGGACCGACTGCACCAACGCGACGTCGTTGAAGAAGGAGTCCGAGCGCTTCCTCGAGGTCGAGTGGGCGCCGAGCAGCTCGAGCGTCTTCCTCGTCCAGGTCCAGGTGGAGGCGCTCGACCGGTCCGGGCTGCTGTCGGACGTCACCCGGGTGCTCTCGGAGTCCGGCGTCAACATCCTGTCGGCGGCCGTGCACACCTCACGCAACCGGGTGGCGATCCTGCGGTTCACCTTCGAGATGGGCGACACCGGGCACCTGAGCCACGTGATGCACCAGGTCAAGCGGATCGATGCCGTCTTCGACTGCTTCCGGATCACCGGCGGGCAGACCACCGACTCACGGGGCTGACCCCGATCGAGGCGCGGGCCTGCCGCCGGTCAGGAACCGAACTCGTCCAGCCCCCGCCGCGCCTGGTCGAGCCACATCTGCTGCGCCTCGATCTGCTCTCGGATCGACGACGCCCGTGAGGTGTCGCCCTTCGCCTCGGCCTTCTCGAGATCGGCGGTGAGGTCGGCCACCTTCGACTCGAGCTGGGTGACCATGGAGGCGGCCCGGGCGGAGAGCTCGGGGTTGGAGGAGGACCACTTCTTCTCCTCGGCCTCGCGCACGGCCTGCTCGACGCGGCGCATCCCCTTCTCCATCCGGTCGATGTCGGCTCGGGGCACCTTGCCGGCGGCCTCCCAACGCTCCTGGATGCCCCGCAGGGCCGCCTTGGTCTTCTCCAGGTCCGTGACCGGCAGGAGCGCCTCGGCCTCGGCGAGGATGCCCTCCTTGACCTCGAGGTTGCCGCGATGGGCCTCGTCCTCCTTGGCCGCCTCGGCGTCCTTGGCGTTGAAGAAGGTGTCCTGGGCGGTGCGGAAGCGTTCCCACAGCCGGTCGTCGTCGGTGCGTCCGGCCCGGCCGGCCCGGCGCCACTGGTCCATGAGGCGCTTGTATGCGCCGGCGGTGGCATTCCAGTCCGTGGAGGTCGCCATCCGCTCGGCCTCGATCACGAGCTCCTCCTTGACCGCCTTGACCTCCCCACGGCTCTTCTCCAGGTGGGCGAAGTGGGAGCGTCGTGCCTTGTCGAAGCCGTTGCGGGCCTTGGAGAACCGCTGCCAGAGCGCGCTCTCGACATCCTTGTCCAACCGGGCTCCGCCGCGCTGGTGGGCCTTCCACTCGTCGAGCAGGGCGCGCATGCGGGCCGTGGACTGCTTCCACTGGACCTTCTCGACGGGCTGCGCGGCGATCGTCTCCGCCTCCGCGACGATGACCTCCCGCTGGGCGGTGGCGACCTTCTTCGCCTCGGCCCGCTCGGCGGACTCGGCCGCCCGCTTGGTGGCCAGGCCCGCCTCGAGCTCGGCGACGAGCGCGGCCAGAGCGGGCAGGTCCCCGACGACGTTGGGTTCCTGGGCGTGCTCGCGCAGGGTCTTCAACCCGTCCGCGATCTCCTTGGCGGCGACCTCGGGGGAGTCGAGCCGCTGACGCAGCAGGCTGGCGGAGGCGAAGAGCTCGTCGTACTTGCGGGCGAAGTACTGCAGGGCCTCCTCGGGCGTGGCGCCCGGGTAGGACCCGACTTCCCGTTCAGCCTCGCCCTCGCGGACGAAGACGCGTCCTTCCTCGTCGGCCCGGCCGAAGGCTGCGGACGCACTGTGGTCGTCCGTCACCGCCGGGATGTCGGGGGCCGGGGTCGCTGTCGGTCGGGTCGCTGCCAGTCGGGCCAGGGCCGCCGGCGAGGGCGCCGTGGGGCGCGGGGCGTTCGTCTCGTCACTCACAGGCCCGAGGTTACCCATTCGCACCCACCATCTGGGAGCACACGTAGGGTTTGGTCCGTGCTGACCATCTCCTTTCCGGCGCAGGCCTTCGGAACCAACTGCTACGTCCTCGCTGACGGGCCCGGCGAGGAGTGTCTCGTCGTCGACCCCGGGATCGGCATCGAGGAGACGCTCAGGGAGGTGCTCACGCAGCACCGACTCAAGCCTGCGGCGGTCCTGCTCACCCACGGCCACGTCGACCACGTCTACTCCGTGACGCCCGTGTGCGGCGGGGAGCTGGCGGCCTACATCCACTCCGAGGACCGTTACCGGCTCGAGAACCCGCTCAGCGGGTCCTCCCTGGGGCCGCAGCTGACGGGCATGCTCGAGCAGCAGTTCGGCAAGCAGGTGACCTGGCGCGAGCCGGAGCGGGTCGTCGAGATCACCGACAGCGAGGTCGTGTCCGTCGCCGGACTCGATCTCGAGGTCGTCCATGCCCCCGGCCACACCGAGGGCTCCGTGATGTTCGCCCTCGCCGGCGTCCCCGAGGGCGTCCCCGCGGAGGCCGAGGTCGACCGGACGTTGATCACCGGTGACGTGCTCTTCGCCGGCTCCATCGGACGGACCGACCTGCCGGGGGGCTCATCCGAGGCGATGGAGCGGTCGTTGCAGCGGGTCGTCCATCCGCGGCCGGACTCCAGCCTCGTCCTGCCCGGCCACGGCCCCGCGACGACGCTGGCCCGCGAGAAGGCGACCAACCCGTACCTGCAAGGACTGTCATGACCACCACCGCTCGACCGACCAAGGTCACGCCCCTGTCCGGCTTCCCGGAGTACCTGCCCGAGCAGCGGGTCGTGGAGCAGCACTTCCTCGATGTCATCCGCCGCACCTTCGAGCTGCACGGGTTCCCGTCCATCGAGACGCGGTCCGTGGAGCCGGTCGAGCGACTGCTGGGCAAGGGCGGTGACGCGGACAAGGAGATCTACGGGATCCACCGGCTCGCGGACGACGAAGGGCGTGATGGCGCCGAGCTGGGTCTGCACTTCGACCTCACGGTGCCTTTCGCCCGCTATGTCGTGGAGCACGCGGGGCGGCTGAACTTCCCCTTCCGCCGTCACCAGATCCAGAAGGTGTGGCGCGGGGAGCGGCCCCAGGAGGGGCGCTACCGGGAGTTCACCCAGTGCGACATCGACGTCGTGGACGTGGGGGAGCTCGCACCCCACTTCGAGGCCGAGATGCCTCTGGTGATGGCCGAGATCTTCGCGCAGCTGCCGATGCCCCAGATGGTCATCCAGGTCAACAACCGCAAGATCCCCGAGGGCTTCTACCGCGGCCTGGGCATCGGCGCGCACGACGGGAGCGAGATCCAGCAGACGCTGCGCATCGTCGACAAGCTCGACAAGGTCGGGCCCGACAAGGTTGCTGACCTCTTGGTCGAGGCAGGCCGGACACCGGAGCAGGCGCAGGCGTGCCTGGACCTGGCCGCGATCCGCACGCAGGACACCTCCTTCGTCGAGCGGGTGCGAGCGCTCGGGGTCGAGCACCCGGTCCTGGACGAGGGGCTGGACGCCCTGGCTGCCGTCATCGAGACCGGCCGGGCGTCCGCACCGGGAGCGATGGTCGCTGACCTGAAGATCGCCCGTGGCCTGGACTACTACACGGGCACGGTCTACGAGACCCAGCTCGTGGGCTTCGAGTCCTGGGGCTCCTTCTGCTCCGGCGGCCGGTACGACGAGCTCGCGAGCGACGGCAGGAACACCTATCCCGGCGTCGGCATCTCGATCGGCCTCTCCCGACTGCTCGGGCTCCTCCTGGGCAAGGGAATGGTCGGTGCCAGCCGCAAGTCCCCGTCGGCGGTGCTCGTGGCCGTGACGGACGAGGCCAGCCGAGGCGAGTCCGTGGCCGTGGCGACCGGACTGCGCGCGCGTGGCATCCCCTGCGAGGTCGCACCGGTCGCGGCCAAGTTCGGCAAGCAGATCCGTTTCGCCGAGCGACGCGGGATCCCGTACGTCTGGTTCCCGGGCGTTGACGCGGGCGGCGACCAGGTCAAGGACATCCGGTCCGGCGACCAGACGGACGCCGCTGCCACCTCGTGGGAGTGTCCGTATGAGGATCTGCGGCCGCAGGTCGTGCGCCTGGGGGAGTGACCGCTGCTCATCCGCGCGGCCTGCGCCACGTCCACTCCGCCTCGTGGCCGACGATTCGTGCGTAGAGCCGACGGTCGATCACGGAGTTCCACGTCACCCGGCCGTAGGGCGGCAGCCGTCGCCCCTGCCCGTCCCGCGCGAGCAGGTCCGGCGCGCCCCATGCCTCATCAGGGTCCTCACCCAGAGCCGACGCGACGCCGACCGTGTCGGGCACGATGGCCAGCCTGTGCCCGGTGTGCCGCAACAGCGTCTCGACCTTGCGGACGGTCAGCGTGGAGATGTCCTTCTCCGCACGGGAGAGGGTCGAGTGGTGCCAACCCAGCTCGTCGGCCATCGATCGTTGGCTCAGCAGGCGCCGACGACGGAATCTGCGGACCACCAGGCCGACCCGCGTGCCGACGTCGAGCCGCGCCCTCACCGCGGACAGCTCGGGTGTGCGGACGGGCGTCATGGGCCCACGCACGCGGACGGCGGGGCGGGGCTCGTGGTCAGGCACCTCCGGCCAGTACAGGCAGTCGAGGCAGTCCTCGCACGCACCCGACCCCCGGCACCGGGCGCAGGGCATGGGACAGACCACGGCACGGCCGTCGTCGAGCGTGATGCGGTCCTGGCCGGCAGCGGAAGCGGCAGGTGCAGCGGTAGGGGCAGCGGGATCGACTCGGGCTGAGTGGTCTTCGTCCATGCTCAAGGCTGCTCCACACCCCTTGGACAGCGGACCGTGGTCGCGGCGGGTGTGGACACCGGGTCAGGGCGGGGGACGGATGTGGGCGGTCGGCGGGCAACGTCCCGAGACCGCGGGGCGGTCACGAGGCCGGGCCAGCAGCGGCTCCTCATCGGGTTCCGCAGCCCTCCGCTCGTGGTGCATGGCAGGCACCGTGGTGCACGACCCGCACCGTGGCGCACGACCCGCACCGTGGTGCACGACCCGCACCGTGGTGCACGACCCGCACCGTGGCGCCTGCCAGGCACCAGGAGCGGAGGCGCCGCAAGGACGTGGTGCGGCCCTGCGCGGCGGGCCACATGCTGCCGTGGACCGGGTGCGGCGGGCATGGGCAGATCCGCACAGAACGGCCCGGGCGCACTAGACTCACGGCGTGGCCCAGCCACCCGTGGACACAATGGCGTGTCCACGGTTCGCCCCCGACGGAAGCCGAGCACTGGTGAGCACGACGCCCATGGAGCGGGCCGTGCAGACCTGGCTGACCCAGTTGGACGTCGAGCGCGGGGTCTCCGCCCACACCCTCTCCGCCTACGCGCGTGACTCCCGCCGGTACCTCGACCACCTCGCCCTCGACGGCGTCACCGAGCCGGCACAGGTCACCGCGGCGCACGTGACCGGATTTCTGGCCGCCCTTCGCACGGGCGACGACGAGCACCCGCCGCTCGCTGCCAGCTCGGCGGCCCGATCGCTGGTTGCCGTCCGGGGACTCCACAAGTTCCTCGCCCTCGAGGGAGAGACCTCGCACGACCCGGCCGGGGACGTGGCCCCGCCGACCCCGCCCTCGCGGCTGCCGAAGGCCATCGGTATCGACGAGGTCGGTCGACTCCTCGAGGCCTCCGGAGTCGGTGACGGGGCACTGCCGCTGCGGGACCGCGCGCTGCTCGAGGTCCTCTACGGCACCGGCGCCCGGATCTCCGAGGCCGTCGGGCTCGACATCGACGACGTCGATCTCGAGATCGGTGCGGCCCGCCTGCTGGGCAAGGGCGGCAAGGAGCGGGTCGTTCCGCTCGGCTCCTTCGCCCGCGAGGCCGTGCAGGCCTGGCTCGTGCGCGGTCGACCCGACCTCAGCGCCACGGGCCGGGCGGGGCCGGCGCTCTTCCTCAACCAGCGCGGCGCGCGGCTGTCCCGGCAGAGTGCGTGGGCGGTCATCACCGCGGCAGCCGAGCGGGCCGGCCTGGCCGGTCACGTCTCCCCGCACACCCTGCGGCACTCCTTCGCCACCCATCTCCTCGAGGGCGGAGCCGATGTCCGCGTGGTCCAGGAGCTGCTCGGGCACGCGTCGGTGACGACGACCCAGATCTACACCATGGTCACCGTGCAGCAGCTGCGTGAGGTCTACGCGCAGAGTCACCCCCGCGCCCGCTGATAGTGTCAACGCTGATCAGCGAGAGGCTGAACGTACGCGAGACGCGATGGAGTGATCCGACTGTGGCATCCGAGGTGACGCCGCCGCTCGACATCGAGCACGACCGGCCCCAACACGGGCCCACCGGGCGACCCCTGCCCACCTTTCCGGACCCGCCCGAGCTGGCCTCCCACGGTCCCGCGCGGATCATCGCCATGTGCAACCAGAAGGGTGGGGTCGGCAAGACGACGACGACCATCAACCTCGGCGCGGCCCTGGCCGAGGCCGGTCGTCGGGTGCTGCTCGTGGACTTCGACCCCCAGGGCGCACTGTCCGTCGGTCTCGGCGTGCCCACGCATGCCCTCGACACGACGATCTACGACCTGCTCGTCTCGCGCGGTCACGACATCACCGAGATCGTCCAGCGGACCTCCGTGGACAACCTCGATGTCGCTCCGGCGAACATCGACCTCTCCGCCGCGGAGGTCCAGCTCGTGGGCGAGGTCGCCCGTGAGCAGATCCTCTCGCGCGTCCTGCGTCCCGTCGTCGACGACTACGACGTCATCCTCATCGACTGCCAGCCCTCGCTCGGACTGCTCACCGTCAACGCGCTCACCGCTGCCCACGGCGTGATCATCCCGCTCGAGACCGAGTACTTCGCCATGCGTGGGGTCGCCCTGCTCGTCGAGACGATCGACAAGATCACCGATCGGCTCAACCCGGCACTGACGGTCGACGGCATCCTCGCGACGATGTACGACGGGCGCACGCTGCACAGCCGCGAGGTCGTCGGATCGGTCGTCGAGCACTTCGGCGACCGGGTCTTCCACACGGTCATCTCCCGCACGGTGAAGTTCCCCGATGCCACGCTCGCCGCCGAGCCGATCACCACCTACGCCACGGGCCACTCCGGGGCCAATGCCTACCGGCAGCTGGCCCGCGAGCTGATCTCGCGCGGCGGCTCGCCCTGACGACGATGGAGGGCGTTGACACCGCGGTCCCCGGCGGCGTCATCACCAAACGCGGGGCAGAGCAGGCCTTCACCGTCCATCTGGACAACTTCGAGGGCCCCTTCGACCTGCTCCTCGGCCTGATCTCCAAGCACCAGCTCGACATCACCGAGATCTCCCTGGCGAAGGTCACCGACGAGTTCATGGTGCACCTGCGGGCCCTGCAGGCCAACGAACCCGCCTGGGACCTCGGTCAGACGAGCGAGTTCCTCCTCGTGGCGGCGACCCTGCTCGACATCAAGGCGGCGCGCCTGCTGCCCAACACGCGGGAGTCCGACGACGAGGACCTCGAGCTGATCGAGGCCCGTGACCTCCTCTTCGCGCGCCTGCTCCAGTACCGCGCCTTCAAGGACGTCGCCGCCCACTTCAGCGAGACGATGTCCACGACCGGAGCGATGACCCCGCGCCAGGCCGGTCTCGAGCCCCACCTGGCGGCCCTCCTGCCCGAGCTGGTCATCGCCATCACGCCCGAGCAGCTGACGATGATCGCTGCCCGGGCCCTGACCCCCAAGGAGCCCGAGACCATCGGGCTGACGCACCTGCACGCGTCCGCGGTCAGCGTGCGCGAGCAGGCCGTCCTCGTCGTCGACCGGCTCCGCGAGGAGGGCGTCACCTCCTTCCGCAGCCTGGTCCGGGACGCCGACTCCACTCTCGTCGTCGTGGCGCGCTTCCTCGCCCTGCTGGAGCTCTTCCGCGACCAGCAGGTCACCTTCGACCAGGCCGAGGCCCTCGATGAGCTCGACGTGCGGTGGATCGGCAGCGGGGAGGGCGCCGTCGACGTCGGTGCCGAGTTCGACGAGGGGGAGGTCCCCCCTTCGCCCCCCGAGGAGGAAAACGATGAGTGAGTCCACACCCGAGACCGAGGGTGACGACGTGCAGGTCGCCTTCGACGTCGGCGAGCTGCCCGGTGGTGCCCGCGGGGCCATCGAGGCCGTGCTCATGGTGGTCGAGGAGCCGGTGACGGACCACGCCCTCGCCTCCGCGCTCGAGCTGCCCGTCGAGGAGATCCGCGAGCACCTCGAGTCGCTGGAGCGCGACTACGCCGATGGCGCCCACGGCTTCACCGTGCGCAACGTCGGCGGTGGGTGGCGCTTCTACAGCCACTCCGCCTACGCGCCGGTCGTCGAGCGCTTCATCCTCGACGGTCAGCGGGCCAAGCTGACGACGGCCTCACTGGAGACCCTCGCGGTCATCGCCTACCGGCAGCCGATCTCACGGGCACGCGTCGGCGCCGTGCGCGGCGTCAACGTCGACGGCGTCGTGCGCACGCTCCTCACCCGGGGCCTGATCACCGAGGTCACCAAGGACGAGGAGTCCGGCGCGACCCTCTACGGCACGACGCCCTACTTCCTCGAGCGGATGGGGCTGAACTCGCTCGACGACCTGCCCCCCCTCGCCCCCTACCTTCCCGATGCAGCACTGCTCGACGACCTTGTGAGTGAGACCAGATCATGACCCCTCCCCAGAACCGACGCCCCTCCTCCGGCTCCGGCAGCCCGCGCGGACGCGGCCCCAAGAACTCTGCCGGGCAGCGCAAACCGCGCCGGCAGGAGCCCGACCGGGGCACGACCGGCCGCAGCCGGCCCGGCCAGCCCGACCTGGCGCCGGAGCCGCCCCAGGGGCCGCAGATCGATGTCCACGACCCCAAGGGCACCCGCCTGCAGAAGGTCCTCGCCGCCGCCGGCATCGGCTCGCGCCGCGCCTGCGAGGAGCTGATCACCGACGGTCGCGTCACGGTCGACGGACACGTCGTCACCGAGCTCGGGCTGCGCGTGAACCCCCTCGAGCAGATCGTGCACGTCGACGGCGAGCGGGTGCAGCTCGACGAGTCGCGGGTCTACCTCGCCTTCAACAAGCCCGTCGGAGTGGTCACGACGATGTCCGACGAGCTCGGGCGGCTGAACATCGGCGACTACGTCGCCGGCCGCCCCGAGCGGCTCTTCCACGTCGGCCGGCTCGATGCCGACACCGAGGGTCTGCTCATCCTCACCAACGACGGCGACCTCGCGCACCGCCTCCAGCACCCGGCCCACGGCGTGCTCAAGACCTACATGGCCGAGGTGCCCGGTCCCGTTGCCAAGGACCTCGGCAAGCGGCTGCGCGAGGGCATCGAGCTCGAGGACGGCCCGGTCGCGGTGGACTCCTTCAAGATCGTCGACTCCCGCCCCGGCAAGGCGATCGTCGAGGTGATCCTCCATGAGGGGCGCAAGCACATCGTCCGCCGCATGCTCGAGGAGGTCGGGCACCCCGTCCTCTCCCTCGTGCGCACCCAGGTCGGCCCGATCACCCTCGGCTCGACGAAGTCCGGTCGCTGGCGCCCCCTGAACCGTGACGAGGTCGGCAAGCTGTACAAGGCCGCGGGGCTGTGACCGCGACCGCGCAGGCGAAGGGAGCGGCCGCCGGCCTGCCGCCGGTCCACGTCATCGGGACCGGTCTCATCGGCGCGAGCATCGGTCTGGCGCTGCGTGCCGTGGAGGTGGACGTCTCCCTCGAGGACCAGTCGGAGACCTCCGTCGCCCTCGCGCGGGACCTCGGGGCGGGCCGGATCACCGGTGACGTCGCTCCCGGGCTCGTGGTCATCGCCTCGCCCCCGGACGTCGCCCCACGACTCGTCCTCGGCGCACTGCAGCGGTGGCCGGAGGCGGTCGTCACCGACGTCACCTCGGTCAAGCAGGTCGTCCTCGCCGACCTCGTCCGGGCGGGGGTGTCGCTGGACCGGTACGTCGGCTCGCACCCGATGGCCGGCCGCGAGCGCTCCGGGGCGATCAGCGCCCGTGCGGATCTCTTCGAGGGGCGGGCCTGGGTGCTGTGCCCGCACGACGACGCCGACCCGCTGGCCACCGACCTCCTCGCCCGTCTGGCCCGGGCCACCGGCGCCGCCGTGACCACGCTCAGCCCCGGCGACCACGATGCTGCGGTGGCCGCCGTCTCCCACGTGCCCCAGCTCGCGTCCTCCCTCGTCGCCGCCCGCCTGGAGCACCTGAGCGAGCAGGCCATCGGGCTCGCCGGCCAGGGTGTGCGGGATGTCACCCGCATCGCCGCGAGCGACCCCGGGCTGTGGACCCAGATCCTCTCCGGCAATGCCCCAGCGGTCGCTGACGTGCTGCGCGAGGTCGGCGACGACCTCGCCCGCATCGTCACGGCACTGGACTCGCTCGGGGAGGGGGAGGACGACATCGCCGACGCCCCCGGCGCCAGGGCGGTGCTCGCCCGCAGCATCGCCGACGGCAATGCCGGGCACGCCCGGATCCCCGGCAAGCACGGTGCGCCCCCCGCCGCGTACGCGACCGTCCGCGTGGTCGTCGACGACCGGCCCGGCGAGCTGGCCCGGCTCCTGGTGGAGATCGGCGAGGAGGAGGTCAACCTCGAGGACCTGCGCATCGACCACGGGCTCGGTCTGCCCTTCGGGCTGGCCGAGGTCTCGGTCCTTCCACAGGCCGCAGGACCGCTGACCGAGGCCCTGCAGGTGCGGGGCTGGCAGATCCAGTCCTGAGTCGCGACTAGGCTGACCCCTCGTGACCAGCCAGCCCGCCCCCTTCGTCATCGCCATCGACGGACCCTCGGGATCCGGTAAGTCGAGTGTCTCGAGGACCGTCGCCGCGAACCTCGGCGCCGGGTACCTCGACACCGGAGCGATGTACCGGGCGCTCACGTGGTGGTGCCGGCACAGCCAGGTGGACCTCAGCGACCAGCAGGCGATCACGGCGGCCACGCTCGCACTCCCGCTGGAGATCGGTGACGACCCGCTGGCGCCGACCGTGCGCGTGGACGGCACCGACGTCGCCGCGGCGATCCGCTCGAGCGAGATCTCCGGTCTCGTCTCGAGCGTCGCCACCGTCCCCGCCGTACGCACCGAGCTGCAGCGTCGCCAGCGCGAGCTCATCGACGACATCGCCTCCCGCCGGGGGGCGTGCGTCGCCGAGGGTCGTGACATCACGACCGTCGTCGCCCCGGACGCCCCCGTGCGCATCCTGCTCACCGCCAGTGAGGAGGCCCGGCTGCGCCGCCGCTCCCTCGAGGTGCACGGCGCCAGCGACGACGCGGCCATCGAGGCCACCCGCGACCAGGTGCTGCGTCGCGACCGTGACGACTCGACCGTCTCGCAGTTCACCGTCGCCGCGGACGGCGTCGTCGTGGTCGACACCTCCGACCTCGACTTCGACGGGTCCGTCGCCGCGGTCATGTCCGTCGTCGACAGCCGACGTCGCTGACCCGCCGCGGTCGGGCCACCGACCCCCGGGCTGCGACAATGGCCGTCACCCCATCTGACCAGGAGCATCGTGGACACCACCCCTGAACCGAACGACCCCGCTGACGTCGAAGGCGTCGAGCGGGTCCTGCGTGCCGGGCTGGAGGACTTCGAGCTGACCCCGCAGGACCGGGCGCTCATCGAGGGCTTCCAGGAGTCGGACGTCGCCTCGACCGACCACCTGGCGCTCCCCGTCGTCGCCATCATCGGGCGACCCAATGTCGGCAAGTCGACCCTGGTCAACCGCATCCTGCGTCGCCGCGAGGCCGTCGTCGAGGACACCCCGGGCGTCACCCGCGACCGCGTCGCCTACGAGGCGGACTGGTCCGGGCGCAGGTTCACCCTCCTCGACACCGGTGGCTGGGAGATCGGCGCCGCGGGGATCAACCTGCGCGTGGCCGAGCAGGCCGAGATCGCCATCGAGATGTCGGACGTCGTGATCTTCGTCGTCGACGCCATCGTCGGCGCCACGGACGACGACGAGGCCGTGGTCCGGCTCCTGCGCCGCTCGGGCAAGCCGGTCGTCCTCGTGGCCAACAAGGTCGACGACCAGCGCTTCGAGGCCGACGCCGCGGCGCTGTGGAACCTCGGTCTCGGCGAGCCGATGCCCTTGTCCGCGCTGCACGGCCGGGGGAGCGGGGACGTGCTCGACGCGGTCCTCGACGTCCTGCCCGACTTCTCCGCCACGGCCACGGCGGAGGTCGAAGGGGGCCCGCGGCGCGTCGCGCTCATCGGCCGTCCGAATGTGGGCAAGTCCAGCCTGCTCAACCGGCTCGCCGGTGAGCAGCGGGTCGTCGTCGACGACGTCGCCGGCACCACCCGCGACCCGGTCGACGAGCTCGTCGACCTCGGTGGTCGCCAGTGGCGCTTCGTGGACACCGCCGGTATCCGCCGTAGGGTCAACCAGAGCAAGGGCGCGGACTTCTACGCCTCGCTGCGCACCCAGACCGCGCTGGAGAAGGCCGAGGTCGCCGTCGTCCTCGTCGACACCCACGAGCCGATCACCGAGCAGGACCTGCGGATCATCAGCCAGGTCGTCGAGTCCGGCCGTTCCCTCGTCATCGCCTACAACAAGTGGGACCTCCTCGACGAGGAGCGTCGCTTCTACCTCGAGCGCGAGATCGAGCGCGACCTGCTCCACGTCGCCTGGGCACCGCGCGTCAACGTCTCCGCGATGACCGGGCGGCACGTCGACAAGCTCACCCCGGCGCTCGACCGGGCACTGGACTCGTGGGACCACCGCGTGACGACCTCGCGGCTCAACGGTGTGCTCGGCGAGATCGTCTCCGGGCACCCGCACCCCGTGCGTGGGGGCAAGCAGCCCCGGATCCTCTTCGCCACCCAGGCCTCGACGCGCCCGCCGCGGTTCGTCATCTTCGCCTCGGGCTTCATCGAGGCGGGGTACCGGCGCTTCCTCGAGCGTCGCCTGCGTGAGGAGTTCGGCTTCGAGGGCACGCCGATCGAGATCAGTGTGCGGGTGCGCGAGAAGCGCCGCCGCCGCTGACGTCCTCCCGGGCGGGGCCCTCGCCCACGACCGGGTCCGGCAGGGAGACCCGACCGGCTCCCTTCGCCACCGGGCCGACCCCGATCTTTTGGCGCGACAGGGGTGCCCACGCCTGGACGGCGCAGAAGGGCGCGCACTGCTCGCCGCTCGCGCCGCGGGTGCCGACGTGCACGCAGCACTGCGTCAGGCGCTCCTCGATCATCGTCTCGATGTCCATGAAGGGCTTGACGCTGATGCGCTTGATCCGCTCACCCATGAGCCGGCGCAGGCGCTCGTGCTGGCCGGGCAGTCGTGACGTGACGAGCGTCGTCAGGGTCGGCAGGCCGAGGTCGCAGGTCTGGCAGACCGCCTTCCACAGGTCGCCGACCTGCGGGTGCGACAGGGAGGTCTGCTCGCTGAGCAGCCCGAGCACCGCCTCCTTGACGACCGTGCGCATCTGCTCGGGGAGGGCCTGGTCGGTGATCCGGTTGGCGAAGCTCTCCGGCGCCAGGTCGAGCCACTGCTTGAGCTGGTCGTGGCCGACGATGCCGGTGAGCGAGCGCCAGGTGTCGGAGTCGTCCTTGAGCAGGTAGCCCACGGAGGCGCAGTGCGGGTGGCTGCAGGGCAAAGCGGTGAGGTCGCGCCAGCTGACCACCCCACCCGTCTGCGGCCCCATGCGCGCCAGCACGCCGGTGTGGGTGAGCCGGTCCGTGGCGTCGATGTGCCCGGTGCGCCCGGAGCCGAAGATCGGCTGGATGGAGACCCCGCAGACGAAGGGGGTGTCCAGCGCCCGGGTGATGACGTCACCGATCTCGTCGTCGTTGACGCCGAGGGCTGCCGTCATGGTCAAGGTGGTGAAGACACCGGCCTCGCTGAGCCGGGCGATGGCCCGGTCCTTGTGCGAGCGCAGGTCGCCGCCCCGGTGGTGCAGGGAGGCCTCGGCGGACGAGCCGTCGTACTGCAGATAGATCTCGACCCGCTTGCGGTGGCGGCGCAGCAGGTCGACGAGGGCGTCGTCGCGGGCGATCGTCAGACCGTTGGTGTTGACGAGGATGCGCACGACCGGACGCGAGACGAGCTCGTCGAGCAGGCGTTCCAGCTCCGGGTAGAGGGTCGGCTCGCCTCCGGAGAGCATGAGGACGTCCAAGCGCCCGTCCTCGCGCTCGAGCCGCGCGTCGACGTTGGCGAGGACGGCCTCGACGGGGGCCACCCCCTGCAGGGGCGGGGCGGAGTCGGCGAAGCACGTGGGACAGCGCAGGTTGCAGTGCTCGGTGATGTCCTCGAGCAGGATGCACGTGTGCTGGGTCTGCATCTCGGGCAGGCCGTCGAGGTAGGCGGCCGGGACGGGTGCGAAGTTGCCGGTGAGGTCGGGGACGTGGGACTTCGTCGGGGCGGTCCACTCCTCGAGGTAGCGCAGGATGTCCGGACGCTCGTCGTAGAGGGTGCGCACCAGGCCGTGGTCGGGGCAACCGCGCTCGAGCCAGATGCGACCCTGCCGCTCGACGAGCCAGCCGCTCAGCCGGCGCACGTGCACGAGGTCGCGCTCGGGGTCCTCGTGGTGGCATGCGGGGCAGAAGGCGTTGACGTACCGGTGGATCCGGTCGCCGCGCAGGGGTCGTCCCGTCCCGGCATCGGGCTGAGGAGTCGGGCGTGGGGGAGTCACGGCAGCATCATCGCCGCGTTCTCGTAGGTGGACAGGGCGCCGAAGAAGGCGACGGTGCACACCCCGGCGCTGCACACGAGCCAGACGCCGGAGGCCATGAGCGCTCCGACGCCCCACCCGCGCAGGTGGTCGGGGATCATCAGCAGGCATCCGGCGAGGAGGAGGACCACCGGGATGGTGAGGATGGCAAAGACCGCGATCCAGCCGATGGTCACGGCGGGCTCGCCGGGGAAGAGCCGAGCGAGCCCCCACGCCCCGAGCGCGAGGAGGACCGGTCCGAGGAGGCCCACGAGGACGCCGAGCAGCGAGCCGGCGCCGAGCCCGAGCCGCCGCGGTCGCTGCACCTGCTGCTCAGGGGGCCATGGCTGGGTCATGGGCAGCTCCTGTCTCTCGGCGGCGAATGGCGATGACGCTACGCCAGGTGAGCAACGGGATGGTCAGCGCGAGGACGAGCTGTGGCCGGGTCAGCCCGAGCCACGCCACCTCGTTGCCCCGGACCGGCTCCACGGCGAATCGAAAGAGCGCGTACGCGGTGACGTACAGCGTGAAGAGGTCGGCCGGATCGGCCAGACGATCACGCGCGACCCACAGGGCCGCCAGGGCGAGGAGGTGGAAGCCGATCTCGTAGACGAAGGAGGGGTGCAGCGTCGCGCCGATCGGTACCCCCCACGCGGCGGCATCGCTGGTGGACGTGACGGTGACACCCCACGGGAGGGTGGTCGGGGTCCCGGGCACCTCGGTCAAAAGGCAGCCGATGCGCCCGACGGCCATGCCCGCCGCGACGGCCGGCGCGAAGAGCGCGCCCGTGCGCCACCTCATCCGCAGCAGCCGCTTGCCGATGAGGACCGCGACGTAGGCGAAGGCGAGGCCACCGAGGATGCTGCGGTTGCCGTACATCCAGTGGACGACGGCGGAGTCGTTGGCGGTCAGCGTGGCGTGCTGCAGCCAGGTCCCGAGACGGGCGCCGATCCCGCCGAAGGCGACGGCGAGGGCCACGAGTACCCAGACGCGCTCGTCCTCGACCCCGCGACGCCGCTTCTCGAGGGCCAGGACGAGCCCGGCCGTGAGGACCCCGAGACCGACCCACAGGTCGTGGGTCATGGCCGGGGTCCACACGGTCGGTGGGGTCGGGTTCATCGCTGCTGATCCTGCCACCGGCCCTGTCCCGGAGGGCCTGAGCGAAGGGGGTTCTCCCTCGCCGGGTTCGATTCGGTTGGTGCGCGCGGTGTGAGATAAGGTGACGTTCGCTCCTGAGGGAGCAGCCACGGGCTGTGGCGCAGCTTGGTAGCGCACTTGACTGGGGGTCAAGGGGTCGCAGGTTCAAATCCTGTCAGCCCGACCAGTGTCCTGTCTCAGGACATCGGAATAGCCGGACCTACGTTTTCGTAGGTCCGGCTATTTTTTGTGTGGTCCGGGTGGGCGGCCGGTGGGCTGGTAGTCGCGGGTGGGGTCCAGGGTCAGGTCGCGCAAGATTTCTGCGGTGGCGGCGTTGATGATGCGGATGTCGAAGTCGTGGACCAGGAGGCGGACGTAGGTTCCGGCGTAGGTCCGGCCGACGCCGATGTGGTGCAGTCGGCCGCTGTGGCGCAGGGTGACGACGCCGGACTTGTCGATCTTGTCGGTGCGCACACGCTCGTGTGTTGCGCGTGTAGCGCCGGGTGTGGCCTTGGGTCTGGAGGTGTAGGCGGTGGAGGGCGTTGAGCGGTGTGGCAAGGATCGGTGGGGGCGGCGGTTGTTGTACTCATCGCGGAAGGCCGCCAGCAGGGTCTGTAGCTCCTTGACGGTGGCGGGCTGCTGAGGTTGGGCCCGTAGCCACTTCTTCATCGTCTGCTGGAAGCGTTCGACTTTGCCGCAGGTCCTCGGGTGCGCGGGGCGGGAGTTCTTCTGGGTGATGCCTTGCTCGTTCAGGTGTGTTTCGAGAGAGTTCTTGCCGCCGTGTCCGCCGGCCAGCCGGGTGGTGTAGACCATCCCGTGGGACTGCTGCACGAATAGGTGACAGGTTGGGTCAGGCCGCCTGAGTGGCTGGTGTGGTCATGATGGTCTCGTACTCGATGGGGGTCAATCGGCCGAGTGCGTCCTGGCGTCGTCGGCGGTGGTAGGTCCGTTCGATCCAGGTCACGATCGCGATGCGCAGTTCCTCGCGGGTGGACCAGGAACGGCGGTCCAGGACGTTCTTCTGCAGCAGCGCGAAGAAGGACTCCATGGCGGCGTTGTCGCCGGCAGCACCGACGCGGCCCATTGACCCGACCATGGTGTGTCGGTTGAGGGCATGGACGAATTTCCTTGATCGGAACTGACTGCCGCGGTCGCTGTGGACTATGCAGCCGGCGACGTCACCGCGTCTGGCGACGGCGTTGTTCAACGCCGCGACCGCGAGCCGGGACTTCATCCGTGAGTCGATGGAGTACCCGATGATCCGGTTTGAGTAGACGTCCTTGACCGCGCACAGGTAGAGCTTGCCCTCGCCGGTGCGGTGCTCGGTGATGTCGGTGAGCCACAGCTCGTTAGGAGCATCTGCGGTGAACTCGTGGCGTGTCCTGCCCTTGTCGTCGACCACCGCGCACAGGTCGTCGTGGACTGGTGGGCCGGGCTTTTTGGTCTTACCGCGCTTGGGCTTGCCGAACTCGCTCCACCAGCCCAGGCCCGAGCAGATCCGCCACGCGGTGCGCTGCGCCATCGGCTCGCCGGCTTCTCGGGCCTCGTCCAACAAGAACCGGTACCCGAACTCGGGGTCGTCCTTGTGCGCGTCGAACAGCGCGTTGGCGCGGTAGGCGGCTGCGAGCTCGGCGGTGGTGACCGGACGTGCCAGCCACCGGTAGTAGGGCTGTCGAGCGATCTTGAGCACCCGGCACGTCACCGTCACGGGAATCCCGTCAACGGCCAGCTCACGAACGAGCGGGTAGATCATTTTCCCGGCAGGTTCGCCTGCGACAGATAGGCCGCGGTCCGACGCAGGACCTCGTTCTCCTGCTCCAGCAACCGCACGCGCTTCTTCAGCTCCCGGTTCTCCCGCGATTCCTTCTGTGTGGTGTCGGGCTTGCCACCGTCGTCGACGTCGGCCTGGTGCATCCAGTTACGCAGACAGGACTCCGCGATCCCGAAGTCCGCCGCGATCTGCTTGATGGTCTGTCCCGGCTCGCGGTTGCGGGCAACGTCCACCACGTCCTCGCGGAACTCTCTCGGATAGGGCTTGGGCACGATGTACATCCTTCCAGCGACGCTCCTCAGCGCCACAGATCAGATGTCACCTATTCGTGCAGCAGTCCCCGTTGTCGGTCAGCGTGCTTGCGGGGCGGCCGTATTCGTTGGTGGTGGTTTTGAAGGTGGCCAGCACGATGGGTGCGGTGACGGGGGTGTGGGCGCTGATGTGCAGGGCGTAGCGGGAGTGGTCGTCCAGCCAGGTGATGATCTCTACATCGCGGCCGTCGCTGAGGCGGTAGTGGGTGAAATCGGACTGCCAAGTCTCGTTGGGTTGCTGGGCTTCGAAGCGAATGTAGGAGGCCTTCGGGCGCTTCTTCGGGTCGGGCGTCACCGTGCCGGCTCGAACGAGGATCCGGTTGATCGTGGCGCGCGACAGCTCGATCCCGTGGTGGTGTCGCAGGTGCCAGTCGATGGTGTCTGCGCCCGCGTCCAGCCCTTGCTCGGCCAAGTGTCGCCGTAGCTGCAGGAGGAGCTCGACGCTGCTGGGTGATGTCGCGGTCGGAATGCTCTTTGGGCGTCGAGAGCGTGGCTGGAACGCTGCTTCGCCCTCGTCGCGGTATCGGGCCATGAGGCGGCTGATCCAGCCCTGGGAGACGCCGTAGGTGCGAGCTGCCTCGGCCTGTGACTGGCCCGACAGGACGGCGGTGATCACGAGGCGACGTTTCGACATCCCTCAGCATCACTATCCACCGTTAACGATGCCGATGTCCCGAGACACACATATTCCGATGTCCCGAGACACCCATTCCGATGTCCTGAGGCAGCACACTGTCAGCCCGACCATTGTCCTGTCTCAGGACAGTTCGCCCCAGGTACCCACCTGGACCTGCTTCCGGCCCACCCGGAACAATGGAAAGTTGTGAACCTGACCCATACCGCCGCGAGCGGCGCCTTCCGTTCCATCACAATGAGGGCATGAGTCCTCTTACGTCACGTCTCGGAGTTGAAAGCCCACGGGTCGTGGGAATCGACGCCTGCAAGAAGGGCTGGATCGGCGTGACAAGTGACCTCCGCGGGTACTTCGGCACGAACATCATCGAGGTGATCGCGGTCATCCTGGACGAGGGCGACCTCGACGTAGTTGCGATCGACATCCCCATTGGACTGCCCGTCACTGGTTCGAGACAGGCCGACACGCGCGCACGCAAACTCGTCGGTGGACGTGCATCGTCTGTGTTCTCCACGCCGGTGCGCGCGGCTTTGGGGGCATCCTCACACGCCGAAGCAACGGCCATCAGCGTGCAGTCCACAGGCAAGGGGATCAGTCAGCAGGCCTACGCACTACGCAAGAAAATAATGGAAGTTGACTCATGGGCACGGACTGCATCTCAGCACGTCATCGAGGTTCACCCGGAGGTCTGCTTCGCCGTGATGAACGGTGAGGTGCTGCGGCATCCCAAGTCGTCATGGGCGGGCTCCGAGCAGAGGCGCAGGATCTTGGCGAAGTCAGGTTTCTGCATTCCCTCCCACCTTGGAGCCGCCGGTGAACTTGCCGCGCCGGACGACGTCCTCGACGCAGCGGCTGCAGCTTGGACCGCCGCGCGCTTCGCTCAAGGGATCGCAGTCTCTCATCCGGCGACACCCGAGAGCTTCGGTGACGGCCACAAGGCAGCGATCTGGGTATAGCTCCGCTGAGCCATGTCGGCTGCCGCGAGACCAGGGAGATTCCGCCGCGTGCCGGACGCGATGTTCGCGATGTGCACCCGGCTAGGGTCTCCTCATGGAGGCCATACCGCTGACTAGTTTGCTGCCCGAGGGCTTCGATCCGAGGCAGTACAAGGTCCACTTCGCCGTCTGGAACCAGATCAGGCATCCGATTGACGTTCTTGCGACCGACCACGAGGAGTGGCAGGGGTGGAACTCGTGGCGAAGTGTGAAGAACGACTTCAATCGCGAGTTCATCTTCTCGATGGCTCAGGACAAGCACGACGCGACACTCTGGCTTTTCGGGGGGATCTGGGAGGTTCTGGAGCGCGGTCCCGAGCAACAGGCGCATTCGTACACGGTGACGCTCCGTGAGGAACTGATGGGCCCCTTCATCCGCCGCCTTTGGGTCCGCCATAGGAGGTCCGGTCGCAACATTCGCCAGAAGATGGAGTCTGTCCTGCCTGCAATGACGGTCTCGTCGATCCTCGAGGAGTCGTTCGCCGGAGACCCGTTCCCTGGGCACGATCGGATCAATCACAGCCTCGCCGACCTTCAGGCCGTCGTCAGCCAGGCTCGGGCCGACTGGCGGATCGCGTTGGAGAGCATGAAGGGCGTCTACGTCATCCACGACAAGGAGACCGGTCAGCGGTATGTCGGCTCCGCTTACGGCGACATGGGGATCTGGCAACGCTGGACGACATATGCGGAGACGCTGCACGGCGGCAACGCTGGGCTGAAGTCGCTCCTCGATAAAATGGGGGATGAGTACTACCGGACCAACATGCGGTTTGCGCTCCTCGAGTACTGGTCGATGCGTACCGACGACAGCCATGTCTTGGAACGCGAGGCGTACTGGAAGGACGTGCTCCATGCGCGATCGTTGGGACACAACAGAAACTGACTGACTGCCCCGCAGCGACTTCCGAGGGACTTGACTCGGGTCCATGGACACGTCAACGGTGTCCCGCGCTAATCCGCCGCGAGTGGCCAAGGGCCGCCGGACAAGGAGAATGCGGTGACGAATGCGCTGAGTTGGGGGCTCGAAGTCTCAGGTGCGGGGGAGAGCGTCAACTTATCGGTCGCGGCGTTCGTCCCAGGCGAGGGCCAGCGCGGTGATGACTCCCCAGCCGAGGGTGACGCTGACGACCTTTCGTCGGGCCTGCGTGGTCGGGGCGTAGGTGCCGAGGACGGTCGCGTCGGTGATGTCCCCGACGATGCGCATGATCATCGACGCCCGGACAGCGAGCGGGGAGCCGGTGAAGGCCAGTGCGGAGATCGACAGGTCGCGCCCGGTGTAGGTGTAGGCGACTCGGTCCAGAGCCGGTGCGTGCCGGTCGGGGGCCTGCAACCCCTTGGCGAGGTGGCGCGGCTTGACCGCGGCGAAGACGGCGTAGGCGGCCGTCGCGGCAGAGACGATCCGACTGGCGGTGTACGGGTTGGGTTGCGTCATCACGTGTCCTCGCGCGGCCAGGCAGCCGTCACCGTCGGTGGGCCCGCGGTCTCGTCGGCGGCCACCACGTCGATCTCGCGGACCAGGCGGTCGAACTCCGCGTCGTCGACGGCCACGCCCGCGGCGTTCAGGCCCTCGCGCAGCTTGTCGGCGATCTTCGCCTCGCCCGCGCTGTAGTCCCACGACGTGGCGGTCTCCACGGCCTTCTGGGCCGCCTCGCGTGTTGCGTCCAGTTCCTCGGCAGAGCGTTCAGTCATCGTCACTTCTCCTGACACGTCGATTGATCGGTCGAGTCCGTCCTACCCGGCTGACACCGATCCATGCCCCGGACGCACCTACCCGCGAGGGGGCTCAGTCCGATGCTGACGCAGAGGTGTCGACCTCGATCCCCTTCCAGAACGCGATGCGGCCCGCGATCCGACGGGCCAGTGGTGAGGGGCGGCGATAGGTGAAGGCGCCGTCGGGGACGACTCGTCCGTCGACGTGGACGTCGTAGTAGCTCGCGACTCCCTTCCAGGGACAGACACTGGTGGTGCTGCTGGGTTCCAGCACTCCTGCGGGGATGCTGGACAGAGGGAAGTAGGCGTTGCCTTCCACGGTCACGATGTCGTCCGATGTGGCGACCAGGCTGCTCCCCAGGCGCGCCGAGGTCCGTGTGGTGCGTCCCAGCGTGCCCAGCAGCCCCAGGGCCGTGGCGATGGCCGCACCACCGACCGAGAGGATGAGCGCCTCGACCACGGGGTTGGCAGTTCCTGTCCACGTGGGACCGTCCAATCGACCGGCCACCGACAGGGCTCCCGTGAGCGCCACGGCAATGCCGAGCCCGCCGCCACCCGCGAGCAGGATACGGCGTCGGCCCGCTCGACCACCCGGTGACGTGGTGTGGCCGGCGATCCACGGCCACACTGCGGCCAGGACGAAGGGGGCGACGTGCCATGTGGTCGTCGGCCGCCACGCGGCGAGCAGGGTCCACACCACCGCCACCACGAGTGTCCAGAGGAGTCCCGGGCTGGGCGTTCTCCGCGGACTGCCGCTCCCATCGCGACCCCCCGCTGATGGCAGATCGGGGTGATAGTCGGGGTCAACTGTCCTGATCGCGGCGATGACTTCTCTTGCGGACGGGTTGACGAGGGTGCGATCACCCACGAAGACGGTGGGCACGGTCTCGTCGCCACCGGTGGCCCCGCGCACCCGGGCAGCCGCGGCCGTCGAGGACCAGATGTCGTGCTCGGTGGTCGCCACCCCGGCGCGACTCAGCTCCCGGCGCAGGGACCCGCAGAACGGGCAACCGGGCCGCCACATCACCTCAACGTCGGGTGGGGTCGCGCTCTGGGTCATTGTGGTCCTCTGGTGCGGTGGGGGGAGAAGGAGGTGTCAGCGCGCGCGCTTGGCGAACATGACGAGGATGACCCCCAGGAAGAGCCCGAAGATCAGGTGCTCGACGAGGAAGGTGCCGTAGCCGACGAGCTCGGCCATGTTGGTGATCTGGTCCCCGCTGTTGAAGAGGGCGGCGGCCAGGGGGAGTCCCACGAAGGAGCTGATCACAAAGACGAGAGCGCCCCAGATGACGGCAGCCGCGACCAGTGCCATCCCGCGGACCCGGGTGAGGCGGGCGAGGACGGCGAAGCCGACGCCGTACATCGCGCCCACCATCATGTGGACCAGAGCCCCGACGAGGGCAGGGCCGGCGAAGAACTCGAAGATCGACCCTCCCGCGGTCGCGCTCTTCATCGAGGCCATCATGTCGGCGGGAGAGATGAACACGGACGCGATGTGGTACAGCGGGGTGAAGAAGCCAGAACCTTGGTAGGTCGCGGCGGCGATCATCGCGTACGCGGCCATCATCAACGAGGCGATGACACCCGCGACGGCGCCCAGCGACGCGGCACGGGTGATCGTGGTCCCTCTGGTCGAGGCGTGGGGCGTGGTGGTGGTGCTCATGGTGTCCTCCGGATGATGTCGTGTCGATCGGACGATCTGCCAAGGGAACCCGGCAGCCCGCTCTGAGCATCCCGGGGCCGAACGTGTCGCGCGGCCCGTCGGTGGCGTCCGTTGAGCGGGCGTGGTCATACGCTGGACGGATGAGCGAGCGGTTGACCTGGGGCCGGGCTCATGAGGCGCGTCGTGAGCGGACCGGGTGTCCGCCGTGGCACGGCCTGTCGGAGGCCGCCGTCATCGTGCTCTGCGGGGTCACCGTGCGTACTGCACTGCCGGTCGCGCTCGTGGTCGGCACCTTGCTGTCCGTGGTCAACCAGGGCGCCACGATCGCCGACAGTGGCCTGACGCCGGACGTGGGGATGCGGGTCGGTTTCAACTACGCAGTCCCGTTCGTGGTGTCCAGCATCGGATTCCTGGGTGCTGGCCGGAGGCGGCCGGACAGCGCAACCCTGTCGGGGGACGGCACCCAATCACGGTGAGGCCCTATGAGACGCGCCTCGACCGACATGCGCGGGTAGTCACCCGAGTGAGCTCACGTGGGGGCCCCGGCGGCGCGGTCCTCGGCGACGTCCGGATGGGTGTCGTGCGAAGCCAAGGTGGTGCGCACATCGACCTCGGAGTGGAGGGTGCGATGCACAGGGCACTGGTCTGCGATCTCGAGGAGTCGCTGACGCTGCTCGTCGTCGAGATCGCCGGTCAGTCGGACCGTGCGCTCCACCCGGTCGAGTTGCCCGGCTCGGGTCTCGCACTCCGCGCAGTCCGCAGCGTGCATCCGGGAGTGGCGCAACGAGACGCTCACGCTCTCCAGCGGCCAGCCCTTGCGGGTCGCGTACATGCGCAAGGTCATCGAGGTGCAGGCCCCGAGTCCGGCGAGCAGCAGGTCGTACGGCGAGGGACCCGTGTCATGGCCGACCGGGGTGGGTTCGTCGGCATTCAGCAGGTGTCCCCCTGCCGTGATGCGTTGGCCGTAGGGACCCCGGCCGTTCTCGGACACGACCACCAGGCCTTGCTCGGCGTCAACGCCAGCGGGAGCCGCGGCGTCGGGCGCGCCGGTGACCTCCTCGTCGAGATACCTGCTTGCCCAGGCCGCCAGCACCGAGGCGGCGAAGCGGGCGTCGGCGGCCCGCGTGAGCAGGTGGTCGGCGCCGTCGAGGGAGACGAAGGACTTGGGGTGGCGGGCCGCGTCGAAGATGCTGCGAGCGTTGTCGACGCCGACCGTCTCGTCGACGGGGGAGTGCATCACCAGGAGCGCGGCGCCCAACCGGCTGATCCTGTCGGTCTGGGGCTGGTGGGAGATGTCCTCGAGGAACTGCCGACGGATCCGGAATGTCCGGGCGGCCAGGCACACCTCTGCCTCCCCGACCTCCTCGATCTCGTGGCGGCTCTCAGCCAGAAGCTGCATCAGGTGTTCGGTGTCGGCCGGTGCCCCGATGGTGGCGACAGCGCGCACTTCGGGGATGTGTTGGGCGGCCGCGAGGACGGCCGCTCCGCCGAGGGAGTGGCCGATGAGGATCGTGGGGGCCGTGTGGGTGTCGCGCAGGTAGTCCACCGCGTTGACCAGGTCGGCGACATTCGAGGTGAAGTTGGTGTTGGCGAAGTCCCCGCCGGAGCCGCCGAGACCGGTGAAGTCGAAACGCAGCACTGCAATGCCGAAGTCCGTCAGCGCGTTCGCGATCCGTGAGGCGGCCAGCACATCCTTGCTGCACGTGAAACAGTGCGCGAAGAGCGCGAACGCCTGTGGCTGACCATCCGGCAGGTCCAGCCGGCCCGCCAGTGGCGTCCCACCAGAGCCCGGGAAGGTGACCTTCTCGCTGTGCATCCGTCGCACTTCCTCTCTGCCGCCGGAGGTTCCCGCAGCTGGATCGGGAACCCGGTGACGGCAGGGCGGGATTCCCCAGGGCCCACCGCGGTCACCACGAATCCGCCGCAGGCAGATCCGCCCACGGCAGAGGGCCTCGTGGAAGTCGGTCTGAGTCAGGGCACGAGGTAGTCGCTGTCGCGGGCGTCGGTGAGTGCCATCATCCCCGGGGCGTGGGCGATGGCGAAGGGCGGTCGTGACTGCATCACCGCCGCCTGCGGTGTCACGCCGCACGCCCAGAAGACCGGGATCTCACCCGGGTGGATCGGCACGGCATCGCCAAAGTCGGGGGAGTCGAGGTCCTCGATCCCCAGGTCTCCCGGGTCGCCGATGTGCACCGGTGCCCCGTGGACGCTCGGGTAGCGGGAGGTGATGCGCACCGCGGTGGCGACCTGGTCCGCGGGCATCGGGCGCATGGAGACGACGAGCGGCCCGGCCATGGCGCCAGCGCCACGGCAGGCGCGGGTGGTCCGGTACATGGGCACGTTGCTGCCCACCTCGAGGTGTCGCACCGGGACGCCGGCCTCGACGAGTGCCGCCTCGAAGGTGAAGCTGCACCCGATGAGGAAGGCGACAAGGTCCTCGCGCCAGAGGTCACGCACGTCCGGGACCTCGGCGACGAGGATGCCCTGCTCGTAGACCCGGTACCCGGGCAGGTCCGTGCGCAGGTCGCCGGAGAAGATGCTCGAGGCGGTCTCGCCCGGTTCGGTGACGTCGAGGACGGGGCAGGACTGCGGGTTGCGCTGCGCGAAGAGCAGCATGTCGTAGGCCCGGTCCCGGGGCACGGCGATGAGGTTGGCCTGCGTCCACCCGGCGGACCAGCCGGAGGTCGGCACCCCCAGACCCCCGCGGAAGAGCGCACGCGCCTCCGGTGGTCGCAGGGTGGTGGCGTCGGTGGGAGGTTCAGGAACCATGGGGCCCCCCGTCGGCGAGCACGAACCGCAGTCGCTGGCCCGGCTGGGCCTGGGCCGCGAGGCCGATGTCACCGGCGACGACGACGGCGATGACCGGGTAGCCGCCCGTGACGGGATGGTCGGTGAGCAGGAGCGTCGGCTGACCCGTGGGCGGCACCTGCAGAGCGCCGGTCACCATGCCCTCGCTCGAGAGCTCACCGTCGCGGGCCCGCTCCAGGACGGGTCCGGACAGCCGCATCCCCACCCGGTCGCTCTCGGTGGTCACCTCGTAGGTGGCGCCGAGCAGGTCCTCGAGGGCCGAGGGGACGAACCAGTCCTCCCGCGGTCCGGGGACCACGCGCAGTGACACCTCACCCGAGGTGGGCAGGCCCACCGGGGCCACCTCCACCAGGGGCGGGGAGTCCGGCGGTGGACCGACCGGCAGCCGGTCGCCGACCCGGGGGACCGCCGGTCCGAGACCCGAGAGGGTGTCGGTCGAGCGGGACCCCAGGACGGGGGACACGTCGATCCCGCCACGCACGCCGAGGTAGGCGCGCAGGCCGGAGGTGGCCGGGGCCAGCCGGAGGGTGGCACCGTCCGGGAGCCACGTCACGGCGGCGTGACCGACCGGGGCGGCGTCGATCGTCATCGCGCACGCGGCCCCCGTGAGGACGACGAACATCCCCCCGTGCGCGCGCACCTCCAGCCCGCCGAAGGTCACCTCCAGTGCCGCAGCGTCATCGGGGTTGCCCAGGAGCCGGTTCGCCAGGCGCAGGGAGGCCCGGTCCACGGCGCCGGAGGTGCCGACACCGAGCGCCCCGAGCCCGAGGCGCCCGAGGTCCTGGACCGTGACCAGCGATCCGGTGGCGAGGATCTCCAGGCCGCGGGGAGCCCCCTTCGTGCCGGGCGTGGTCACCGGTCCTCCACGAAGCGCACGCGCCGACCGGGCACGAGGAGCGCCGGCGGGTCCCGCTCGATGTCCCACAGCTGCAGTGGGGTGTGTCCGATGAGCTGCCACCCGCCCGGCGACTCCCGCGGGTACACGCTGGCGAACTCACCGGCCAGGGCGACCGACCCGGCCGGGACGCGGGTGCGCGGGTTGTCACGCCGGGGCACCTGCAACCGCTCGTCCCCGCCGACCATGTACCCGAAGCCCGGCGCGAAGCCGCAGAAGGCGACGGTCCACTCCCGGCCCGTGTGGGCATCGATCACGCCACGCTCGCCCAGCCCGGTCAGCCGGGCCACGTCGGCGAGGTCCGCGCCGTCGTAGACGACCGGGATCTCGATCCGCTCGCCGGCGGCCCGCTCGTGGGCGCCCACGGTGATCCCGGACACCGCACGGGAGAGCCGGTCGACGTCCGTGCGCTGCGGGTCGAGGGTCAGCAGGAGCGTGTTGGCCGCGGGCACCATGTCCACGACTCCGGCCGGTGGGTGGTCGTCGAGCTCGGCGTACAGGGAGAGCACCTGCTCGAGGTCGGCCAGCTCGACGAGCAGGCCGGTGTCGGCGCACGGCAGCAGCCTCATGGCGTCGCCTCCGGGACGGGGACCTCACCGACGAAGGGGGTGACCTCCACCCCGGCGGCGGACAGCCCCGCACGCACCCGGCGGGCGATCTCCACGGCGCCGGGGCTGTCCCCGTGCACGCACAGCGAACCGGCGGGCGCCGCGACCGTGCTGCCGTCGACGGCCTCCACCACACCGTCGGTGGCCATGCGCACGCACCGCCGGGCGATGGCATCGGGGTCGTGCAGGACCGCGCCCGGCTCCCGGCGGGAGACGAGCGTCCCCTCGGGGGTGTAGGCACGATCGGCGAAGGCCTCGCCGACCGTCGTCAGACCGGCCGCGTCGGCCAGCCGCAGCCAGGCCGAGCCGGGCAGCCCGAGGACGGGGAGGGTGGGGTCGTACTCGACGATCGCGGCGACGACGGCCGCGGCCTGCTCCTCGTGGTGGACGATCGCGTTGTACAGCGCCCCGTGCGGCTTGACGTAGCGCACCCGGGTGCCGGCCACCTTCGCGAAGCCCTCGAGTGCCCCGATCTGGTAGATCACGTCGTCGGTGAGCTCCTCCGGGACCATGTCGATGAAGCGCCGCCCGAATCCCGCGAGGTCGCGGTACCCGACCTGGGCGCCGATGGCCACGCCCCGCTCGGCGGCCCGCTCGCAGCTGTGCCGCAGCACCGAGGCATCGCCGGCGTGGAACCCGCAGGCCACGTTGGCGCTGGTGACCACCTCCAGCATCGCGTCGTCGTCCCCGAGCGTCCAGCGTCCGAAGCTCTCACCGAGGTCGGCGTTGAGATCGATGTGCATCGTGCTCCTCCTCCTGTCGTCCCTGCTCACTGCCACAGCTCGCTGATCCCGCCGAGCGCCTCCCAGCCGAGGTACAGCGCCAGCACCCACGTGGCGAGGCCGAACAGGCCCAGCCACCTCGGGTAGCGGTACCCGTGGAGGAGGTCCTTGCGGCGCAGCGCCACCCAGACGATGAAGCCGAGACCGAAGGGGAGGATCAGGCCGTTGAGCGCACCGGCGAGGACGAGCAGCGTCACCGGGGGCTGGCCGATCCCGACGTAGATCACGCTCGAGATGATGATGAATCCGACGACGACCCAGTTGCGGTGGGTCGAGAGCCAGTCGGAGAAGGTCGCGAGGAAGGAGACGGAGGTGTAGGAGGCACCGATGACGCTCGTGATGCTCGCGGCCCAGAGGATCACGCCGAAGACGATCACGCCGGCGTCACCCAGGGCGTTCTCGAAGGCGGAGGCCGTGGGATTGCCCTCGGCGAGCTTGACGCCACCGGCGACCACGCCGAGCACCGCGAGGAAGAGCACGACCCGCATGACGGCGGCCACGAGGATGGCCAGGACCGAGCCGCGACTGATCTGCCCGATGCGCTCCGGGCCGGTGATCCCCGAGTCGATCATCCGGTGCGCGCCGGCATAGGTGATGTACCCGCCGACCGTGCCGCCGATGAGCGTGACGATGATGAGGAAGTCGACCTCCTCCGGCAGCACCGTCTGGCGCAGGGCCTCGCCGACCGGCGGTGCCGAGGTCACCGCCACCCAGGTGACCATGGCGATCATCGCCACGCCGAGGACGACGACGATCCGGTCCATGGCCACGCCGGCCTTCTTGCTGAGGAAGATCGCGATCGCGATGAGTGCGGAGACGGCACCGCCGACGGTGGTGTTGGCGCCGAGCATCGCATTCGCGCCCAGGGCCGTTCCGCCGATGTTGCCGATGTTGAAGACGAGGCCGCCGAAGATCACCAGCGCGGCCAGGACGTAGCCCGCGCCGGGGACCACCTTGTTGGCGAGGTCCTGGGCGCGCAGCCCGCTGACGCCCAGCACGCGCCACACGTTCAGCTGGACGGCGATGTCCACGACCGTCGACACGAGGATGGCGAAGGCGAAGGCCGCGCCGAGCTGGGCGGTGAAGACCGTCGTCTGGGTGATGAACCCCGGGCCGACGGCGCTGGTCGCCATGAGGAAGACCGCGCCGAGCAGCGCACCCTTGCCCGCGGTCGTGGCCGTCTGCGTGACGGTGGAGGTGCTGGAACTGTTGTCCGGGCGTGGAGCCTGGTCCATGGTCTCTCCCTGGTCGGTCCGGCGGGACCACCTCGGTGTGGCGCCCGGCACACCGACCGTAGTGATTGTTCAACAATCCCGCAATACCCCATGGTGCGTACACTCGGGCCATCACCGCGACGAAGGGGGACGGGATGGCGGCAACGCAGTCCGACTGGTTGGCATCGTTGGAGTCCGAGCGTGGCTCGATCGGCGGCACGAGCGCGTCCGAGCGGGTGGCCGGCGCGCTGCGCACCCGGATCATCGAGGGCGAGCTGCGTCCGGGAACCCGCCTGTCGGAGGAGAAGATCGGCGGGGCACTGGGCGTCTCGCGCAACACTCTCCGTGAGGCCTTCCACGTGCTGGGCCACGAGCGGCTGGTCGTCCACGAGTTCAACCGCGGTGTCTTCGTCCGCGCGCTCGACGCCGACGACATCCGCGACCTGTACCGCTACCGACGCGTCCTCGAGGGCGCGGCGATCCGTCAGGCCGCCGTCGACGAGCCGGACCTCACCGCTCTCGAGGCGGCGGTGGTGGAGGGTGAGCTGGCCGCTGCGGCCGAGGACTGGGTCGCTCTCGGGAGCGCCAACATGCACTTCCACCGTGCGCTCGCCGCCCTGGCGGGCAGCCGCCGGGTCGACGAGGCGATGCAGCAGGTCCTCGCCGAGATGCGACTGGTCTTCAGCATGATGGCCGACCCGCACACCTTCCACGCGCCCTACCTGGTGGAGAACCAGACGTTGCTGGACCTGCTGCGCCGGGGCCGGTACGAGGCGGCGCAGACGGCGCTCGCGCACTACCTCGACCTGGCCCAGGCCCAGCTGCTGCAGGCCGCGCAGGCTCCCTCGCGCTGAGGCGCCCGCGTCAGGAGGCGGTGGCGCCCTTCGCCTTGGCCTGACGGCTGCGGACCGCGAGGAGACCCCCGCCCACGAGGGCCGAGATCAGCGAGCCCAGCAGGACACCGATCTTCACGTGCTCGTCGGCGACGCTCGAGGCTCCGTAGGCCAGCTCCCCGACGAGCAACGAGACGGTGAACCCGACGCCGGCGACGAAGCCCATGCCGATCATGTCGGGCCAGGTGAGGTCGTCGTCGAGGTGGAAGGCGGGCAGTCGGCTCAGCAGGAAGGTCGTGGCGAAGATGCCGACCGGCTTGCCGACGAAGAGCCCCGCGATGATGCCCAGGGTGATGGGATCCTGCATGGCGGTCCGCATGCCCTCGAGCCCACCGACGGTGACACCGGCGGAGAAGAAGGCGAAGACGGGGACCGCGACGAGCGTGGAGAGGACCCCCCACTGGTCCGCGAGGTAGGCGGTAACGCCGTCGTAGATCGGTTCCCCGTCCTCGGTGGTCGAGGACTGGATCCGGTGGCGCTCGGTGGCGACGACGGGCACGACGAACCCGAGGGCCACGCCGGCGACGGTGGCGTGGATGCCGGACGCGTGGACGAGTGCCCAGGTGAGGACGGCGAGCGGGGCGATGAGCCACCAGGTGATGATGCCCCGCTGGACCAGCACGGCGAAGATCGCCAGCGGAACGAGGGCCAGCCCGAGCAGCTCGAGGTGGAGCCCCTCCGTGTAGACGATGGCGATGATCGAGATCGCGATGAGGTCGTCGACGATCGCGAGCGTGAGCAGGAAGACCCGCAGGGCCGGGGGGAGGTAGCGCCCCACGACGGCGAGGACGGCCACGGCGAAGGCGATGTCCGTCGCTGTCGGGATCGCCCACCCCCGCATCGCTCCCTCGGAGTCCGAGGACATCGCGATGCCGGCGAAGATCAGGGCCGGGACGGCGACCCCGCCGAAGGCGGCCGCGATGGGCAGCGCGGCCTTGCGCGGGTTGCGCAGCTTGCCGGCGACGAACTCCTCCTTCAGCTCGAGTCCGACCACGAAGAAGAAGATCGCCAGGAGACCGTCAGCGGCCCAGGTCCCGATGCTCAGGTCGAGGTGGAGCGCGTGCGGGCCGATGGTGAAGTCGCGGGCCGCGGTGTAGGCGTCGACAGCGGGGGAGTTGGCGAGGACCAGGGCGATGACCGTGGCACCGAGCAGCAGGGCGCCACCGACGGCATCGCTCTGGGCGGTTTCGTGGGCGCCGCGCCACAGCTGGTGCGGGGCGAGATTGCTGGGCTTTGATGGCAACGGATTGGGCACGGGCTGACCTTGTCTTCGACGTGGTTCGTTCGGGGGGTGTGCCGTCGCTAGGACGGGTGGGCGGCCCAGTCCGGGGAGGGCGGGCAGCCGGCGACCTCCCCGTGCGCGTTGGTGCCCCACGTGCTCGTCCACCCGGTCGTCCCGGGGTGTCGCACGGTCCGCATCAGCGCCCGCATGATCGTGACCTTCGCCAGCAGGCGAGGGTGCGCGGGGGCTGGGGTGGTGGGACCGGTCACCCGCTGAGTCTAGGTGTCAGGGCAGGTCGAACAGGAGGAGCGGGGGAGGTCGGCGGGTCACCTCTTCTGCCGAGGGCTCGGATACCGGTGACGCCGTTCGCCCCACGCCGGTGCATGGAATCGCAACGCCCGGGTAGGAACACCACGACCGGACACACCACGAAGGGAGCTGGACATGACGACCCCCCAGGAGAGGACGAGTCGACGCATCGCCGTGCTCGTCGCTGCGGAAGGCATCGAGCAGGTGGAGCTGACGGATCCCTGGAAGGCGCTCACCGAGGCCGGCTGGGAGCCCGTCCTCGTCTCGCCGGAGAGCGGGAGCGTCCAGGCCTTCAACCACCTGGAGGCGGCGGACACCTTCCCGGTCGACCAGACGGTGGCGGACGCAGACGTGCGGGACTTCGCCGGCCTGCTGCTGCCGGGAGGCGTGGCCAACCCGGACGCCCTGCGGCTGGACGCCCCCGCCGTGGCCCTCGCGCGGAGCTTCGTCGAGCAGGACCGACCGGTGGCGGCGATCTGTCACGCGATCTGGGTCCTCGTCGAGGCCGACGTGCTCTCCGGACGACGGGTGACCTCCTTCCCCAGTCTGCAGACCGATGTGCGCAACGCCGGTGGCACGTGGGTCGACGAGGAGGTCGTGCGCGACGGGCGCCTCGTGACCAGTCGCAAGCCCGACGACATCCCGGCCTTCACCGCCGCCTTCCTCGAGGTGCTCGGAGCCGACGATCATGCCTGAGCGCGAACCCGAGCCCAGTGTCAAGGACGATCAGCTCTACGAGCGGCTGCGGGACGAGGGCGACAGCAAGGAGAAGGCTGCGCGCATCGCCAACGCCGCTGCCAACTCCTCCCGCTCGCAGGTCGGGCGCCGCGGCGGAGAGTCCGGCTCCTATGACGACTGGACCGTCGCCGACCTCACCCAGCGTGCGAGGGAGCTCGGGGTCCGGGGACGATCGCGCATGACCAAGGACGAGCTGATCACCGCGTTGCGCAACCACTGAGCACGACGAAGGGGGCGGACCACGCGGTCCGCCCCCTTCGTCGTGCAGCGAAGATCAGTCCTCGGTGAGCACCGGGTACACCCCGTGCTCGTCGTGGACCTCACGCCCGGTGACCGGGGGGTTGAAGACGCACGCGCAGTGGATCTCCTCCTCGACGGTGACGGTGTGCTTGTCCGCGTCGTCGAGCAGGTACATCGTGCCGGGCTCGAGGACGAAGTCCTCGCCGGTGTCGCGGTTGGTCAGCGTGCCCTTGCCCTGGTAGACGTACACGCACTCGACGTGGTTGGCGTACCAGAATTCGGACGACGTCCCCGCCTTGAGGACCGTGATGTGGAAGCTGAAGCCGACCTTGTCCTTGGCCAGGACCATCCGGCGGCTCTGCCAGTTTCCGTGCACGACGTCCTGCTCGGTTCCGTCGAGGTCGTCAAGCTTGACCACCTTCATGGGTGTCTCCTTCGTGTGATGTGGGTTGGGGTGAAACTCAGGCGCCGGCCCGGGCAGGAGCGCCCAGGACCTCACGGGCGGCGTCCTCGAGCTGGTCGAGGCCGGCGGCCATCTGCTCCTCGGTGATCGTCAGCGGGGGCATGATCTTCACGACCTCGCTGGAGGGACCGGAGGTCTCGACGAGCAGCTGGTGCTGGAAGGCCGCCTTGGCGATCTTCTCGGCGACCTCGACGTCCCGGAAGGCGAGACCGGAGAGCAGGCCGCGGCCACGAAGCTCGCTGCCCTCGGCGAGGCCGGCGATGACCTCCAGGCGCGCGCGCAGCTGCTCGGCGCGGGCCGCGATGTTCTTCTGCAGGGCGTCGTCGGCCCAGTAGGTGCGCAGGGCCTTCGTCCCGGTGACGAAGGCCGGGTTGTGGCCGCGGAAGGTGCCGTTGTGCTCACCGGGCTCCCAGTCGTCGACCTCGGGCTTCATCAGGGTCAGTGCCATGGGAAGTCCGTACCCGGAGATGGACTTGCTCAGCGTGATGATGTCCGGGTCGAGCCCGAACTCCTCGAAGGAGAAGAAGGTGCCCGTGCGGCCGCAGCCGGCCTGGACGTCGTCGACGATGAGCAGCACGCCGTGCTCACGGCACAGCTCCTGCAGCTCCTTGAGCCACTGGCCGCGAGCGGCCTTGAGCCCACCCTCGCCCTGGACGGTCTCGACGATGACCGCGGCGGGCAGGTTGGTGCCCGACCCGCTGTCGGCCCAGATGCGCTTGAGCCAGGCGAAGTCCGAGGTCTCACCGACGATGTAGTCGTCATAGGGAGCCGAGGTCGCGTGGTAGAGCGGCGTGCCGGCGCCGGCCCGCTTGAAGGCATTGCCGGTGACCGCGAGCGAGCCGAGCGTCATGCCGTGGAAGGCATTGGTGAAGTGCACGACGTCCTCGCGCCCGGTCGCCTTGCGGGCGGTCTTCAGTGCCGTCTCGACGGCATTGGTCCCGGTCGGGCCGGGGAACTGGATCTTGTGCGTCATCCCGCGCGGGGCGAGGATGAGCTCGGTGAAGGCCTCGAGGAACTCCCGCTTGGCCTTGGTGTACATGTCCATGGAGTGGGTGACGCCGTCCGCGGCGACGTACTCCAGGAGCGCCTCCTTGAGCACGTCGTTGTTGTGCCCGTAGTTGAGGGCGCCGGCGCCGGAGAAGAAGTCGGTGTAGCGCTCCCCGTCCTCCGTGTACTGGTAGGGACCCTTGGCGGTGTCGAAGACGACGGGCCAGTTGCGGCAGTAGCTGCGCACCTCGGACTCGCGGGTGGTGAAGATGTCAGTGGCGGAGTTGCTCATGGGAAGTCCTTCCTCGAAGAGGATCGGGAGTGGCGGGTGGTCGTGGCGGCCGGGTCAGAACGGTCCGATGCGGTGCAGCACCTCCGGCTCGTGTCCCTCGTCGGGGAAGTGCTCGCGCACGAAGAGGTCGAGCTCCTCGTGGTCGGCGCCGCGGGTGCGCGCGAAGCGGGCGAACAGGGCGCGGGAGGCCTCGTTGTCGTCGGTGATCGTCGTCTCGAGGGAGGTCATGCCGGGAACGGTGTCGGCCAGGTGCGTGAGCATCCGGCCGGCCAGGCCGTGTCCGCGCTGGTCGGCATCGACCGCGACCTGCCACACCATGAGGGTGTGCGGGGCCTCGGGACGGATGTAGCCACTGACGAAACCGACGACCCTGCCGTCACGCTCGGCGACGACGCTCGTGCGGGCGAAGTCACGGGCCCACAGCAGGTAGGCGTAGGACGTGTTGAGGTCCAGGGTCTGGGAGTCCCGGGCCACGCGCCACATGGCTCCACCATCGTCGATGGTGGGCTCACGCAGGACGAAGGGGGAGTCCTCGGGTGCGGAATGGGCTTGCTCTGAGTCTGCGGTCACCTGTTTGAACCTAACGTGACCAGCGCACAGATCAAGTCAGGGTTCGCTGAATACACCCGATTGCCTACTCCTGCAGGGGAATTGGTCAGATCGTGAGACGCGCCACGGATCCGGAGTGGGGAGGGGGTCACGAGGGCGAGCCCTCCAGGGAGGCGCCCATCCGCCGGACGGCCTCCGTCAGCACCGCCGGAGAGGCCGCGAAGTTCAGCCGGACGTGTCCCCGCCCCGCTCCGAAGGGCAGTCCCGGGTTCAGCGCGACCCGCCCCTCACGGAGGAAGTGCTGCGCAGGGTCGTCGCCGAGACCCAGCCCGCGGCAGTCCAGCCACGCGAGGTAGGTCGCCTCGCCCGGTCGCCACACGACGTCGGGCAGGTGGTCGTCGAGCAGGGACCGCAGCAGCGAACGATTGGCCGCGAGGTCGTCGACGAGATCGGCCAACCACTCCTGGCCGTGGTCCATCGCCGCGATGTGCGCCCGGACCCCGACGTGGCTGGCGGTGTAGGCCAGGTCCGGCGGGACCCGCCGCACCGCGGCGCCGGCCTCGGGGCCGCCGACGACGGCCGCCGCCTTGAGACCGGCAAGGTTCCACCCCTTCGCCGGGGAGATCACGCTCAGCGCCCCGGCGCCCTCCGGGACGCAGAGGAAGGGAGTGAACTGCGCACCGGGCAGGACGAGCGGTGCGTGCACCTCGTCGCTGACCACCCGCACGCCGTGCTGGCTCGCGGTACGGGCCACGGCGGACAGCTCCGCCCGGGTGGGCACCACTCCCGTCGGGTTGTGCGGGTTGGACAGCAGGAGCACGCCCCGCCCGGGGGCGGAGGCGAAGGCCTGCGACAGGGCCGCGACGTCGTACCGGCCGTCCGCGCCGAGGGGCACGGTCACGAGACGACGTCCGGCCGCGACCGCGATGGAGTGGAAGGGAGGGTAGACGGGGACCGTGATGTACACCGGGTCGTCGGGCTCGGTCAGGGCGATGATCGCCCCCTTGACCCCGGACATCGCATCGGTGGCCAACGCCATCCGGGCGGGGTCCACTCGGGCGCCCCACCGCTCGTACCACCGGGCCACCGCCTCGAGGTAGGTCCGTGCGACGGGATAGCCGAGATCGCCGTCGCGGACGACACGCAGGAGCTCCTCGGCGATCGCCGGCGCGGGGAGGACATCCATCTCCGCCACCCACAGGGGAAGCACGTCGCTGTCGTGGTGCTGCCACTTGATGCTGGTGCGACGCCGACAGTCGGCCTCGTCGAGGGTGAGGACATGACGCTCCATGCCTCCACTCTGGCACCCGTGCGACCACCTACTCTGGTGCGGGTGAGCAGCAAACGAGTTGGGCATGCGGTCTGAGGGCCCGGCGCCCGCGGACGACTCCGAGGACGAGCCCTCGCAGTCGAAGGGCACGAGCGCGCCCACCCGCCGGGCGGACGAGTCGATGACCCTCATCACCTCGATGCTCGAGCGGCCGCTCGACCCGGGGTACGCGGCAGCAGCGCAGCAGCGTCGCGAGCAGGGACTGCCGGCATCGACCGGGACGCGTCGCCCGCTGCTCATCGTCTGGTTGCTGATCATCGGGGTGCTCATCGGGATGAGCACCGCGAGCCTGCGCAGTCGCGACGGGGCCCGGGCCGGTGCACGGGCCGACCTCATCGCCCAGATCGAGACCCGTCAGAAGGCGGTCGACGAGCAGGGGGCGTCGGTGCGCGGCCTCCGGGGGGAGATCGACGCCGCGACCGCGCGCCTCGACCCGGACCTCGTGGGGACCCGGCAGGAGGAGCTCGAGTCCATGCGCATCTCGAGCGGCCTCGTGCCCGTGCGCGGTGAGGGACTGCGGATCACGCTCGACGACGCTCCCGGCAGCGAGACGAGCGCGGACGGAGACCCCCGGACCGGGACCAGTGACGAGGGACGGGTGCAGTCGAAGGATCTGCAGATCATCACCAACGGGCTGTGGAGCTCGGGTGCGGAGGCCCTCGCCGTCAACGGGCAACGGCTGACCTCCCGCACGGCGATCCGGTTCGCCGGTGAGGCGATCCTCGTGAACTTCCGTCCCCTGACCCGCCCGTACACCATCGAGGCCGTCGGGGACTCCGACGACCTGCAGACCCGGTTCGCCGAGAGCGCGGCCGGGTCCTACCTCACCGGGTTGGGCAGCAACTACGCCATCGAGACGTCACTGACGACCCAGGACGATCTGCACCTGCCGGGGGCGACCAGCGTCAGCACACGCCGGGCCGAGGTCATCCCCTCCGGATCGACCCCGCCCGCGGTGGCCCCGCGCACGAAGGAGACCTCATGATCCCCGCACTCGGACTCGTGGCCGGGATCATCCTCGGTCTCGTCCTGCAACCGGACGTGCCCGTGTGGATGCAGCCCTACCTGCCGATCGCGGTCATCGCGGCCCTGGACGCGGTCTTCGGAGCGGTGCGCGCCACGCTGGACGGGATCTTCAACGACAAGGTCTTCGTCGTCAGCTTCCTGTCCAATGTGCTCGTGGCCGCCTTCATCGTCTTCCTCGGTGACCAGCTGGGCGTCGGGTCGCAGCTGTCCACCGGTGTCGTCGTCGTCCTCGGCGTACGGATCTTCTCCAACGTCGCCTCCATCCGCCGACACCTCTTCCGGGCATGAGCAGCGACGTGGGCCCCTGGCGGCGGGTCTATCTCATGGCCCGTCCCCGGCTGACGCGGGCCAATGCCTTCGCGGTGCTGCTGGCCTGCCTGCTCGGCTTCGCCATCGCCACGCAGGTGCGCCAGACCCAGGCGCAGGGCCTGGAGGACCTGCGTCAGGACGAGCTCGTGCGCATCCTCGACGACGTCACCCAGAACGGCAATCGTCTCGACGACGAGATCGCCGAGCTGGAGTCCACCCGCGACGAGTTGGCCTCGAGCGAGGACAACTCGCCCGAGGCCATCGCCGCCGCCCAGGAGCGGGCCGACACCCTGGGCATCCTCTCGGGCACGGAGCGAGCCACCGGGCCGGGGATCACCCTGACCATCACCGACGAGGACGGCGACGTCGACGCGGCCACGCTCTTGGACGCGGTCCAGGAGCTGCGCGATGCCGGCGCCGAGGCCATGCAGGTGGGGAACGTGCGGATCGTCGCCAGCACGTGGTTCAGCGACGACGACGGGGTCACCGCCGACGGCCGCTCCCTCACGTCGCCCTACCGCTTCACCGTCATCGGCGACCCGCAGACGATGAGCGCCGCGATGGAGATCCCCGGTGGTGTCTCGGAGTCGGTCCGGAGCAAGGGCGGAGAGGTGACCATCCGCGAGTTCGACTCGATCAACGTCGAGGCATTGCACTCCAATTCCCCGCCTCGTTACGCTCAGCCCGACCCGGAGCCGACCGACGGCTCGAACTGACGGGCCCACGAAGGAGAACGATGAGCGACGCGACCTATCCCGAGGACCTTCGGTACACCAGCGACCACGAGTGGGTACGCACGACCGAGTCCGGCGCGGTGCGGGTGGGCGTGACCCACTACGCGCAGGACGCTCTCGGGGATGTCGTGTACGTCAGCCTCCCGTCGGTCGGGGACACCGTCGAGGTGGGCGACTCCTGCGGTGAGGTGGAGTCGACGAAGTCCGTCAGTGACCTCTACGCACCGCTCGCCGGGACCATCACGGCCGTCAACGAGGCCCTCGACGCGGCCCCGGAGCTCGTCAACTCCGCCCCGTACACCGAGGGCTGGATGTACGAGCTCCAGCTGGCCGACGGCGCTGACACCTCGACCCTGCTCGACGTCGAGGCCTACCGCGCCGAGATCGGCTGAGCCAGGTGTGACAGGGCCGGCACCGGTGAGGTGCCGGTCACGTAGTCTGATGTTCCGACACGATAGGAGGGAGTGCTGGATGAGCGGCAACGATGAGGACCAGCCCGCACGACAGGACCCGGCGACGCAGCAGTTCACCGGGATCGGCTCCGGCGCCCCCGCCGACGTGCCGGACTCCGACTACCACCTGAGTCGTGACGAGCAGGCAACCGTCGACGCGCTGCGACCCGGCACCGCTCTGCTCATCGTGCTCCGCGGCCCCAACACCGGAGCCCGCTTCCTCCTGGACGACGCCGAGGTCACCACCGGCCGGGGACCGAAGAGCGACATCTTCCTCGACGACGTGACCGTCTCGCGCAAGCACGCCGTCTTCGCGCGCGAGGAGCAGGGCTTCGCCGTGCGCGACGTCGGCTCCCTCAACGGGACCTATGTCAACAAGGAGCGGATCGACCAGGTCGCGCTGCGTACGGGTGACGAGGTGCAGATCGGCAAGTTCCGCCTCGTGTACTACGCCAGCGCCTCGACCAGCTGACGGTGCCCGCCGAGCACGTCGGGATCGGCGTCGTGGTCGCGCGGCTCGAGGACGACTTTCCCGATGTCACCATCAGCAAGGTCCGCTTCCTCGAGTCCGAAGGCCTGGTCACCCCGACGCGCACGGCGTCGGGGTACCGGAAGTTCTCCACGGACGACATCGAGCGGCTCCGGTTCGTCCTGACCGCGCAGCGCGACCGCTTCTGGCCCCTCAAGGTCATCCGTGAGCGGCTCGACGCCATGGACCGGGGCCTGACCGTCTCGGACGACGGGGAGTCCGCCCCGCCGGCGGCGACGCCCGGCCACCACGAGCGGCTCGGACCGGCCACGGCGGGGTCACGCCCCCTTCGCCTCACCGCCATCGAGCTGCAGCGTGCCGCGGAGATCGACACGACGACCTTCCGCGAGCTCGTCTCCTACGGGTTGCTGCCGAAGAACCAGGAGCACTTCGACGAGGGCGACCTCGGGGTGGCCCGGGCCGCCGGGTCGCTCGTCGGCGCCGGCATCGACGTGCGGCACCTGCGGCCCTTCAAGAGCGCGGCGGAGCGAGAGCTCGGCCTGGCCGATCACGTCCTCGGGCAGCAGGCGCTCCGCGGCCGGGAGGCCGGCAGCCAGGGACTCGACGACGAGACGGTGACCCGTCAGATCATCGAGGACTGCCTCCAGCTGCACGTCGCCCTGCTGCGTCGGGGACTGCAGCCGGACGCCTGACCCGGCGGACCCGGCGCGGGGGATACGGTAGGAGGGTGAAACCGCTCGACGTCCTCGGTGTCCGTGTGGAGATGCCCACCTCCCAACCGATCGTGCTCCTGCGTGAGCGCGACGGGGGTCGGCACGTGCCGATCTGGATCGGCGCGGCGGAGGCCACCGCGATCGCCTACGCCCAGGAGGGTGTCGAGCCCCCGCGACCACTGACGCACGACCTGCTCGTCGACGTCATCGCCTCCGTCGGACGAGAGCTCGTCACGGTGCGGATCGATGCCGTGCTCGAAGGTGTCTTCCACGCGACCCTCGTCCTCGACGACTCGACGGAGATCTCCGCCCGAACCTCCGACGGGGTGGCCCTGGCCCTGCGCACGGGCGCCGAGATCGTCGCCACCGACCAGGTCCTCGACGAGGTCGGGATCGAGTCCTCCGACGAGGAGGAGGACGAGGTGGCCAAGTTCAAGGAGTTCCTCGACGACGTCTCCCCGGAGGACTTCGAGGAGCCCGGAGCGATGGGCTGAGGCCCGGGGCGGACTGCCCCCCGGGGCACCGGGCAGCCCTGCTGCGCGACCTGATCGTGACCGACACGCGGGGGACCAACCCCGTGGGGGTGTTTGACGCCCCCGGTGTGCCGCCGTAGCGTCGACGACAGCACCGGATCACATCGGTGCAATTTCCCATCCGGTCCCGACCGGGGACCACGGTGAGGCAGGAGGGCGTTGTGGACGCCACGAACGATGAGGGTCGGACCGGTGTCCGAACTCAGGGCGTGCTCTTCGACGACGACCTGCCCGAGCTCTCCGAGGACATCGGCTACCGCGGTCCTGCCGCGTGCAGCGCCGCAGGGATCACCTATCGCCAGCTGGACTACTGGGCCCGTACCGGGCTCGTCGAGCCCGCCGTGCGCGGTGCTGCCGGCTCCGGCAGCCAGCGTCTCTACGGGTTCCGCGACATCCTCGTGCTCAAGGTCGTCAAGCGCCTGCTCGACACCGGGGTCTCGCTGCAGCAGATCCGGGTGGCCATCCAGCACCTGCGCGAGCGAGGTGTCGAGGACCTGGCCCAGATCACGCTCATGAGCGACGGGGCGTCCGTCTACGAGTGCACCTCCGCCGACGAGGTCATCGACCTCGTCCAGGGGGGTCAGGGCGTCTTTGGTATCGCCGTCGGTCGCGTCTGGCGCGAGGTCGAGGGTTCGCTCCTGGAGATCCCCAGTGAGCGCATGGACCAGGGTGAGCCCACCGATGTCGCCGGCGACGAGCTCTCCGCCCGGCGCCGCGCCAAGCTGGCCTGAGCGAGGCCACGCAGCACGCACGCTGATAGCCTGACGTCGCTGCTCACCCCACGAGGGAGAGTCCCCGAGCGTGCTCGGGGCGCCGAAGGGGCAAATCTCCCCGGAACCTCTCAGGCGCCAAGGACCTCGTGGATCAGGCACCTCTGGAGCGTCCACACGTGACAGAAGGGGAGGCTGGCTTTGTACCCCATCGTGTCCAAGGGAGCCTCATGAGCACCTCGTCCCCCCTGTCCGACTTCGTCGGTCGCCACATCGGTCCGCGCGAGGACGATGTCGAGCAGATGCTCGAGGTCGTCGGGCAGACCTCCCTCGACGCCCTGTGCGACGCGGCCGTTCCTGCCGCGATCCGCCAGACGGATGCCCTGGCCATCGATGCCGCACCGAGCGAGCTGGCCGTCATCGAGGAGCTGCGCGCCCTCGCCGCGAAGAACACCGTGCTCACCTCGATGATCGGACTGGGCTACTACGGGACGGTCACGCCGGCCGTCGTGCAGCGCAACGTCCTCGAGAACCCGGCGTGGTACACGGCGTACACGCCGTACCAGCCCGAGATCAGTCAGGGCCGGCTCGAGGCACTGCTGAACTTCCAGACCATGGTTGCCGACCTCACCGGCCTGCAGACCTCGGGCTCGTCCCTGCTGGATGAGGGCACGGCTGCCGCCGAGGCGATGACCGTGATGCGGCGCTCGAGCAAGGTCGGCAAGGACGCTGTCCTGCTCGTCGACGACCAGGTCTTCCCGCAGACCCGGGCGATCATCGACACCCGGGCCGTGCCTCTGGGGATCGACGTGGTCGGAGCCGATCTGGCCGCCGTGACCACGGCCGAGGGGCTGCGCGCCGCCGCCGGGGACCGCGAGGTCTTCGGTGTGCTCGTGCAGTACCCGGCGGCCGACGGGACGATCCAGGACTGGGCCGCCCTCGCCTCGGCCGCCCACGAGGTCGGGGCGCTCGTCACCGCCGCCGCCGACCTGCTCGCCCTCACCCTGCTCACCGCGCCCGGCGAGTGGGGTGCCGACGTCGCCGTCGGCACGACCCAGCGCTTCGGTGTGCCGATGGCCTTCGGCGGTCCGCACGCCGGTTACATGTGCGTGCGCGCCGGGCTGGAGCGCACCCTGCCGGGACGCCTGGTCGGCGTCTCCGTCGACGCCGAGGGCCGGGCGGCCTACCGGCTCGCGCTCCAGACCCGCGAGCAGCACATCCGCCGCGACAAGGCGACGAGCAACATCTGCACCGCGCAGGTCCTGCTGGCCGTGATGGCCTCGATGTACGCCGTCTACCACGGCCCCGACGGGCTGCGGGCGATCGCCGAGCGGGTGCACGGCACGGCCGTCGGCCTGGCCACGCAGCTGCGCGAGGCCGACATCGCGGTCAGCGACGCGCCCTTCTTCGACACGCTGCGCGTCACGCTCCCCGGTGGTGCGGATGCCGCCGTGGCCGCTGCCCGCGAGGCCGGGGTGAACATCTGGCGCCACGACGAGGACACCGTCCTGCTGTCCGTGGACGAGACCACGGACCCGAGCGAGGTCGCTGCGGTCGCCGGGGCCCTCGGCGCGCGTCGCGGGGGAGTGGACGAGCACGAGGTCGACGCCTCGCACGCCCCACGAGTGACCCCCGACTGGCCCGCGGCGCTGCTGCGCACGAGCGAGTACCTCACCCACCCGGTCTTCCACAGCCACCGCAGCGAGACCGCGATGCTGCGCTACCTGCGTCGGTTGTCCGACCGGGACTTCGCACTCGATCGCGGCATGATCCCGCTGGGCTCGTGCACGATGAAGCTCAATGCCACGACGGAGATGGCCGCGATCACCTGGCCGGAGTTCGCCGGGCTGCACCCCTTCGCTCCGGACGAGCAGACGGTGGGCATCCGCGAGCTGGTGGATCAGCTCAGCGGGTGGCTCAGCGACATCACCGGCTACCACTCCGTCTCGTTGCAGCCGAACGCCGGCTCCCAGGGCGAGCTGGCCGGCCTGCTCGCGATCCGCGCCCACCACGCCGCCCAGGGGCAGGAGCAGCGACGCATCTGTCTCATCCCCGCCAGCGCGCACGGCACCAATGCCGCGTCCGCGGTGATGGCCGGGATGAAGGTCGTCGTCGTCAAGACCGCCGAGGGCGGCGACATCGACATGGACGACCTGCGGGCGAAGGTCGAGCAGCACCGGGACGGCCTCGCGGCGATCATGGTGACCTACCCCAGCACGCACGGGGTCTTCGAGGACACGATCAGCGAGCTGTGCGGGCTGGTCCACGACGCCGGTGGTCAGGTCTACGTGGACGGCGCGAACCTCAACGCGCTCGTCGGTCTGGCCCAGCCGGGCGCCTTCGGTGCCGATGTCAGCCACCTCAACCTGCACAAGACCTTCTGCATCCCCCACGGTGGTGGTGGTCCCGGCGTGGGCCCGGTCGCGGTGCGCGAGCACCTCGCCCCGTACCTGCCGAACCACCCGTTGGCGGCGGCCGCCGGTCCCGCCAGTGGGGTCGGCCCGATCAGTGCCGCTCCCTACGGGTCGGCCGGCATCCTCCCGATCTCCTGGGCCTACGTGCGCCTCATGGGTGGCGCCGGCCTGAGCCGGGCCACGCAGCTCGCCGTGCTCAACGCCAACTACGTGGCGGCGCGTCTCGGGGAGCACTTCCCGGTGCTCTACGCGGGCCCGGGCGGCATCGTCGCCCACGAGTGCATCATCGACCTGCGGGAGCTGACCGGGCAGACCGGTGTCACGGTGGACGATGTCGCCAAGCGCCTCATCGACTACGGCTTCCACGCACCGACGATGAGCTTCCCGGTCGCGGGCACGTTCATGGTCGAGCCGACGGAGTCGGAGGACAAGGGGGAGATCGATCGTTTCTGCGACGCGATGATCGCCATCCGCGGGGAGATCGACGCGGTGGCGAAGGGGGAGGACGTCACCACCTCCCTGCTGCGACAGGCCCCGCACACTGCCGCCTCATTGGTGGGGGAGTGGGACCGCCCGTACGACCGCGAGTCCGCGGTCTTCCCGGTCGGTGTCGACTCCGCGGACAAGTACTGGCCGCCGGTGGCCCGCATCGACGGTGCCTATGGCGATCGCAACCTCGTGTGCTCCTGCCCGTCGCCGGAGGAGCTCGCCGAGATCAGCTGAGCCCCACGTTTATCGGGTGACCCGATAAACCTCGGGTTCGCAAGGCTTTTAAACCCTTGCGAACCCGAGGTTTGTCATGTTGAGCGCGAAGGGGGGCCCGTCAGGCGACGTCGACGGCGAGGTCGCCGAGGACCTGCACGCTCGACCCGTGCGGCGTCTTGTCGATGCGCACCTGGGTGGGGATGCGTGTGCGCATCTCGGTGACGTGGCTGACGACGCCGACGGTACGCCCCCCGTCGCGGAGCCGATCGAGCATGTCGAGGACCTGCTCCAGGCTGTCCTGGTCGAGGCTGCCGAAGCCCTCGTCGACGAAGAGGATGCCGAACTCCTGACCGCCGGACTCCTCACGGATGGCATCGGCGAGTCCGAGGGCGAGGGCCAGCGAGGCGGTGAAGGACTCACCGCCGGACAGCGTCTCGGTCGGACGCTCCTGTCCGGTCCACAGGTCACGGACGAGCAGCCCGAGCCCGCCGCGACGACGGCCACGGCCGGCGGCGTCGTGGTGGCCCAGCTCGTAGCGCCCGTCCGCCATGTCCAACAACCGCTCGTTGGCGAGCTCGACGATCCGCTCCAGCCGGGCCGCGAGGACATAGGTCGACAGTCGCATCCGCTTGTCGTTGTCGGTGCTGGTCCCGGTGACGAGGGCGCTCATCCGGGTGACGAGCTCTGCCTCCTCGAGTGCGGGGCCGAGCTCGGCGCAGGAGCGGTCGATGTGGTCCCGGACGGCGGTGAACTGGCGCAGGACGGTCTGGGCCGAGGCCTGCCGCCGGCCGACGAGGTCTGCCTCGTGGCGGGTCCGGTCCGCGGCGGTCCGGAGTGCCGTGAGGTCCACCGGATCGTCGGCCAGGGCGGCGACGACGTCGGGCTCCTCGAGCACGGACTCGGCCGAGGCCAGCCGTCGCTCGTGCTCGGCGACCCGGTCCTCCAGGTCGGCCATGACGCGCCGGTCCAGGGCGGCAGCCTCCACGGCCTCCGCGTCCTCGAAGTCCCGCTCGGTCAGGGCCCGATCGAGCAGCTCGACGACCTCGTCGCGCGTCGTGGTCGTGCGCTCCAGTGCGTCCCCGGAGGTGGTGATCGTCCGGACCGCCTCGAGGACGACGCGGTGACGACGCACGGCCTCCTCGAGCACCGTGTCGACGGCGTGCGGCCCCCAGGACGGCGAGGGGGCGTCGAGCAGCTCCCGGCAGGCGCAGCCGTCGTCGTGGGCGGTGATCGCCTCCGCCAGCCGGGTGGTGCCCGCTCCGATCTCCTCCGTGAGTCGATCCCGCCGCGCGGTGGCCTCGGCGAGGGCTGTCTCGGCCTCGCCGAGGGCCGTCTCGGCCTGAGTCACCCCGGCCTCGGACGCGGACAGGGCCTGCTCGACGGACTCGTGCCGGTCGGTGACCGCCACGAGTGCCTCACGCTCACTGGACAGCTGGGCGAGACCCGCCGAGAGGTCGGCGCTGGCGACCAGCTCTGCGCCGAGGGGGGACGCGTCACCGCGGAGCTGGGACTCGAGGTCCGTCACGCGGGCACGGGCCAACTCGAGCCGGGAGGCGGCGCTCTCGTCCACGGCACGGGTCCGGTCGAGGGTGGCCTCGGCAGCCGTGGCCTCGGCCGAGGCCGCATCGATCTGGTCCGGACTGACCTGCCCGCTCGCCCGCGCGGGCGCCGGGTGCTCCAGCGCACCACAGACGCTGCAGGCCTCGCCATCGGTGAGCTGGCTCGCCAGCTCACCGGCCATGGTGTCCAGCCGCTGCTGGACCAGCTGCTGCACCCGCTCGCGCAGGTCGAGGCTCTGCTGCTGCGCGGCCTGGCGGGCATCGGTGGTGCGGCGGGCCTCGGCCTCGGCCTCGTCCACCCTCGATCGGGCCGTCGAGAGAGCGGACACCAGGGTGAGCAGCGGGGTGATCACGCCCAGACGATCCTGTGCGGCCGCGACGTCCTGCCGGGCCCCACGCACCTCGTCGGCCCGCTCCCGGGCCGTGGCGAGCGCGCTCGACGCGGACTCGATACCCGCGCTGCGCTCCGACACGAGGGCAGCAGCCGGTGGCACCTCCGCCCGCATCCGAGCCAGCGCGTCGACCTCGTGCCGGGCCACCCCCAGCCCTTCATCATCCCGAGCCAGCTGGTCCCGCAGCTCCACCAGATCGGCATCCTGCGGGGCGCGGGGCAGGGCTGCCACCGCGGCGTCGTGGGCCGCCTCTGCAGTGGACACCGCCCGTCGGGCACGACGCAGCGCCTCGACGTGGGGGAGGACGGTCGCGGCATCGCGGGCTCGGGCCAGGCCTCGTCGGGTGGCGGCGTGCTCGTCCGCGGCCTCGGCCAGCTGGTCGAGGGTGGTCTGCGCCCGCGTGCCGCGCCGCCGCAGCTCCTCGCTGCGCTTGCCGGAGTCGAGGGCGGACCGAGCGGCGCTCGCGCGTCGTTGGGCGCGGTCGACGAAGGCCATGACCTCGGAGGCGCGGGTCTCGAGCGTGGTGTCGATGTCGCGGACCGCTGCGAGCAGCTCATCGGTGGCGAGCTCGCCGAGCGGGGTCTCCAGCTCGGGCAGCGGTGCGTCGGTCTCGGCGAGGAGCTCCTCGAGCCGGAGCGTGTGGCCGGCGAGGCCAGAGCGCAGTCCGGTCAGGAGCGTCTGCGCCTGCTGGCGGCGCTCGACCAGGTGCTGCTCGACAGCGACGAAGTCGGTGACGTCGAAGAGTCGCTCGAGCACCTCCCTTCGCTCCTCGTCGCTCGCCCGGAGGAAGGCGGCGAAGTCGCCCTGGGGCAACATCACCACCCGGCGGAACTGGTCGAGGGCCATGCCGAGGAGGTCGTCGAGGATCCGGGCCGTCTCGTCGACCCGGGAGCTGAGCGTGGTCCAGCCACCGTCGACGAACTCCTCGAGCTGGACACGAGCCTGCTCGGTGGTCGTACCCGTGCCCCGCCTCTTGGGGCGCTCGTGGGCCGGGCTGCGGGTGAGGTGCAACCGGCGACCGGCGAGGGTCAGCTCGAGGGTGACGACGGTCGGCTGCGCGGGCGCGGCATGGTGGCTGCGCAGCGTCGTCGACTGACGATCGCCCGGGACGTTGGCGTAGAGGGCGAAGCAGATCGCGTCGAGGAGACTGGTCTTGCCGGACCCGGTGGGCCCGTGGATGAGGAAGAGGCCGGCCGTGCTGATCGCCTCCAGGTCGAGGTCCACCTCGTCGGCGAAGGGGCCGAAGGCCGTGGCCGTCAGCCGGTGCAGCCTCATGCCGCACTCCGGCGGCGGGCGCGTCCCTCGTCCTCACGCCCGTCGCGGGTTGCGCGCCCGGCCTCGAGCGCGCCCTGCAGGAGCCGGGTCTCCTCCTCGTCGGCCGCGGCGCCGTGACGCACGTCGGCGACGAAGTCGCAGCACACCTCCAGCGGCTCACGCCGGGCGATCCGGGTGGCGTAGCTGCGCACCGGGACGACCCCGCCCTGCGGGTCGAACTGCAGCTGGAGCACGTGCGGGAAGCGTCGGGAGAGCTGCTCCAGGGCGCCGACCGGTCGGACCGCGTCGGTGAGCGTGACCTGCACCCACGCCTCCTCGGCGACGGCATGCTCCGGGGCCCGCAGCACCTCCTCGAGAGTGCCCCGGACCCGCGCGAGAGGCCGGAGCACCGGAGCCTCGACGAGGTCGACGTGGACCCCGCCCGCGGCATCGAGATCGAGCAGCAACGACCCCTTGGTGTGCCGGGTCTCGCTGAAGGACATGGCGACCGGGGAGCCGCTGTAGCGGGCCCGCTCGTGGACCTGCTGGGCACCGTGGAGGTGCCCTAGGGCGGCATAGGCGACCCCGTCGAAGGTGCTCGCCGGGACCATGGCCACGCCACCGGTCGCGATGTCCCGCTCGGAGTCACTGCTCGCCCCACCACCCACGAAGCAGTGGGCCATGGCGATGGTCTGCGGCCCTCTCGTCGCGGCGTCGGCGCGCACGCGGTCCATGGCGGCACCGAGGACGGCGGTGTGCGTGCGACCCTCGACCCCGAGTGCCCGGGTCACCGACGAGGCCGCGGGCTCGAGGTAGGGGACCGGGTAGACCGCGGCGTCGCCGACGAGCACCGGCGACCCGATCGAGTCGGCATCGGAGCGGATGTGCAGCCCCGCCCTGGACAGCAGGTCGGAGGCGAAGCCCAGCCGGATCGCCGAGTCGTGGTTTCCGCTGGAGATGATCACCGCAGAGCCCGCGTCGATGAGGCGGGTGACCGCGTCGGACAGGACCGCGACCGCGTCCGGGGGCGGCAGTGCACGGTCGTAGACATCGCCGGACACGAGCACCGCATCGACGGACTCGGCGCGGACGGTCTCGACGAGATGATCCACGTACGCCGCCTGCGCACCGAGCAGGCCCACCCCGTGGAAGGAACGGCCCAGGTGCCAGTCGGAGGTGTGGATCAACTTCATGTTCCCCACGCTATGAGGGAGCACCGACAACACCGTGGCACGACACCCCTTCGTCGGCGCGCAACGGCGCTGTTCGCATCCGACCACGGTCTGATCTGTCCCCAGCAGGCAACCGTGGGTAGATTCGAGCCAGCCGACCCCCGGCGAGAGGTGGAGTCATGGGCAAGGAAGTCACCGCGCAGAGCTACTCGCGCGAGGAGCGGCAGCGTTACCGGGAAAAGGTGCGGCAGAACCTCGACGTCTTCGAGCGGATGCTCGCCGAGAGCGTCTTCGACGACGCGGTGCCCCTCACCGGGCTGGAGATCGAGCTCAACCTCGTCGACGAGGACAACCAGCCGGCCTTCGTCAACGACGAGGTGCTCGAGGCGATCGCCGATCCGGAGTACCAGACCGAGCTCGCACAGTTCAACATCGAGCTCAACGTCGCGCCACGCCCCCTTCCGGGGGAGTCGGCGCTGCAGCTCGAGGAGAGCCTGCGCACCTCCCTCAACCGGGCCGATGCCCTGGCGCGGGAGCGGGGAGCGCGGATCGTCCCGATCGGCATCCTGCCGACGATCCGGCCGGAGCACTTCCAGGGGGAGTGGATCAGCCGGAACAACCGGTACACCGCGCTCAACGACTCGATCTTCATCGCCCGTGGTGAGGACGTGGTCATCGACCTCGAGGGCCCGACGGGGGAGCGGCTGCACACCTTCGCCGACTCCATCGCCCCCGAGTCCGCCTGCACCTCCGTCCAGCTGCACCTGCAGGTGGGACCCAGTCAGTTCGCCGACCACTGGAATGCCGCCCAGGCGATCTCGGCGCCGCAGATCGCCCTCGCCGCGAACTCGCCCTTCTTCTTCGGGCGCCGCCTGCACGACGAGACCCGCATCGCGGTCTTCTCCCAGGCCACGGACACCCGACCGATCGAGCTGAAGAACCAGGGGGTGCGACCGCGCGTGTTCTTCGGCGAACGGTGGATCACCTCGATCTTCGACCTCTTCGAGGAGAACGTGCGCTACTTCCCGGCGCTGCTCGCCGAGACCACCGACGAGGACCCGGTCGCGGTGCTCGACGCCGGCGGCACACCCGACCTCGGTGAGCTCAACCTCCACAACGGCACCGTCTACCGGTGGAACCGCCCGATCTACGACCCCGGCAACGGTCGACCGCACGTGCGGGTGGAGAACCGCGTCCTCCCGGCCGGTCCGACGATCATCGACGTCCTCGCCAACGCCGCCTTCTACTACGGCGTGGTGCGCACCCTGGCGGCCGAGGACCGTCCGGTGTGGACCCAGATGTCCTTCCCCGCCGCCCAGGCGAACTTCGAGGCAGCGGCGAGGGACGGGCTGCGGGCCCGGCTCTACTGGCCGGGGCTCGGCCAGGTCGGCGCCGACGAGCTCACGCTGCGGCATCTGCTGCCGATGGCGCGCAGTGGTCTCGAGGACTGGGGAGTCGCGGGCAGCGTCATCACCCGCTACCTCGACGTCATCGAGGGACGGTGCACCTCGGGCGTCAACGGCGCGGTGTGGCAGACCGAGTGCGTGCGTCATCTCGAGAAGGGCGGCATGGACCGGTCCGAGGCCCTCGCCGCGATGGTCGGGCTGTACAGCGAGCACATGCACCGCAACGACCCGGTCCACACCTGGCCACTACCCTGAGCCACATGGACGCCGATGCATCGACACCCCCCGACGAGACGACCGGTGGCACCGGTCCCGGCCACCGCGGCGTGGAGCTGACCCGCCTCGAGCTGGGCCGCTACGAGCTGCGCAACGCCCGCGGCGGCACGATCACCATCGGGGACGGCGGCACCGAGGACTTCACGCCCGTCGAGCTGCTGCTCGCGGCGCTCGCCGGGTGCAGCTCCGTGGACGTCGACTACATCACCTCCCGCCGCGCCGAGCCCGAGTCCTTCACCGTCCTCGCGGAGGGGGAGAAGGTCTCCACGCCCGAGGACGGCAACCACCTGAGCGACCTCGCGGTGACCTTCCGGGTCGCCTTCCCCGAGGGCGAAGGGGGAGATGCCGCCCGCAGTGCACTGCCCCGCTCGGTGGCCCAGTCCCGCGACCGGCTCTGCACGGTCTCGCGCACCGTCCAGATCGGTGTCCCGGTGACCATGACCGCAGAGGACGCCTAGCTCGGGATGCGCGCTGACGTCGCCGTCGCCGTCATCGGAGCAGGCCAGGCGGGGCTCGCCTGTGGCTACCACCTGCGTCGAGCCGGCCTCGACCACCTGATCCTCGATCGCCACTCCTCGCCGGGTGGCGCCTGGCAGTCGACCTGGCCGTCGCTGCGGCTCTTCTCCTCGTCGGCCCACTCCTCCCTTCCCGGGTGGCCCATGCCGAGCCACCCGGACGCCTTCCCTCCGGTCGACCACGCCCTGAGCTACCTGGCGGCGTACGAGCGCCGGTACGCACTCCCCGTTGAGCGGCCAGTGACCGTGCAGGACGTCCACTCGGGTGACGAATGCCTCGACGTGGTCACCGACCGCGGTCTGCTGCGGGCACGACACGTCATCAATGCGACCGGGACGTGGTCGGCCCCCTTCGTCCCGCAGGTCGAGGGGGCGCGGTCCTTCGGCGGACGCCAGATCCACAGCGCCCACTACCGGGGCCCGGAGGACTTCGCCGGGCAGCGGGTGGCCGTGGTCGGCGGCGGCAACTCCGGGGTGCAGATCACGGCCGACCTCGTCGACCATGCCGCGCAGGTCTCCCTCGTCTCCGCCCGCCGGCTGCGGTTCCTGCCCGATGACGTCGACGGGCGGCACCTCTTCGCCCAGGCCACCGCCCGTCTGACGCAGCCGGACGAGGCGGAGGCCGCCTTCGTGGGCAACGTCGTCGCGCTTCCCCGGGTGCGCGAGGCCCGGGCGAAGGGGGCCCTGCGGCTGCGGGCGATGTTCGACCGGATGACCCCGACCGGGGCGGTCATCGGACGTGACCACCTCGACCTCGATGCGGTGATCTGGTGCACGGGATTCCGCCCGGCGCTGCGCCACCTTCGCTCGCTCGGCCTGCGCACCTCCCGGGGGATCCCCGAGGTGGAGGGTCACCGGTCGGTGCGGGATCCGCGCGTGTCCTTCATCGGCTACGGCGACTGGACCGGACCGGCGTCGGCCACCCTCATCGGCGTCGGCCGGACGGCGAAGGCGCTCGTCGGCGACCTCGCCGGGGAACTGCGCCCACGCGGGGCGTCCGGGTCCTAGGGTGGCCTCATGGCCACCTTCGTCGAAGTCCACCCGGACAACCCCCAGCCACGCACCGTCGCCCAGGTCGTCGAACGACTGCGGGAGGGGGCGCTCGTCGCCTTCCCCACCGACTCCGGCTACGCCCTCGGCGGCCGCCTGGACGACCAGGAGATCAAGGACCGCATCCGCGACATCCGCCGCCTCGACGACCGACACCACTACACGCTGCTGTGTGCCGACTTCGCCCAGCTCGGGCAGCTCGTCCATGTCGACAACGCCGTCTTCCGCGCGGTCAAGGCGGCGACCCCGGGGCCGTACACCTTCATCCTGCCCGCGACCAAGGAGGTGCCCCGCCGTCTCCTGCACTCGAAGAAGAAGACCGTCGGCGTGCGCATCCCGGACAACCCGCTCACCCACGCGCTCCTGGCGGGTCTGGGTGATCCGCTGCTCACCTCGACGCTCCTGCTGCCGGGGGAGGAGCGCACCCCGACCTTCGGCTGGGACGTCAAGGAGGCGCTCGACCACCAGGTCGACGTCGTCATCGACGCCGGTGAGGTGAGCACGGAGCCGACGACGGTCGTCGACCTCTCGGGGGAGGTCGCCGAGATCGCTCGCCACGGAGCCGGGGACCCGGCCCCCTTCGAGTGACGTCGCCCGGACGGGGTCAACCGCGCCTGGACTGGCGGCGGTGCTGATCGGAGAGCATGATCGCGCGAGCGTGGGTCTGGGCCAGGTCCTCACCCACGCGGCGGGCTGCCACACCGACCCCGACCGGCACCCCGGCCGAGCGCAGACCCACCCGTAGCTGGGCCTGCAGGGCTTGCAGACAGCGGAAGTTGCACTCGATCGCGAGGATGGCGAACTCACCCATCTCCAGACGTGCCTGCACATCGCCGGGCCGAGCGGTGGCGGTCAACACCTGGGTGCAGCGCTGCAGCAGGTCCTCGTCGATCGGGCTCGTGGTGTCGTCGGCCCGGTCGGGAGAGCCGACCGTGAGCGACACGACTCCGGCGCGCGTGCCGTACCGCCCGATGCGCTGGTCCTCACGGGCCAGCGCGGCCTGCCAGCCGCGGCGGTTGAACAACCCGGTGCGATGGTCCCGCTCGGCCATCGCATAGGCCATCGCCGCCTCGTGGGAGCGGGCGGCAGCCACCTGCTCGTGCGCGAGGATCGTGGAGAGCATCTGGCCCACCAGCTCGACCACGCCGAGCAGCTCTGCGGGAGCATCGGTCTGGCGGCGGTCGGCGAAGGCGCACAGCGTGCCGAAGAAGGCGCCGGCGTCCCCCTCCAACGGCACCCCGACGTAGGCCCGCACCCGCGAGAGGATCCCGGTCACCAGTGCTGCGTACCCCGGGAACTCCAGGACATCGGGTGCCAGCATCGGCCCGCGCTGCTCGACCATCGACAGGCAGAAGGACTGCGACCAGGAGAAATCCGTACCCGGCCGGGCCAGCTCTGCCCAGTGACCGGCAGCGGCCACCACCCGTTGCTGGTCACCCACGACATGGGTCACCATCCACAGGTCGAGGTCGAAGCGCTCGTCCAGGTGCTGCACCGCGGCATCAGCCGCCAGGGCGAAACCGGGCCACGGCGCCCGGCGGGGACTGGGGTAGGCCCCGTCCACCCCATCGGCACCCACGGCTGCTGACATACGCCTCACCCCCGTGTAGGCCTCCCACCATAGACCCGCTACGGGTCCCGAGAACCGCGCACGGGCGCACCGTCGGCGACTCATCCGTCTGCCGAGGTCACCCCTTGGTGCCCGTCAGCGTGCCGCCACTGCCTCCGAGGGGATCAGCGCCGCACCTCGTAGACGACCTTGACCACCCCGTTGGAGTAGGCCGCCGACTCCCGGAGGACGAGGTTGTGCTTGTCCCGGTCCGCCGTGCTGAAGATGCTCTTCCCGGCACCGAGGAGGACGGGAAACACCAACAAGTTGTACCGGTCGATCAGGTCTGCGTCCGAGAGCCGGCGGGCCAGCTCGGCGCTGCCGTGGATGAAGATGCCCCCACCCTCGCCGGCCTTCAGCGCGGCGACGTCCTCCGCGGTGCGCAGCACCGTGGTCGGACCCCACCCGTCGACGAGCGCGTCCTCGGTCAGCGTGCTGGAGACGACATACTTCGGCAGGTCCTGGTAGGCGGCGTGGTCGGCCGATTCGCGCCAGTACGGCGCGAAGACCTCGTAGCTGCGGCGGCCGAACATCAGTGCCGTCGTGTCGGCGAGCTCCTCCGCCTTCAACGCGAACGCCTCGGGCACGAACGGTGGGTCCGCGACCCACCCACCGCTGCGGTGCCCCTCAGCCGTCCCGCCGGGGGAGTCCACGACCCCATCGAGTGACATGAAGCCGGTGTAGACGAGTTCGCGTGACATGGAGAAGTTCCTTCCGGAGGCAGTGGGGACCGGAGCCTATCGCTGGTCGTGCGCAGCGTCCCGATGACGAAGAGGGTCAGCCCTCACCGAGGACCTCGGTCCGGGCGGCCACGAAGGCGGCGACGCAGGTGCGCACGTCCTCCTCGCTGTGCGCCGCCGAGAGCTGGACGCGGATGCGGGCCCGCCCCTTGGGCACGACCGGGTAGGAGAAGGCGATGACGTAGACGCCGTGCTCGAGCATGGCGTCCGCGATCTGGGAGGCCTGCCGCGCGCCGTCCTCGCCGGGGAACATCACCGGCGTGATCGGGTGGTCGCCGGGCAGCAGCTCGAAACCGGCCTCCGTCATCAGCTCACGGAAGAGAGCGGTGTTGCGCCGCAATGTCGCCCGCGCCTCATTGGACCCCCGCGCGATCCGGATCGCCTCGAGCGACCCGGCAGCGACGACCGGGGCGACGGCATTGGAGAACAGGTACGGGCGGGAGCGCTGCCGCAGCAGGGCGACGACCTCCGCCGGACCGGCCACGTAGCCCCCGCTTGCACCGCCGAGGGCCTTGCCGAGGGTGCCGGTGAGCAGGTCGACCCGGTCGGCGACGCCGCACGCCTCGGGGGTGCCGCCACCCCCTTCGCCGATGAACCCGACCGCGTGGGAGTCGTCGACGAGGACCATCGCGCCGAACTCCTCGGCGAGGTCGCAGATCTCGGCCAGGGGAGCGAGGTAGCCGTCCATGGAGAAGACGCCGTCGGTGACGACCACGGTGCGCCGGGCCCCCTTCGCCGCCTCGAGCTGGGCCCGCAGATCGGCCATGTCGGCGTTGCGGTAGCGGTAGCGCGCGGCCTTGCTCAACCTGATGCCATCGATGAGCGAGGCGTGGTTGAGCTCGTCGGAGATGATCGCGTCGTCCTCGCCGAAGAGCACCTCGAAGACGCCGCCGTTGGCGTCGAAGCAGCTCGAGTAGAGGATCGTGTCCTGTGTCCCGAACCAGTCGGACAGCGCGCCCTCCAGCCGGGTGTGCTGCTCCTGGGTGCCGCAGATGAAGCGCACGCTCGCCATGCCGAAACCCCACTCCCGCAAGGCGCTCGACGCGGCGGCGAGCACATCGGGGTGGTCGGCGAGACCGAGGTAGTTGTTCGCGCAGAAGTTGATCGCGCTCGTCCTGGTCGTCGTGATGTGCGCCTGCTGCGGGCTCGTCAGCTGTCGCTCGTCCTTCCACAGCCCGTCGTCGCGGATCTGCTGCAGGGTGGCGCTCAGATCGTCCTTGAATGCGTACATGTTCAGCTCCAGTCCATGATGACCTTGCCGCACTCTCCCGAGGCGGCGGTGGCGAAGGCGTCCTCCCACTGCTCCGCGGGGAAGCGGTGGGTGATGACCGAGGAAACGGCGTCACGCAGCACGGATGAGGTCGAGAGCATCGCGCTCATCGTGTACCAGGTGTCGTACATCTCCCGGCCGTAGATCCCCTTGATCGTCACCATGTGGGTGATGACCTTGCCCCAGTCGATGGGGTACGGACCCGTCGGCAGGCCGAGCATCGCGATGCGCCCGCCGTGGTTGAGGTGGTCGAGCATGTCGGCGACCGCCGGGGGAGCGCCGGACATCTCGAGACCGACGTCGAAGCCCTCCTTCATGCCCAGCTCCTGCATCGCCCGGCCGAGATCGGAGCGGGCGGCGTTGACGAGGAGGTCGGCCCCGGCCCCCTTCGCCAGCTCGAGGCGCGTGTCGGAGAGGTCGGTGACCGCGATGTAGCGGGCTCCGACGTGACGGGCGACCGCTGCAGCCATGACCCCGATCGGTCCGGCGCCGGTGATGACGACGTCCTCGCCGGCGAGGGGGAAGGACAAGGTGGTGTGCACGGCATTGCCGAGGGGGTCGAAGACCGCCCCGAGATCCGGGTCGATGTCGTCGTGGTGCACCCACGCGTTCGACGCAGGGATGACGACGTGGTCGGCGAAGGCCCCGTCACGATTGACCCCGATGCCGATCGTGTTGATGCACAGGTGGCGCCGGCCCGCGCGGCAGTTGCGACAGGTGCCGCACACGAGGTGGCCCTCGCCCGAGACCCGGTCTCCCACCTGCACGCTCGTCACGGAGCGGCCGACCTCGTCGACCTCGCCGTAGAACTCGTGACCGATGACCTGCGGGGTCCGCGGGACCGCGCCGGCCGCCCACTCGTCCCAGCCGTGCAGGTGCAGGTCCGTGCCGCAGAGGCCGGCCCGCAGCACGCGGACACGGACCTCGTCGTCACCGGCGTGGGGCTCGGGGACGTCCATCAGCTCCAGGCCGGGACCCGGTCGGGGTTTGACCAGTGCTCGCATCAACTTCTCCTGTCGAAGGGGGTGACGGGGGTGACCGCCGTCACGACAGTAGCGACCCGAGGGGCGAAGGGGAGTGCTCCCCGTGGTGCGGCGCGTCCCGGCGACCTACGGTGGACCGGTCATGACGAACCAGCCCGCCCCGCAGACCCCGCCCTCCCCGTGGGCGGCACCGCGCAACCATGCGAACGCCACCGCGGCCCTCGTCCTCGGGATCGTCGGGTTGACCATGATCCCCGGCCTGGGCATCGTCGCGTGGATCCTCGGCGCCAAGGCCCTCCAGGAGATCGACGCCGACCCGCAGGCGGGCTGGACCAACCGTGAGCACGCCACCATCGGCAGGATCCTGGGCATCGTGGGCACGATCCTCTTCGCCGCGATCATCCTCGTCATCATCTGCTACTTCGCCGTGATCATCGTCTTCACCGGTTCGATGGCGAGCGTCTGAGCGCGACCCGAGAGCGGGTCAGCGCCGCTCCAGCAGCACGATGACCTCGTGGTGGCGCGTCTGCGGGAACATGTCGAACAACCGGGCGCGCACGACCCGATGACGCGGCAGGTGCGCGAGGTCCCGCGCGAGCGATGTCGCATTGCAGCTCGAGTAGATGACGTGGTGGGGCGCCGCCGCGGTGATCGCGGCGGCCAGCTCCGCGCCGATCCCGCGTCGCGGTGGGTTGACGACGACCATCTCGGCGGCGACCGCGTCGAGGGCCCCGGCGTCCCCGACGCGGAAGTCGGCCGCCACGCCGAGGTCGGCCGCGCTGGCCCGCGCACCCGCGACGGCCTGCGGCGCCACCTCGACCCCGTCGATGCGGCGCTCGGGCCGCCCCGGCGCCAGGGCCGCGGTGAGGGCGAACCCGCCGACCCCGCAGTACAGGTCGAGGACCGAGGCCGGGTCGACCGCGCCGATCCACTCGCCGGCCTGGCGGTAGAGCCCCGCCGCGACGACGCTGTTGGTCTGGAAGAAGCTGCGTGGACGCAGCCGGAAGGTCACCTCGTCGAGGCGCATCGGGAGGGTGTCCTCCTCGGTGAGGAGGATCTCCTCCTCGCCCTCGAGGACCGCCTTGTGGTCGGGCTGGATGTTCACCGACGCCACCCGCAGCTGCGGGACGGCCTCCCGCAGGAGGGGCAGCCCCCGTAGGATCCGTGGGAGCTGCCCGGGGGAGCGCAGCACGAAGCGGACCATGAGCTCCCCGTCCGGGCTCGCCGTGACGAGGAGGTGCTTCAGCTCACCGGAGCGAGCCCGCACGTCGAAGGGGACGAGACCGAGCCCGGCGACCGCGGCGGTCAGCGGTGGGAGGGCCCGGGCCAGGGCCGGCTCGTACAGCCCGCAGTCCCGCAGATCGACCCCCCGGTACCCGGAGTCGAGGATCCCGAAGGTCGGCGCCTCCTTGGTGCCCCCGACGGCCAGCTTCGCCTTGTTGCGAAAACCCGACTCGGGCCCGACGAAGGGGGAGTCCCACGCCCCGGGGGGCACGGTGCCCTCGAGCAGCGCCTCGACCTCGTCCGAGAGGTCGCTCACCTGCCGCCCGTACGGCACCCCCATGAGGGCGCAGGAGCGACACTCTCCGCGGTCGAAGTGGGCACACTGCACAGCGTGAGCGTAGCGATCTGACTGGTGCCCGGGCGATTCGTCGGGTGCCGAGGGACATTGCGTCGGTGACGCGGCGGCGCGAACCGCTGGACCGCCTCTCGGACCAGGTCGAGTCGCAGTCGGCGCAGGCCACGCACCGGGGTGACCAGCAGGGCTGATCACCGATCCCACATGACGAAGGGCGGTGCCCCCGGGAGACCGGGGGGCCCGCCCTTCGTGCTGCCCGGTCAGGTGCCGAGGATCTGCGTCGCCTGCTCGCGCATCTCGACCTTGCGGACCTTGCCCGTGACGGTCATGGGGAAGGAGTCGGTGACATGGACGTACTTCGGGATCTTGTAGTGGGCGAGCTTGCCGGAGGCGAACTCGCGCACCTCCTCGGCCGTCAGTGACTCGGCCTCGGGCTGGAGCACGACCCAGGCCATGAGCTCCTCGCCGTACTTCTCGTCGGGGACCCCGATGACCTGGACGTCGGCGATCGCGGGGTGGCGGTGGAGGAACTCCTCGACCTCTCGCGGGTAGACGTTCTCCCCGCCGCGGATCACCAGGTCCTTGATGCGCCCGACGATGGTGACGTAGCCGTCCTCGTCCATCGTCGCCAGGTCGGCGGTGTGCATCCAGCGGGCGGCGTCGATGGCCTCGGCGGTCTTCTCCGGGTCCGCCCAGTAGCCGAGCATCACGCTGTAGCCCCGGGTGCACAGCTCGCCCGCCTCGCCCCGGGGGAGCGGCACCCCGCTCAGGGGGTCGATGATCTTGGACTCGATGTGCGGCATCGAGCGGCCCACGGTCTCCGTGCGACGGGCGAGGTCGTCGTCGACGCGGGTCATCGTCGAGACGGGAGAGGTCTCGGTCATCCCGTAGCTGATCGCCACCTCGCCCATGTTCATCTCGGCCACCACCTGCTTCATGACCTCGATCGGGCAGGTCGACCCGGCCATGATCCCGGTGCGCAGGCTGCTCAGGTCGTAGTCGGCGAAGTCGGGCAGACCGAGCTCGCCGATGAACATCGTGGGGACGCCGTACAGCGAGGTGCACCTCTCGTCGACGACCGCCTGCAGGGTGGCCGCCGGCTCGAAGGAGGGCGCCGGGATGACCATGCAGGCGCCGTGCGAGGTGGCCGCGAGGTTGCCCATGACCATGCCGAAGCAGTGGTAGAAGGGCACCGGGATGCAGATGCGGTCCTGCTCGGTGTACTGGATCAGCTCGCCGACGAAGTAGCCGTTGTTGAGGATGTTGTGGTGGCTGAGCGTCGCGCCCTTGGGGAAGCCCGTGGTCCCGGAGGTGTACTGGATGTTGATCGGGTCGTCCGGGGTGAGACCGGCACCCCGCTCCGCGAGGTCGGCGTCGGTGACCGCGCTGCCGCCGCTGGCCAGGGCGTCCCAGGACTCGTCACCGATGTAGACGACGTCCGTCAGGGTCGGAACCTCGGGACGCACCTCCTCGACCATCGCGCGGTAGTCGGACGTCTTGTGCGACTGGGCGCTGACGATCATGCGCATGCCGGACTGGGTGGCGACGTACGTCAGCTCGTGGGAGCGATAGGCCGGGTTGATGTTGACGAGGATGGCCCCGACGCGGGCGGTGGCGTACTGCAGGATCGTCCACTCCGGGTAGTTGGGGGCCCAGATGCCGATGCGGTCGCCGGCAGCGACCCCCTTCGCCATGAGTCCCTTGGCCACGGCGTCGACATCGGCGAGCAGCTCGCCGTAGGTCCACCGCCGGCCGCTCGGCACGTCGACGAGCGCCTCACGGTCCCCGTGGGTGGCCACCGTGCGCTCGAGGTTGGCGCCGATCGTGTCTCCCAGCAGTGGCGCGTCGGAGACCCCCGACGTGTACGAAGGGAGGGCAGGGGCGGTCATTTCGGGTTCCTCCTAGGTCGCGGCAGTGCGATCTCCAACCATGCCACGACTCGGTCGGCGTCACCCACGAGTACGGCCGCGCCCTCGGCCGGGCTGTGCGCCGCGGGCTCCTCCTCGCGGAGGTACCGCGCACCGTAGGTGAAGACGCCGACGCCGATGGGGACCGCGACGCCCCCCCTCCCTTCGCATTTGCCTAGGCAGATGCGAAGGGAGGGGGCGGGCAGGTGCCACCATGGGAGGGGCAGAGCCGTCCGATCGTCATACGCAAGGGGCACACCGCCAATGGCGCACCACCCACAGTCCTGGGCCCGGCCGTGAGCGCCGAGGGCTCGCAGACGCTCGATCGGGGGCTGCGCATCCTCGAGGAGCTCGCCCGTGAGGACGGGTCCGACGGGATGACCATCAGCGCGATCGCCGCCAGCGTGGGCACCGGACGGGCGGTCGTCTATCGGCTCGTGGCCACGCTCGAGGAGCACCAGCTGGTGACCCGGCAGGGCGGGCGCATCCGGCTCGGTCTGGGGATGCACCGGCTCGCCGGCGCCGTCGTTCCCGCCCTGCGCGAGCGGGCACGCCCCGTCCTGGCAGCCCTCGCGGACACCGCGGCCGCGACCGCCCACCTCAGCGTCGCCGAGGGGGACGAGGCGGTGGCCATCGTCGTCGTCGAGCCCTCCGGCACCGACTTCCACGTCGGCTACCGGACCGGGTCACGCCACCCCCTCGAGCGCGGCGCCGCGGGGCGAGCCATCCTCATGGCCCGCCAGGGTGGCCCCGTGGCCGTCTCGTCCGCCGGTGAGCTCCAGTCCGGCGCCCACGGCCTGGCGCTCGCGGTGCCGAAGGGGGCCACCCCCTTCGAGGCCTCGGTCGGGGTCGTCTCGCTGCGACCCCTCGACGAGCAGGTCGTCGGCCCCCACCTGCGGGCCGCGGTCCGGCTCGTCACCACCAGCCGCTGACGCGAGCGGACCGCGACCACAGCAGTGGTCACGGCCCGCTCGGGCTGTCCGTGGTCAGGCTCAGGTGTCTGCGAGCCGACCTGCGACGGACCATCGCTCGAAGTGGTCGAGCACGTCGTGGCAGACCTCCTCGCCGCTGTAGGTGAAGACGTCGTAACCACCTCCCGTGGGAAGGGCGACCTCGAGCCTGGTCGTGCGGTCATCGGCCTCGATCATCCGCGTGCCGTAGCTCGGAGCGGCCACCCGGCGGGCCCGCACGGACCAGACGAAGGGGGAGTCCCCCTCGCCGACGACGAGCTGAGCGGCGGCCGGCGTGGTGGCGTCCCCGTCCGTCACCTCGACGTGCGCGGTGCGTCCCTCGGCCTGCATGGCCTCGGCCACCTCGTGCAACGCGGGGACGATCACCGTGGTGAGGCGCTCCGTGGCCCGCTTGGGGCTGACCGTGCCGAAGGTCGTGGTCATCCGACGGCGCCACGACCCCTGGTGGGCGACCTCGCGACCGGCCAGGTGGGTGGTCAGGGACAGTCGGGCGGCGCTGACCTGGGTGCGCTCGGCCTCGAGCGCTCGGTGCAGGCCGATCATCACCAGGATCATGACGACGGCGAAGGGCAGCCCCATGATGATCGTCGCGTACTGCAGCGCGACGATCCCGCCGACGACGAGCATCGCGATGGTCAGCACACCGGTCGCCGCGGCCCACACGATGCGCAGCCACGGGCGGGCGTCGGTCTCGCTGTCCGGCAGGTCGGAGCTGAGGTTGGCCATGACCAGGGCACCGGAGTCGGCCGACGTGACGTAGAAGAGCAGTCCCACGAAGGTCGCCAGCCCGACGAGGAACCACGCCCCGGGGTACTGCTGCAGCAGGGTGTAGAAGCCCTGCTCCGGCTGGTTCACGGCGAGCTCACCGAACTTCGCATCTCCGTCGGCGATCTGCTTCACGGCCGAGTTCCCGAAGATCGAGACCCACATGACGATGTAGCTGAAGGGGATCGTCAGCGTGCCGACCATGAACTGCCCGATGGTGCGGCCCTTCGAGATGCGCGCGAGGAACATCCCGACGAAGGAGGCCCAGGCGATCCACCACGCCCAGAAGAAGAGCGTCCACAGGTTCATCCACTCGCTCGGGTGGTCGAAGGCCATCGTGTCGAGCGTCATGCCGGGGAAGCTCGAGACGAAGTCACCGACGTTCATCGTGATGGCGCGCAGCAGGAAGGCGGTCTCGCCGGTGACGAGGACCCACAGGGCCAGCAGGATCGCGAGGAGCACGTTGAGCTGGCTGAGCAGGCGGATGCCGCGATCGACACCGGTCGTCGCGGAGACCGTCGCCACGGCGACGGCGAGGACGACGAGACCGACCTGGGCGGGGATGCCCTGCGGGACGTCGAACATCACGCCGAGACCGACGTTGAGCATGACGACCCCGATGCCCAGGGAGGTGGCGACACCGAAGATCGTGCCGAGCACCGTGGCGATGTCGACCGCGTCCCCGATCGGCCCGCGGATGCGCTTGCCGAAGATGGGATAGAGCGCCGAGCGGACCGCGAGCGGCAGCTTCTTGCGGTGGGCGAAGTAGCCCAGGGCGACGCCCATGAGGGCGTACATGCCCCAGCCGGTGATGCCGTAGTGGAAGAGGGTCCACACCGTGGCCTCACGGGCGGCCGCGAGGGTCTCGCCCTGCCCCTGGGGCGGCGCGAGGTACTGGCTGGCGGGCTCGGCCACGGCGAAGAACATCACGTCGGTGCCGATCCCCGCGGCGAAGAGCATCGAGGCCCACGCGAAGGTCGAGAACTCGGGCCGGTCGTCGTCGTCGCCCAGGCGGACCTTGGCGTACCGGACGCCGACGTAGATGACGAAGACGAGCACGGTCGTGGCCAGGGCGATGTAGAACCACCCGAACCAGGTGGAGATCCAGCCGACGAGCTCGCCGAGGGTGCTCTCGGCGCGGGTCGGGGCGATGAGTGCCCACGCGGCGACGAGGGCGATGGCCACACCGGAGACGATGAGCACCGAGCGCTTCACGCGGGGTTGGCGCGGGTGCTCCTCGGTCAGCACCGGGTCGACGGCGGTGGGGGCGCTCACTGGTCCGCTCCCGTGGTCCCGGCGTCGCGGAGGACGCTCAGTGCGCTGGGCAGGTCGGTGCGTGCATCCCAGGCGGCGTTGCGCGGGTCGCCCTCGGGGTAGAGGGGCATGCCCCGACCCGCACGGTAGAGCGGGGGTTCCTCGGGGGCCAGGGGAGTGTTGCCGGCGATGAGGTCGGCGGCCTTCTCGGCGACCATCATCACCGGGGCGTAGATGTTGCCGTTGGTGATGGTCGGGAAGACGGAGGCGTCGACGACCCGCAGACCCTGCGTGCCGTGCACCCGCATCGAGGAGGGGTCGACGACCGACATCGCGTCCGTGCCCATCTTCGCGGTGCACGACGGGTGCAGCGCCGTCTCGGCGTCCTTGGCGACCCAGTCGATGATCTCCTGGTCGGTCTGGACGCTCGGCCCGGGCGAGGTCTCGCCCCCGTCGAAGGGGGCGAAGGCCGGCTGGTCGAGGATGTGCCGGGCAGCGCGGACGACCTCGATCCACTCGCGCCGGTCGTTCTCCGTCGAGAGGTAGTTGAAGCGGATCTCCGGCTTGGTGAAGGGGTCGTCGGTGGTGATCCGCAGGCTGCCGCGCACATCGGAGTTCATCGGCCCGATGTGCACCTGGTACCCGTGCTTGCCTCCCGAGGCGGTGCCGTCGTAGCGCACGGCGATCGGCAGGAAGTGGAACATGAGGTTCGGGTAGGCGACCTCGTCGTTGGTACGGATGAAGCCGCCGGCCTCGAAGTGGTTGGAGGCACCGACGCCACGGTTGAGGAAGAGCCACTCGGCCCCGATGTACGGCGCCTTCCACTTCTTCAGCCAGGGTGCGATGGAGACCGGCTGCATGCTGACGTGCTGGAGATACACCTCGAGGTGGTCCTGGAGGTTCTCGCCGACGCCGGGCAGGTCGATGCGCGGGGTGACGCCGGCGGCGCGGAGCGTCTCCGGGTCACCGACGCCCGACAGCTGGAGCAGCTGCGGGGAGTTGAAGGCGCCACCGCAGAGGATGACCTCGCCGGCGTCGACGGAGTGCTTGCGCCGCTTCGCCCGCACGAAGTCGACACCGGTGACGCGGGTGCCCTCCCAGCGCAGGTTGGTGACGGTGGCCAGGGTGGTCACGTCGAGGTTCTTGCGACCCCGCACCGGTCGCAGGTAGGCGCGGGAGGCCGACATGCGGCTGCCCTGGTAGACGTTGCGGTCGAAGGGGGCGAAGCCCTCCTGGCGGTAGCCGTTGACGTCATCGGTCCGGGCGAACCCGGCCTGGGTGGTCGCCTCGAAGAAGGCCTGGAAGAGCGGGCTCTCGGCCGGGCCGCGCTCGAGCTTGAGCGGGCCGGCGCCGCCGCGCCAGGCGTCGGCCCCGGCGGTCGTCGTCTCCATGCGCTTGAAGTACGGCAGGCAGTGCGCGTAGTCCCACTGCTCCATCCCGTCGAAGGAGGACCAGGTGTCGTAGTCCCCGGGGTTGCCGCGCTGGAAGATCATCCCGTTGATGCTCGAGCTGCCACCCAGGACCTTGCCGCGCGCGTGCTTGACGCGGCGCCCGTCCATGTGCGGCTCCGGCTCGCTCTCGTAGGCCCAGTCGTAGAGCGGGTTGCCGGCGGGGAACATCAGGGCAGCAGGCATGTGGATCAGGGGGTCCGCGAGGAAGTCCGCCCGGCCGGCCTCGAGGACGAGGACGCTCGTGCTCTCGTCGCTGCTGAGTCTGTTGGCCAGTGCGGAGCCGGCGGATCCTCCGCCGACGATGATGTAGTCGTAGCGCGCTCTCATGTGTCTCTTCTCCCGTGGTGTGTGCGTCGTGCGCGGGGTGGTGCTCAGTCCTGCGGGTTGGCGAACCAGCCAGCGGGCGCCGGGCGGGTGTTGTGCCAGATGTGCTTGGTCTCCTGGTACTCGTGCAGCCCGGCGGTGCCGAGCTCGCGCCCGATGCCCGACTGCTTCATGCCGCCCCACTCGGCGGCGGGGACGTAGGGGTGGAAGTCGTTGATCCAGACCGTGCCGTGGCGCAGGCGGCGGGCCATGCGCTCGGCGCGACCGGCGTCCTGGGTCCACACCGCACCGGTGAGGCCGTAGATCGTGTCGTTGGCGATCGCGATGGCCGCGTCCTCGGCGGCATCGCGCGTGTCACCGGCGAAGGTCTCTACGGTGAGTACCGGGCCGAAGGACTCGTCCTGGACGCAGGACATGTCGCTCGTGCACCCGTCGAGGATCGTCGGGGGGTAGTAGCTGCCGATGGCCAGCTCACCGCCGGGGCGCTCGCCACCGCAGCGCAGGACGGCTCCCTCCTCGATGCCCGCGGCGACGTAGGCCTCGACCTTGGCCCGGTGCCCGTCGCTGATGAGCGGGCCGGTCTCGGCGGACTCGTCGAAGGGGCCGCCCATCCGGATGGCCGTGGCCCGGCGGACGAGCTCGTCGACGACCTCGTCGTGGATGGACTCCTCGACGACCAGGCGCGAGCCGGCGGAGCAGACCTGGCCGGAGTCGAGGAAGATCGCCGTGAGGGCATTGTCGATCGCCGCATCCCTGTCGGCGTCGGCGAAGATCACGTTGGGGTTCTTGCCGCCGAGCTCGAGGGCGATCTTCTTCACCGTGGTCGACGCAGCGGCCATGATCGTCTTGCCGGTGGCCAGCCCTCCGGTGAAGGAGACGAGGTCCACCTCGGGGGCGTTCGTCATCGCGGCGCCGACGGTGTCACCGGGCCCGAGCACGAGGTTGGCCACGCCGTCGGGCAGCCCCTCCTCGGCGAGGGCGCGCACCAACCAGATCGAGGTCTGGGGCGTCAGCTCACTCGGCTTGAGGACGAAGGTGTTGCCGGCGGCCAGCGCCGGGGCGACCTTCCACGCGGTCTGCAGCAGGGGGAAGTTCCACGGCGTGATCAGGGAGCACACGCCGACGGGCTCGGTGACGACACGCGAGGAGACGTCGGGCACGCCGGCGTCGACGACCCGACCGGCCTCCGCCTGGGCCAGCGAGGCGAAGTGGCGGAAGACGGCGACGATGTCCTCCATGTCGATGCGTGCCTCGACATGACGCTTGCCGGTGTCGAGCGACTCGAGCCGGGCGACCTCGTCGAGCTCGCGCTCGAGACGGTCCGCGATGCGGCTCAGGAGGGCGGCCCGCTCGGGTGCGGGCGTCCGCGGCCACGGGCCGACGTCGAAGGCCTCCCGGGCGGCCCGGACGGCGTCACGGGCGTCCGCGGCACCCCCTTCGTCCACGGTCACGGCCACGGCTCCGTCCGCGGGGCAGGTGATCTCACGGGTCTCGCCGGAGGCGGCGGTGCGCCACCGTCCTGCGATGTACAAGGTCGACATGGGGCTCCTCGTCGGTGGCGTCGGGTGCTCTGTGACAGTAACGCACGTTTCGCTCACAACCGAAACGCGCGTTGCGGTTAGAGTGTGGCCATGACGACGGCATCGCGCAGACGGCCCGCCCGGGAGAGGCTCTTGGCCGCGGCCGACGACCTGATGTTCGTCGAGGGTGTCGTGCTCACCCCGGTCGACGTCATCCTGCGGCGCTCGGGGGCGTCGGCCGCGACGCTGTACGCCAACTTCGGCAGCAAGGACGGGCTCATCGCCGCCGCCCTGGAGCGCCGGCTGAGCGAGTGGACGGCCGCCTGGGACTCGGCGCTGGCGGAGGCGACGACGCCGGTGGAGCGACTGCTGTCGATCTTCCCGGCCCTGCGCAGCTACCAGTACGACCGGCTGCACGAGCGGTGGTGCGCCTTCAGCGGCACGGCCGCCGCCATCTACGAGCCGACCCCGGAGGTCGCCGCCGCGCTGCGGGCCGAGGAGCAGCTGCTCTCCGAGCGCATGCTCGACTACGCCGCCGAGGTCGTCGGACCCGACCGGGCGCCGGCGCTGGCCGATCAGGTGACGACGGCCTACTTCGGCACCCTCGTCGGCATGCTGCGCCGGGACCAGGACCGCTCGATCCTCGGTGGCGAGGGCACGGCGCGGGCAATCATCGACAGCTTCGTGGGGGAGTGACGGCGGAGGTCAGACCCCGCCACCACACGCTGACGTGACCCTCGCTCGCCGAGGTGAAGGGGGTTCCGACCCAGTCCTCGGTGCGCCGCTCGAGCTGCATCCCCGCGAGCTGCGCCACGAGGTCCAGCGCTGCGCCTGGTCGTCGGTCCACACATCGCTGCTCGTCCTTCCCGACAGCCAACGGCGCGCCGACGCCCGACGCCAGCGAGTATCGCGCACGCACTGACGGGTGTGGGATGGGTCGGCATCTGCTTGGATCGAGGGTGCCTGCTGCGAACCCTTCGTCTGGAGAGCCGATGCCGCACCCTGCCGACAGCCACGACCTGATCCGCGTCCAAGGAGCCCGGGAGAACAACCTCAAGGACATCAGTGTCGAGATCCCCAAACGCCGCCTGACCGTCTTCACCGGGGTGTCCGGGTCGGGCAAGAGCTCGCTCGTCTTCGCGACGATCGCAGCGGAGTCCCGGCGGATGATCGACGAGACGTACAGCGCCTTCCTGCAGGGTTTCATGCCCTCGTTGGCCCGCCCCGACGTCGACCGCCTCGAGGGACTGACGACCGCGATCATCGTCGACCAGGAGCGCATGGGCGCCAACCCCCGCTCGACCGTGGGTACCGCGACCGACGCCAATGCCATGCTGCGCATCCTCTTCAGCCGCCTCGGCGACCCACCCGTCGGACCGCCGACGGCCTACTCCTTCAACGTCCCCACCCGCAAGGCGAGCGGGATGATGTCGACCGAGAAGTCCGGGGGGCGGGTGGAGAAGAAGGCCGTCAAGCAGGTGGTCTACCTCGGAGGCATGTGCCCCCGCTGCGAGGGCATGGGGCAGGTCAGCGACATCGACCTCACCGCCCTCTACGACGACAGCAAGACCCTGCGCGAGGGTGCGCTGACGGTGCCCGGCTACTCGATGGACGGGTGGTACGGACGCCTCTTCGAGGGGATGGGCCTGCCGATGGACGAGCCCATCGCGACGTTCACGAAGAGGCAGCTCGAGACGATGCTCTGGTCGGAGCCGACGAAGATCAAGGTCGAGGGCGTCAACCTCACCTTCGAGGGGATCATCCCGAAGATCCAGAAGTCGATGCTCTCCAAGGATCGCGAGGCCATGCAGCCGCACGTGCGCCGCTTCGTCGAGCGCGCGGTGACCTTCCAGACGTGCCCCGAGTGCGCCGGGACCCGGCTGACCCCCGAGGCCCGCTCGTCGACCATCCAGGGCAAGAGCATCGCCGACCTGTGCGCCATGCAGATCTCCGACCTCGCGGAGTGGGTGCGTGCGCTCGAGGAGCCCGGCTTCGGGCCGCTGCTCACCGGGCTGCAGCACCTGCTCGACTCCTTCACCGAGATCGGGCTGGGTTACCTCTCGCTCGATCGTCCCGCGGGCACGCTGTCCGGGGGAGAGGCGCAGCGCACGAAGATGATCCGTCACCTGGGCTCGTCGCTCACCGATGTCACCTACGTCTTCGACGAGCCGACGATCGGTCTGCACCCCCATGACATCGCCCGCATGAACGACCTCCTGATCCGCCTGCGGGACAAGGGCAACACCGTGCTCGTCGTCGAGCACAAGCCGGAGACGATCGCCATCGCCGACCATGCGATCGACCTCGGCCCGAAGGCGGGAGCCGGCGGCGGTGAGGTCGTCTTCGAGGGGACCATCGAGGGGCTGCGCGGCAGCGGTACGCTCACCGGCGGCCACCTGGACGACCGCGCCACGCTCAAGGACGAGGTCCGCTCCGGCACCGGACACGTGGAGATCCGCGGGGCCGGCGCTCACAACCTCCAGGACGTCGACGTCGACATCCCGCTCGGGGTGCTCGTGGCCATCACCGGAGTCGCAGGATCGGGCAAGAGCTCCCTCGTCCACGGGGAGCTCGACGGCCGGGACGGGGTCGTCGTCATCGACCAGGCGGCCATCAAGGGGTCGCGCCGCAGCAACCCGGCGACCTACACGGGGGCGCTGGAGCCGATCCGCAAGGCCTTCGCCAAGGCCAACGGAGTGAAGCCGGCCCTCTTCAGCTCCAACTCCGAGGGCGCCTGCCCGACCTGCAACGGCGCCGGCGTGGTCTTCACCGAGCTGGGTGTCATGGCCACGGTCGAGTCGCCGTGCGAGGACTGCGAGGGGCGGCGCTTCCAGGATGCCGTCCTCGAGTTCGAGCTGGCCGGGAAGAACATCGCCGAGGTCCTCGCGATGTCGATGAGCGAGGCCCGCGCCTTCTTCGCCAAGGACGGTCCAGCGAGTCTGCCGGCCGCGCACACGATCCTCTCCCGCCTCGTCGACGTCGGCCTGGGGTACCTCACCCTCGGCCAACCCCTGACCGCCCTGTCCGGCGGGGAGCGGCAGCGCCTCAAGCTCGCCGTGCAGATGGGGACGAAGGGGGACCTCTACGTCCTCGACGAGCCCACGACCGGTCTGCACCTGGCCGACGTGGAGAACCTCCTGGGCCTGCTCGACCACCTCGTCGACGCGGGCACCTCGGTCATCGTCATCGAGCACCACCAGGCGGTCATGGCGCACGCGGACTGGGTCATCGACCTCGGGCCGGGCGCCGGCCACGAGGGTGGCCGGGTGGTCTTCGAGGGAACCCCCGCCGAGCTCGTGGCCGACGGCACGACCCTCACGGCCCAGCACCTGGCCGCGTACGTGGGCCGGTGACGGGTCAGCGGCACGTACGCGGGACGGAGTGTGACCCCAGGTGGTCGTCGGCCCCGTCGATCCACTGGTGACCACCGGTTCTGACATAACGTGTGGCCGGGTCATCGGCGGGGGCGAAGGGGGAGACAGGCCCACTCGACGCGAGTACCTTGATCAGCAGGTGGTGATCGAGATGACCTTCACATTCCGCATCGTCGACAGCGGCATCGAGAGCAGGCTCGCCGAACTCGCCAGCAGTCATGGCCGGACGATGGAGGCCGAGGCGGCAGAGATCCTCACGGCGGCCACGCGTGGAGATGTCCGCAGCGGCAACGCCGTCATGGACCTGTACGCATCCGCTCGGCGCGTGGTCTCGAAGGAGGCGCTGGCCCCGCCGACCCAGGTCGATTTCGCGCCTGACGGATTCTGAGGAGCGCGAGTTCCCAGGGGCCCCCGGACAGTCGCTCCGAACACGGCGCACGAACGTACTGGAACGCCGATAATCCACATTATGTCAGAAGCGACCCATGCCCACAGTTTCCATGCAGGCCGCGATACCACCAGAGCGCCCCTGCTTCTCCTCCACGGCTCGGACGGAACCGAATCCGATCTCATCCCCTTGGGTGGAGACCTGTCGCCGGGGGCGACGAGGCTCGGAGTCCGCGGGAGCGTTGCCATGGACAGCGGGTACGGCTTCTTCCGTCGCCGTCCGGATCGTCAGGTGAACGAGGCGGACATTGCGGTTCGGGTTCCGGCCCTGGCGGACTTCATCCGCGCAACCTGTCACGACCACCACCTCACCAGGCGGCCTCTGGCGATCGGCTTTTCCAACGGTGCGATCATGAGCGCAGCCCTGCTGCTGACCAACCCTGATCTGCTCGCAGGGGCCATCCTGTTCCGACCCTTGTCGCCATTCGCCCATGCCCTTGACGTCCGCCTCGACGGCACAGCGGTCCTGATCATCGACGGTGAGAACGACACCCGCCGGTCACCCGGCGATGGCCAACACCTGGCCGAACAGCTACGGGGTCTGGGGGCAGTGGTGACTCATCGTGTCCTGCCAGTCGGCCACTCGATCACCGGCACGGACCGACAGGTCGCGCGCGCTTGGATCCGTGGCCACGGGCTGTGAGGAGGTTCACTCCGTCCGCGCCGCGGACAGATCGGCGCAGATGACCCCCTGGTTCCCGTCGTGGTCGGCGATCACCGTGAGCCCGGGTGCGTCACTGTCATCGACGACGACTCCACCCGCATCGACGGCGGCGGCGATCCGCTGCTCGACCACCTCTGGTGCGACATAGACCTCGACATGGAACCGCTGACGCGAGGGCTCCGTCTCGTCAGGGTCCGAGAACCACAGGTTCGGCAACCGCCCCCTGGCGTCGCGGATCTCGTCCCCGGGTGTGCCGCGACCCTGGTCCTCGGGATTCGCGGTCAGCAGCGCCGCCCACACCGGCGCGATGCTCGCGGAGCGCGCCGTGTCGAGCCCGAGCTCGATCTCGCTGACCGAAGACGGGTCAGCGTCGATCCCGTGCTCGGCGGCGATCTCGGTGGTCCGACGTGCGAGGTCGACGTCCCGCTGGGTCACCCACTCGAGGATCAGCTCGGTGCCGTCGTCGTGGCGATGGACGGCGTCGTCGGTGACCAGCTCGAAGTCGACGTACCCCGCGCCGATGGCCACGCGCGGGTGGTGTCCGAGCGCATCGCCCGCCTCCCCCACCGCGGCGACGAATCGTGCGGCGCTGGCGAAGTCATCGACCACATAGCGGGCGTGCAGACCCTGGGCCAGCTTGCGCCAGTCGGTCAGGTCCGCCTCGGCGATCTTGTCCCCCATGAGCATGTCCATGCCCGAGGAGTCCTGCGGCGTCACGATCGGTGCTGCTGCGCCCGTGGGTGGAGGTGCCCCACGGCGCGTCCACTCCAGTCGCCTCCCATGTCGGCACCACCCCAGGTGGCGGCGCCCAAAGTCCCACCCCATCTGGTCCCGCTGGTGACGTTGTGCGCGCTGTCGGGAGTGTGGTGCAGGCTCACACCCACACCACGTCCTCCGTCGTCAAAGCCATCCATGCGGCCGCCTCGCCGGGCGATGATGGCCGCGAGCGCCAGGACAGGCAGACCCAGGACGCCGAGCATCAGGTACCAAGTCATGAGCCACTCCTTCTGCGACGGTTCATCCATCGAGCGGGTCATCCATCGAGTGCACCTCAAGTGTGGCACAACCGGGACGCACGGACCCGGTGGAACAGCTGGTGCGCCACCATACGAAGTGACCTACCTTGTGGGATGTGAGCGCTCAACAGATCCGATCAGTGGCCATCGTCGGGGCCGGTGCCATGGGCGCCATGTATGCGGCGCACTTCGTCGACGGGGGCCTCGAGACCGTCCTCGTCGCCTCCGGTGAACGGGCCGAGAGGTTGCGTCACGCCAGCCTGACCGTGAACGGCACTCCCCTGACGGCCTCCGTCGTCGATCCGGCCCGTGACGAGCGAGCACCCGTCGACCTCGTCGTCGTGGCCGTCAAGCACCACGACCTGACCGCAGCACTGGACGATGTGACTCCCTTCGTCGGACCGGACACGACCTATGTCTCCGTGCTCAACGGGCTGGACAGCGAGGAGCGCATCGCCGAACGCTTCGGGAGCGGCTCGGTGCTGCTGTGCATCGCCCTGGGGATGGCCGCCCAGCGGGACGGCAGTGCCACCACCTACCTCTCCCCCGGCCGCCTCGTCATCGGCACCACCGCCGAGCTCGCCTCCGGGACCAGGCTGGCCGCAGTCGGCGAGGCCCTCGACCGGGCCGGCCTCGTCTGGGACGCCCCCGATGACATGGAGCACGAGATGTGGTGGAAGTTCATGGTCAACACCGCGATCAACCAGGCCTCGGCCGTGATGCGCCGACCCTATGGTGACTTCACCGTGGCGGGTCCGGCCCGTTCCCTGATGATGGCCCTCGTCGATGAGGTCATCGCCGTCTCCCGGGCCGAGTGCGTGCCCCTCGGGGAGGCCGATCGTGACCGGTGGGACGAGGTGCTGCGCAGCCTCCCCGACGAGGGTCGCACCTCGATGCTCCAGGACGTCCTCGCGGGGCGCCCGACCGAGGTGGCTCTCTTCGCCGACCACGTCATCGCCCTCGGGACGCAGCACGGCATCCCGACTCCCTACAACCAGTCCATGTCGTGGCTCCTCTCCTGATCCGGCCGGCTCATCGACGGTCACGCACCAGCCGCCGCACCTCGACCTCGTAGCGACTGGCCGGCCCGGTGGGAGTGCGGAAGAAGCGCCGCCGCAGCGCGCCCTCGACCCGCACGCGGTCGCCGTCGCGCAGCCGTCCCGCCGCGCGTCGAGCCAGCGCCGACCAGCACGCGCAGTCGATCGTGTCGACAGGCCCGCTCCCGGCCCGTGCCACCACGAGGCGCAGTGTCATCAGCTCGTCTCCGCTCGGCAGCTCACGCGCCTGCGGGTCGCCGCTGACGCGACCCGTCAGCTCCACGAGGTTGATCTCCTCGACGTGATCCTGTGTCGTCGTCGCCATGGCTCCCCCGTCGTCGTGTGGTCGTCCTCCCACCCTGCGCCGCAGATGCCGATCGCGGGACGAGGCCACCTCGGATGTGGACGGAGGGCCTCACCCGGGTAGGCATGTGGAACACGTCATGGCCCGGGACTGACATCCTGAGGCGGTGAGCGAGTTCCGTGTCCCGCCCGGCCCGGGGATCCCCGACGGACTGGCGATCCCCGAGGCGGAGCTGTCCGAGCAGTTCAGCCGGGCCAGCGGCCCTGGTGGTCAGGGCGTGAACACGACGGACTCGCGCGTGCAGCTCTCCTTCGACCTCGCGACCACGACGGCTCTCACCCCGCGCCAGCGCGAGCGGGCCCTGGACCGCCTCGCCACACGGGTCGTCGGGACCGTCCTGACCGTCGACGCCGCCGAACACCGGTCCCAGCACCGCAACCGGACCGCGGCCCGAGAGCGCGTCGCTGCCCTGCTCCGGGAGGCCCTCGCCCCTCCTCCCCCACCCAGGCGGGCCACCAAGCGCACGCGGGGGTCCCAGCGCCGCCGGCTGGAGGCGAAGACCCGCCGGTCCCGCATCAAGCGCAACCGGTCCCGTCCGCCGAACGACGGGTAGGCGAAGGGGTCGGCACTCCCCTTGGCACCGTGCCCCGCTCGCGGGAGACTGGCGGTATGAGGATCGCCGTCGCCGGAGGCACGGGCGTCATCGGACGTCGAGTGGTCGAGCAGGCACGGGCCGAGGGACACGAGGCCGTGGTGCTCGCGCGGTCAACGGGCGTCGATCTGCTCCAGGGAGAGGGACTCGACGCGCACCTCGCGGGTGCGGACACCGTCATCGACGCCACCTCCGTGCAGACGATGTCCGGGCGTACGTCCATGGACTTCTTCCGCACGGTCACCCAGCACCTGATCACCGCGGGGCGACGCTGCGGCGTGCGCCACCACGTCGCGGTCTCGATCATCGGCGCCACGGAGGCACCCTTCTCCTACTACTCCGGGAAGCAGGTCCAGGAGAACCTCGTGCTCGCTCAGCCCAACGGCACCGTCGTGCGGGCAGCCCAGTTCCACGAGATGGCCGGGCAGACCGCGGCCCGGACCAGGATCGGCCCCCTTCAGGCCGTACCCACGATGCGCTCCCAGCCCGTGGCCGCCGCCGAGGTCGCGACCCTGCTCGTCGACGTCGCCACGCAGCCACCCCAGGGCATTGGCCCGGAGATCGCCGGGCCCGACCAGCTGAGCATGGCCGAGATGGTCCGCCGGCTCCTCGTGCACGAAGGGCGCCGCCGCCCGGTCGTCGAGTTCCCCCTCCCCGGTGCCTTCGGCCGGGCGATGCGGGACGGCACACTCGTGGCCCGCTCCGACACGCGGATCGGTCACCAGACCTTCGACGAGTGGCTGACGCAGCGACCGGGATAGCGACACCGGGGTAGGTTGCGGACATGGATGCCGACACCAGTACCTCGACCCGCATCGCCGTGCTCATCGACTGCGACAACGTCTCCAGCAAGCACACTGCGGCCGTCCTCGAGGAGCTGGCCAAGTACGGCACGCCCACGGTCAAGCGCGCCTACGGTGACTGGACGACGACGCAGCTCGGCGGGTGGAAGGGCGAGCTGCAGCGCAATGCAATCCAGCCCGTGCAGCAGTTCGCCTACACCGTCGGCAAGAACTCCACGGACTCCGCGCTGATCATCGACGCGATGGACCTGATGTGGCAGGGCCATGTCGAGGCCTTCGCCCTCGTCTCCTCCGACTCCGATTTCACCCGGCTGGCCACCCGGCTTCGCGAGTCCGGCAAGCGGGTCTACGGCCTCGGTATGCGCAAGACCCCCGAGTCGCTGCGTCGTGCGGTCGACCAGTTCATCTTCCTCGAGCTGCTGACCGAGCAGTCCCGCGACGAGGAGCCGACCGAGGACGAGGGCAGGCCCCCCGAGGCCCCCGCCGACGAGGACTCCCCCGAGCAGACGATCAACCTCCAGTCCGCGCTGACCAAGGCGATCAACGCCACGTCGGGCGACGACGGCTGGAGCAGCCTGGGTCCCCTCGGACAGCACCTCTCCCGCGCGCACGCCGACTTCGATCCGCGTGCCTTCGGCCACCAGAAGCTTTCCACCCTCGTCGAGGAGCAGCCCTACCTCGAGACGCGCAGCGAGGCGTCGATGATCCAGGTCCGGCTGCGGACGAAGCAGCGCGCTGCCGGCAGGGCCACGAGCAAGACCACCTCGAAGAAGACCACTGCGAAGAAGACCGGTGCCACGAAGTCGGGTGCGACCACGAGCGCCAGCCGGCAGCGCAACAACTGACCCGCGCCGCCCGCCATCGGGATCATCATCCGTCACTCCCAACGACGCCCGGCGACCCTAGACTGACCGACGGTCCGCCCCCTTGAGGAGAATCATGCATCGAGCTCGACGGCGTCCGCTCGTCGCCGTCCAGGCGCTGGCAGCGGTGGTGCTGGCGTCAGGAGTCGCCATGGCGCCACCCGCGCTGGCCGAGCCGAGCGATCCCCCGACCGGGGCCTCCCCCTCCCCGACCGCGGCGTGGAGCACGGACGAGGACGCGCCCGTCGGGGACCGCAACGACACCCCCCTCAGCGGCACGAAGCTCGACGAGCAGATCGCCGAGGCCGACCGTCTCGCGGCCGACCTCGCCCAGGACAACCGCGAGATCAGCACGGCGGTCAAGGACCTCAAGACCTACTCCACGAAGGCCAACACCCTCCTGCAGCGCCAGGCGAAGGCCCGGGACGAGTACAACTCGGCGACGAAGGCCGCCGCCGATGCCGACAAGCAGCTCTCGACCTACCGCAGCCGCCTCGCGGGCGGCCGCAAGGGGTTGCGCACCTGGGCCTTCAACACCTACACCCGAGCCGGCGGCTACTCCGACACCATGACCCTCGTCGAGACGCTGACGCACAGCTCCGCGTCCGGCGGCAACTCCGCCGGGGACCTGGGCTACCTCACCGACGAGCGGATCCGTGAGGTCGACCTCGTGCGTGCGGACACGGTCACCCAGGCGACCCTCACGCAGAAGAAGCAGCGGGCCAAGAACACGGCCGCCGCAGCCAAGAAGCGCGCCGACCAGGCCAAGGAGGACGCCGACGTCGTCCTCACCAGCCGCAAGGAGCGTCTCGAGACGTTGCGCACCAAGCACGCCGATGAGCTCAAGGAGGCGGGCCCGGTCGTCAACGCGCTCATCGGTCTGCCCGATGACTCAGCCCAGGGTGCGAGCGGCCGGCTCAAGAAGGCTCTCAAGGAGCTCGGGCAGGACGTGTCCGAGTTCGAGGGGGCGAAGCCCTGCTCGAGCAACACCGAGACCTACGGCAACGGGCAGATCCCCCCGGGAGCACTGTGCCCCCTTCTCGGTGCGCCCGGTGAGTCGCTGCGCCCCGAGGCGGCAGCGGCCTTCTCCACCATGAGCGCGGCCTATCAGCGCGACACCGGAAACACGCTCTGCGTCACCGACAGCTACCGCTCCTACGGGGAGCAGGTCGTGACCAAGGCCGACCGCGGCATGTTCGCGGCCGCACCGGGATCGAGCAACCACGGTCTCGGCAAGGCCCTCGACCTGTGCGGAGGCGTGAACGACTTCGGCCATCCGGCTCACCAGTGGATGCAGCAGAACGCGCCGCTCTACGGTTGGTTCCACCCGTCGTGGGCCGGTTCCGGTGGCTCCCTGCCCGAGCCGTGGCACTGGGAGTTCTCGGGCTGAGCCGCACCCCTCAGTCGGTGGTCGAGACCGTCCCCGAGGGCGCCTTGACCGGCAGGAGCAGCGCCAACCCGGCGATGAGCACGAGGGCGATGCCGAGGATCCCCCAGTACTGCGTGTTGTCGTCGCCGGTGACCACGGACCCGAGCCAGATGAAGAGCGCGAAGGCCGCTGGGGACAGGAAGGACACGACCCGGCCCGTCGTGGCGTAGAGCCCGAAGATCTCGCCGCTGTGCCCCTCGGGGATGACGCGGGCCAGGAAGCTGCGGGACGCCGCCTGGGCCGGACCGACGAAGGCGGTCATGGCCAGGCCGAGCGTCCAGAAGACCACGGGGCCACCGTCGTGGAAGAGGAACACCCCGAGGCCCAGGACGATGAGCGCGACGAGCGAGATGACGATGACCTGCTTCGGTCCGAGCCAGTCGTCGAGCAGGCCGAAGGCCATCGTGCTCACCCCCGCGAGGATGTTGGCCGCGGCACCGAAGATGATCACGTCCCCGGCCGACATGCCGAAGGTGCCCGCGGCGAGGATCGCCCCGAAGGCGAAGACGCCGGCGAGCCCGTCGCGGAAGAGCGCCGAGGCGCCGAGGAAGTACACGGTGTGCCGCGAGACACCCCACAGGCGCCGCAGCGACGCCCAGACGAGCTTGTACGAGTCGACGATCCCGACCCGCGGCACGTGTTCGCGGGGGCGGTCCTTGAGCACGGCGAAGGCCGGCAGGGTGAAGAGCAGGATCCACAGGCCGCAGACGAGCATCGAGACGCGGATGTCAAGGGCGCCCTCGTCGGTGACGCCGAAGAGGCCCGTCTGCGGCTGGATGAAGAGGAAGAAGAGCACGAGCAGCACGATGATGCCGCCCAGGTAGCCCATCCCCCACCCGAAGCCCGAGACACGACCGACGTTCTTTGGGGAGGCGACCTGCTCGATCGAGGCGTTGTAGTTGACCCCCGCGATCTCCGAGACGATCGAGCCCGCACCGAGGAGCACGAGTCCGAGCACGAGGTAGGACGGGTCCGGCTTGACGAGGAAGAGCGAGGCGGACAGCGCCGCGAGGATCCAGGTCTGCACCCGGAGGTTGCGCACCGTGCGGCCGGTCCGGTCCGAGTTCTGGCCGAGGACCGGCGCCAGCAGCGCCACGAGCAGCCCGGCCACGGCCGTCGCGATCGCCAGGGCCGTCGATGTGGTGTTCGTGCTGCCGAAGCTCTCGCTCGTGAGGTAGACGGAGAAGACGAAGGTCGTGATGACCGTGTTGAAGGGTTGCGCCCCCCAGTCCCACATGGCCCACCCGACGATGCGCCGACGGCCGCCCTCGGGAGCGGCACGAAGTGCGGGCTCGGGGAGCGCGGCGGGCGGTGGCGAGGCGGTCACGCGCTGAGGCTATCGGTCATCCCGGGCTCGATGTGCACGACACGGGGTGGACGCGCTAGCCTGTGGGGTCGCCTCAGGTTCGGCCACGAGCCGACCGCTGACCGGGACCTCCACGTCCCGACGAGACGGACCTCACCAGCGCAATGTCGCGCTCTGTGGAACACCAGACGCTGTCCGGGCGTTGACGCAGGTGTGAAGATCCGCGCAGCAAGGGGCGCGAACATCGCCAGAGACATCAGGAGACGTGCAACATGGCAGAGCGCACACTGCGCGGTACGCGCATGGTCAGCTTCAGCATGGAGACGACGGACAACGTCGTCCCCAGTGACCGTCAGATCACCACGTATGTCTGTGACGACGGCCACCGCACCGAGTTGCCGTTCTCGGTCGAGGCCGACATCCCCGGCACCTGGGAGTGCCGTTGCGGCAAGCTGGGCAAGCTGCTCGATGGTCCCGAGCCGGACATGAAGCCCGCCAAGCACGTCCGCACGCACTGGGACATGCTGCTCGAGCGTCGCTCGGTCCCCGAGCTCGAGGAGCTCCTCGAGGAGCGTCTGGCCCTCCTGCGGGCCAAGCGTGGCGAGAAGCCGCGCAAGCGCTCCGCCTGAGCCCACCTGCTCCACCCGACGAAGGGGGCCGCCACCGATCACCGGTGGCGGCCCCCTTCGTCGTGCCCGCCCGCTCAGTCGTCGTCGACGATCTCCCCCTCGACGACCTCGCCGGAGGCGTCCTTGGTGCGGCGCACACGCGCCTGACCGGACTGCGGCGTGGGGCCGCCGGCCCCGGGGACGACGGCGATGACCCGCCGGGCGATGAGCACCTCGAGGCCGATGCGGGCCACCGGTCGGGTGAAGGGCAGGACGACGAGCAGTCCGATGACGTCGGTGACGAAGCCCGGCACGAGCAGCATCGCTCCCCCGGCCCAGACGAGGACCGCATCGGCCATCTGCCGGCTCGGCATCTCCCCGCTGCGCAGGGCATCCCCGAGGGCGAGCCAGGTCCGCCGCCCCTCACGTCGCACGAGCCACGCACCGAGGACGGACGTGGCCAGCAGCCCGACGATCGTCCACCCGATGCCGATGACCCGGCCGATGAGGATGAGGACGGCGATCTCGAGGACGAAGGTCAGGAGCAGCGCCAGGGGGACCAGCCGCACACCGCGACGGCGCCGGCCGGTGGCGGGTGGGACGGTCACAGCCGCCGCCAGGTGGGCTCGCGCTCGAGCAGGCTGCGGACCTGGTCGCGACGGTGGCGCAGCCCCCATGCGGTGATGCGGGTCATCGACTCGCGGACGACGTCCCCATCCATCTTGGAATCCCCGATCTCGCGCTCGATGAAGGTGATCGGGATCTCGACCACCGTCAGACCGGCCCGCACGGTCCGTACGGTCAGATCCGTCTGGAAGACGTATCCCGCGCTCTCGACCCGGTCGAGGCCGATGGTGCGGAGTGTATCGGTTCGGTAGACGCGGTACCCGGCCGTCGCGTCGTTGACGGGCATGCCGAGGACGACCTTGATGTAGGCATTCCCGGCCATGCTCACCGCCTTGCGGTTCTTCGGCCAGTTGACGACGCGTCCGCCGCGCACATAGCGCGACCCGATGACGAGGTCCGCCTCGGCGGCGGCCACCAACATCCGCGGGAGGTGCTCGGGCCGGTGGGAGCCGTCAGCATCCATCTCGACGACGGCGTCGTAGTCGCGCTCGAGCGCCCAGGCGAAACCCGCGAGGTAGGCGGCGCCCAGCCCCTCCTTGCCCGGGCGGTGCAGGACGCTGACCCGGTCATCGCCGGCCGCCAGCTCGTCGGCGACCTCCCCCGTGCCGTCCGGGGAGTTGTCATCGAGGACGAGGACATCCGCATCGGGCACGCAGGCACGGACCCGCTCGACGATGCGCGGGAGGTTCTCGCGCTCGTTGTACGTGGGGATGAGCACGGCGACCCGCTCGATCGGCGGGCGTGGTTCACGTGGGTCGGGCACCGGTGGTGGCTTCCTGGGTCTGCGGAGAGGTGGACTGGCCACCGACCCTACCCGCGAGTCGCTCCCGCACCCGCAGGCCGGCCGCACCGAGGAGCAGGAGCCCACAGGCCCACTCCACCCAGGGACCGAAACGGTCGGAGATCGTCAGACCGCTGCGCAGGACGACGTCGTGCGTGGGCTGGGCTGCCGTGAAGAGCTCGGTGGTCGGCGTCGTCGTCCCGTCCGGATTGATGAAGCCCGAGACGCCGACGGTCGAGACGTGCGCGACGCTGCGGCCGTGCTCGATGGCTCGGATGCGGGAGATGGCGTACTGCTGGGTCGACTCGGCCGAGTACCCGAAGGTCGCGTTGTTCGTCTGGACGACGAGCACGCTCGGCCGTCCCTGGGCGTCCGCGTGGCGCACCGCATCGCGCATCAAGCCGTCGTAGGCGACCTCGAAGCAGATCGTCGGGATCGCGGAGAAGGAGCCCCTGGCGCCGTCCACGGGGAAGGCGACGGTCTCATCCCCCTTCGCGAACCCGGCGCGCACGAGGTCGACCTTGGAGCTGAAGAGCCGGTAGAAGTCGCGGTGGGGCACGTACTCCGCGAAGGGGACGGGGTGCTTCTTGACGTACCGCTGCGGCGTGCCACCACCCGGGCGGTAGAGCAGCGAGGCGTTGGAGACGGCCGGCGCCGGCTCGTCGAGGATGGCACCGACGATGAGGGGGGCGTCGACGGCCTCGACGGCCCGCTCGACCTGTCGTTTCGCGTCCTCGTTGCGCAGGGGGTCGATGTCGGAGGCGTTCTCCGGCCAGATCACGAGGTCGAGGTCGTCGTGGGCCCCGCCGAGGCGCTGGGTACCGGCGAGGTGGTTGTCGAGGACCTGACGCCGCTGGGCGTTGAAGTCGAGGCCGGCCCGCGGGACATTGCCCTGGACCAGACCGATCTTCGCGCTCGAGTCCCCCGACGTGGGGAGCGGCAGGGAGAAGGAGGCGATGAAGACCGCGGACGCGAGGGCGACCGCCACCCAGGGGGTGCGTCGCGTGACCACGAGCAGGATGCCCGGCACGGCGAGGAGGGCGACGACGAAGGTGACCAGAGGAGCTCCCCCGATCGCGGCCCACCGCGCGAGAGGCGCATCGGCCTGGCCAAAGGCGATGCGCGCCCACGGGAAGCCGCCGTACGGCACCGTCCCCCGCACCAGCTCCTGCAGGACCCACAGCACGGGGACCAGCAGGGCGGCCGGCAGGAGTCGCCCACGGCGGATCAGGGGCGCCTGCACCCACGTGAGCACGGCACCCATGAGGGCCAGGTACAGCGCCTCGGTCGTCGCCAACGCGAACCACGGGAAGCGGCCGACGTAGATCCCCGACCAGCTGAGCGTCGGCACGAAGCACGCCAGCCCGGCGATCAGCCCGAGAAGGGCGCCCACGCGGGCGCGCACGTCCCACATGGCGATGCCGATGGCGGCGACCGCGACGACCGCGGCGATCGCGATGTCGTGATCGGGGAAGGAGAGCCACAGCAGGAGACCACCGACGAGGGCCAGCAGGAGCCGCCCCGGCAGCAGCAAGCTCCTCACTCCCACGGGGTGGTCAGCACGATGGTCGTGCGGGTCGAGACACCACCGGCAGTGCGGACCCTGGCCAGCAGCTCCTCGAGGTCCTGGGGCGTCCCGACGCGCACCCGCAGGAGGTAGTTGGAGTCACCGGCGATCGAGTAGCAGGCGTCGATGGCGTCGATGCCCCGCAGCCGGTCCGGGATGTCGTCCGGGTCACGCGGGTCGAGCGGAGCGACGGAGACGAAGGCGGTCAGGGGGGTCCCCAGCGCCGACGGGTCGATGATCGCGGCGTAGCCGCTGATCACCCCACGCTCCTCGAGGCGACGCACCCGCTGGTGCACGGCCGAGGTGGACAGGCCGATCGCCTTGCCGAGATCGGTGAAGCTCATCCGACCGTCCTGACGAAGGAGGTCGATGAGGTGTCGATCGGCGGCTTCCATGCCAGAACCATAGGCGACACCCGTATCGTCGGCGGCATGTCCGTCTCGGTGAGTGAACGTCTTCTCCTGCTCGACTCCGCGTCGTTGTACTTCCGTGCCTTCTACGGTGTGCCCGCCAGGCCCGGGGGGCCCTCCGGCCTGCCGACCAATGCCGTCGCCGGATTCCTCGACATGCTCGCGACGCTGATCGCCCGGTACCGGCCGACGCACGTCGTCGCGTGCTGGGACGACGACTGGCGACCCCAGTGGCGGGTCGACGCGATCCCCACCTACAAGGCGCACCGGGTCGCCGAGGAGGTCGACGACGGCGAGGCCGTGCCGGACGAGCTCTCCCCGCAGGTGCCGCTGATCATCGAGGCACTCGCCGCGATCGGGATCACCCGCGTCGGCGCCCCCGACTACGAGGCGGACGACGTCATCGGTACCTTCGCGATGAGGTACCGCGGCGTCATGCCCGTCGACGTCGTCACCGGCGACCGGGACCTCTTCCAGCTCGTCGACGACGCCTCGCAGACGCAGGTCCTCTACACGGCGCGGGGAGGCGTGCGGGAGCCGGACGTCATCACCCAGGCCTTCCTGCGGGAGAAGTACGGCGTCGGGACCGGGGACGCCTACGTCGACATGGCGGCCCTGCGCGGTGACACCAGCGACGGGCTGCCGGGCGTCAAGGGCATCGGCGAGAAGACCGCCGCGGCCCTCATCGCCGAGTACGGCTCGCTCGCCGGGGTCCGCGAGGCCCTCGCGGCCGGCGACCCGAAGATCAAGGGCGCCCGCCGCACCCGGCTCGAGGAGGCCTCGGACTACCTGGACGTCGCACCGCTGGTCGTGCGGGTCGCCCACGACGTCCCCGTCGGTGACGCCGACCTGCGACTGCCGCCCGACATCGTCGACCCCGCGGCGATGAGCCACCTCGCGCTCGAGCACGCACTGACCGGCCCCTTCGACCGGGTGGGTGCCGCTCTGCGCCGCGACTGATCTCAGTCGAGGCGATCGGCGGCGACCACCCCACGCATCACCGCGTCGACGGCCTTGCGAGCCACACCACGCAGATGCGGCTGCGGAGCGGCGTCCCCGACCTGGCCCAGCAGGTCGACGATCTGCTTGCACCGCCGGACGAAGTCACCTGCCGTGAGGTCGGACCCTCGGAGCACCTCGTCCAACCGTCGCCCGCTCGCCCACCGGTGCACGGCCCAGGCGATGCCCGCGTCGGGCTCGCCGGTCTGCGGGAGCGCGTGGGTGCTCTCGAGGTCATCGAGGGCACTCCACCGCCGCACCATATCCTGCCAGGCGTCGGAGACGCCGTCCGTGGGCAGCGTGGGGAAGGCCTCGTGCTCGTCGCGTCGGGGCTCGTGGACGAGCATCGAGACCACGGCCGCGAGCTCGGCCGGGTCGAGACGCTGCCACGCTCCCCCGCGCAGGCACTCCGCCGCGAGCAGGTCCTTCTCCGTGTAGAGCCGGCGCAACCGGCCGCCGAGGTCGGTGACGCTCTCCCCGTCCTCCCCGAGATAGCCCATCTCGGTGAGCACGACGCAGATCCGCTCGAAGGTCTGCGCCACCGAGTTCGTGCGGTGCTCCACCTTGCGCTGCAGGCTCGAGGTCTCCCGCTTCAGCTTCCACCACCGTGCGGCCCAGCGGGCGTGCACCTCCCGCTCGGGGCACTGGTGGCACGGGTGGCTGCGCAGCTCCTCCCGCAACCGCGCGAGACGCTCGTCCTCCCCCTTCGCGCTCTCGGTGGCGTGCTGGCGCACGCTGGGGGCGTCCTCGTGCGGCGCCTTGATCCGCAGGGTGGTGGCCAGGTCGCTGCGCTGCTTGGGCGACTTCGGGTTGAAGCCGCGCGGGATCGCCAACCGGCCGAAGGGGGTGACGGGCCCGTCGAGGTCGGCCGGCACGAGCCGCCGCACGTGCTTGTGCTCCGTGAGGACGGTCGGCGCCGACTCCTCCCCCTTGTACGAGCGCGGTGGGGCGATGACCAGGGCCAACCCGGAGCGACGTCCACCGATGCGGATGATGTCGCCGACCGTGAGGGACTCCAGGGACACGAGGATCTCGGCGCGGCGGTTGGCGCCCCTCCGGCGAGCGCCCTCCTTCTCGACGTCGGTGATCCGCCGCCGCAGTGCCGCGTACTCGCGGAAGTCACCGAGCTCGCAGTGCATCGCCTCGGAGTACGCCTCGAGGGACTCCTCGTGCTCACGCACCGTGGTGGCCAGCCCGACCACGGCGCGATCCGCCTGGAACTGCGCGAAGGAGGTCTCCAGCACCTCCTTGGCCGTGTGTCGACCGACCTGGGCCACGAGGTTGACCGCCATGTTGTACGTCGGCTTGAAGCTCGAGCGAAGGGGGTAGGTCCGGGTCGACGCGAGACCGGCCACCGCCAGCGGGTCCAGACCCCGCGACCACACGACGAGGGCATGCCCCTCGACATCGATCCCACGCCGTCCGGCCCGACCGGTGAGCTGGGTGTACTCCGCGGGGGTGATGTCCACGTGCGACTCCCCGTTGAACTTCACCAGCTTCTCGAGCACGACCGTGCGCGCGGGCATGTTGATGCCCAGGGCGAGGGTCTCGGTGGCGAAGACCGCCCGGATGCGGCCTGCCGTGAAGAGCTCCTCGACGATCTCGCGGAAGAGCGGCAGCATGCCGGCGTGGTGCGCCGCGAAGCCTCGCGAGAGACCCTCGACGAACTGGTGGTAGCCGAGGACGTCGAGGTCCTCGCCCTCGAGGACGGCGGCACGCTCCTCGACGGTGCGCCGGTTGCGCTCACCCTCCCGCTCGGAGACCAGGTGGACGTCGTTGCCGAGGAGCTGACCGACGGCCCCTTCGCACCCGGCGCGGCTGAAGATGAAGGTGATGGCGGGCAGCAGACCGCTGCGGTCGAGCTCGCGGATGACCTCGGTGCGCGATGCCGCGCCACCGAAGCGGGCGCCACCGCCACGGGGGCCGCCCGGCCCCCTTCGGTCACGGCGGTCACGACCGCCACGACGGTCCCGGCCACCCCGACCGGAATGGCCACCGTGGCCCCGGCCCGCGTCCTCGGTCCCGCGCACCCGTGCCCGGATGGCGTCGAGCAGCTCCGGGTTGACCTTGCTCGGCTCACCGGCGGCCTCGCCCGCGTCGTCGACGAAGAGGTCGTGCACGTCCCGCCCGACCTGCATGTGCTGCCACAGCGGGACCGGGCGCTCCTCGGACACGACGACCTCGGTGCCGCCGCGGACCTGCGCGAGCCAGTCACCGAACTCCTCCGCGTTGCTCACCGTCGCGGACAGGGAGATGACCTGGACCGACCGGGGCAGGTGGATGATGACCTCTTCCCACACGGCCCCGCGGAAGCGGTCTGCGAGGTAGTGCACCTCGTCCATGACGACGAAGGCGAGGGTGTCGAGCGTCGTCGATCCGCCGTAGATCATGTTGCGCAGGACCTCGGTGGTCATGACGACCACCGGCGCCTCCCCGTTGACCGACATGTCACCGGTGAGCAGGCCGACGTTGTCGTGGCCGTGCCGGGCGACGAGCTCGTGGTACTTCTGGTTGCTCAGCGCCTTGATCGGCGTCGTGTAGAAGGCCTTCTGCCCGCGGGAGAGCGCGAGGGCGACGGCGAACTCCCCCACCACCGTCTTGCCGGCTCCCGTCGGCGCGGCCACGAGGACGCCGTGGCCGGCCTCGACGGCCTCGCAGCCCTCGATCTGGAAGCGGTCGAGGTCGAAGTCGTAGGTGGCGGTGAAGGCGGCGAGCTCTCCGCGCCCCTTGCGACGTGAAGCGGCATAGCGATCTGCGGGCGAGGACATGCCCCCACGCTATGCCAGCGCCTCACCGCACGATCGACACCGCCCCGGGTGCGGCCTCCACGCGCAGCGGCAGCGGGGCGACGCGCTCTCCGTCGGCGTAGGTGACGATGCCCTGCGTCGCCAGACGGATCTGCCGGCCGCGGATGATCTCGACCGCCGGGTGGTTCGTGTGCGAGCCCGTGAAGACCCGGGGGAAGACGCCCAAGAAGGTCGGGATCGACAGCTCCCGGACGATGACGACGTCGAGCAGACCGTCCTGGAGGTCGGCCCCGGGGGCCACCTTCATGCCCCCGCCGAAGGCCGGGCCGTTCGCGATGCACACGAGCATCCCGCGGACCTCGCGCTCGTGCCCGTCGATGGTCAGGTCGTAGTGGATCGGCCCGAAGACGGGCAGCTCTCGCAGGATGGCGAGGTTGTAGCGCTGCGACCCGCGCGGCCAGCGCATGCGGTTGGCGCGCTCGTTGACCACGGCGTCGAAGCCGCACGAGAGCACCCCGAGGTAGTCGCGCACCCGCCGCCCGTCCTCGTCGAGAACCCGTCCGAGGTCGATGCGCTGGGTCGCCCCGACGAGGATGCGCTCGACGGAGGCCTCGACGTCACGCACGGGCAGGCCGAGCTCGCGAGCATTGTCGTTGCCGGTGCCGACGGCGACGATCCCGAGCGGGATGTCGGTGTCGGCACAGATGGCGGCACCCAGGCCCGCGGCTCCGTCACCACCCGCGACGACGAGCAGGTCGATGTCCTTCTCGGTGACCGCACGTCGGGCCTTGGCCTCCGCGCGGCCGGCGTCGAGGCCCGTGAGGTCGATGACCTCACGACCCTTGGCCTCGAGGAGGTCGGCGACGCGGGCGCCGACCTCCTCGCCCCGGTGGCGTCCGGCGGTCGGGTTGACGAGCAGCCCGACACGGGGCCCCGGGGCGGAGGTCATGTCCCCAGACCCTAGGTCACCTCACGTGAGCGGGGAGGCCTCGTCGTCGGAGAGGTGCGACCAGTCGGGCTCCTGGCCGCTCTGGACTCGTCGGCGGTCGATGACCAGGGCGATGCCCACGGCGGCGAAGTACAGCACGCACAGGGGCCCGGCGAGCAGGAACATCGTGAAGGGGTCCGGCGTGGGCGTGATGATCGCCGCCGAGATGAAGATCAGCAGGATGGCGACCCGCCAGGACTTCAGGAGTGTCCGGCCGGAGAGGACGCCGATGGCGACGAGCCCGACGAGGAAGACCGGCAGCAGCCAGGCCAGGCCGAAGGCGAGGATGAAGCGGGTGACGAAGCTGAAGTAGTCACTCGCCTGCTGGATGTTGCTCGAGTTGCCGTCGTCCGGGGTGAAGCCGAAGAGGATGATCAGCGCCTTCGGCAGCGTGAGGTAGGCGAAGAAGCATCCGGTGAGGAAGAGCGGCATCGCCGTGGCGAAGACCCCGAGCGAGATCCGCTTCTCCCGCTTGGTCAGGCCGGGGAGGATGAAGGCCCAGATCTGCCACACCCAGATCGGGCTGGAGAGGATCACTCCGGTGAAGATCGAGATGCCGAGCTGGGTGGAGAAGGCGGACGTCGCATTGGCGAAGTTCAGGGAGACGATCGCGTCGTCACCGTCCGCACGAGCGGTCTTCTCGTACTCCTTGAAGGGCAGCGTCAGCTGGTCGTACACCCCGTCATAGATCATCCACCCGACGACCGCGCCGATGATGATCGCGGCGGCCGCGATCATCAGGCGGTTGCGGAACTCGAGCAGGTGCTCCTTCAGCGGCATCCGCCCCTCGGGGTCCCGGGACGTGCGTTGAGGGCGAGCCATACGGCGCGAGGACGAAGGGGGTGACTCAGGCAACCGGGCCGGACTCGTTGTCCGTGCGCGGCTTGGCCTCGTCGATGGGGTTGGACCCAGCAGGGGTGGAGCCGGATTCGCGGGCCTTCTTCTCCGCCTCGCGCTGCCGGTCTTCTTCCTTCATCTCGCTGACCTCGGACTTGAAGACACGGGCCGACTTGCCCAGGCTCCGGGCAGCGTCGGGCAGCTTCTTGAAGCCGAACAGGAGGAGGATGACCACCAGGATGAGGACGATCTCCATGGGACCCAGACTGGGCATGACTGCACCTTTCGCGTCGGTACGTGCTCGTTCAGTGTAGGCCGCGGGAGCTCCTCATCCCGAGGGGACGTCAGATCCGGTACGCGGCCAGGGCCGACCCCGCGCTGTCCGCGAGGGATTGCCGCAGCACCTCGGGCTCGAGCACCTCGACACCGCCCCCCAGGCGCAGGACGAGTCGGCGCAGGAAGCCCTCGTTGCTCGTCGGCATGGTCACGAGCAGATCCTCGCCGTCGGCGGTGCGCTCGGTGACCGGGTAGTACTCCGCGACCCAGTGGGCGCCCGGAGAGAGCCGCAGACGCACCGGGGTGTCCGCGGCCCCGCGCTGGTAGGCACCCGCGCTGAGGTCACGACGGGTGACCCCTGCGGGTGGTTCCGCCGGGGCGTCGAGCACGTCGACGGCCTCAATGCGATCGACCCGGAAGAGGCGCACGTCCTGGGCCCGGTGGCACCACCCCTCGAGGTACCAGTGCCCGTCGACGTGGGCCAACCGCATCGGGTCGACGTCCCGCTCCGTGCGCTCGTCCCGACTGGGGACGTGGTAGCTCAGGTGGACCCGGCGGGCGGCGCCGAGGGCCTCCCGCAGCACGCCCATGCTCTGGCCGGTCTCGGTGTCGTCCTCGACGACGACGACCCGCTCGACGCCGGGGATCGTCCCCGCGGCCTCCTCGAGCTTGGTCAGGGCCCGCTCCACGGCGCTGGACTCCCCCGCGCCGCTCGCCGAGAGCGACCGCAGGCCGACGATGAGCGAGATCGCCTCGTCGACGGTCAGCCGCAGCGGGCGGTCGATCGTCTCGGCATTGCTGACGAAGACCCGCCCGCCCTCGTAGCTGGCCTCGATGAGCTCGTCGGGCATCGGCCCGTAGCCGCACATGAAGAGCAGGTCCAAGTCGGCCATGAGCTGCTTCTCGGTGATCCCGAGGCCGGCCGCGGCCCGCTCGATCTCGATGCCCTGCCGGCTCGCGAGCCACGGGACCATCGTCAGCAGGCGCTGGACGCGGTGGGTGGCGGACTCCACCGGTGGACGGCTCATGCACCGACCTCCTCATCATGTGCGGCGACGACGGCCTCGAGACGCTCGATGACCGCCGCCCGCAGCTCCGCGGGCTCGTCGACGATGACGTCGGGCCCGTGGCTGGCGATCTCGGCGGCGAAGGACCCGCGGTCACCGTGGTCGAGGTCGACGCGGTCCCACTGCTCGTCGACCGGCTGCACGCGCCTGGCCCGGCGGCGCAGCAGGTGGCCGGCGCCCGTACGCACCCGCAGGACCGCGGGGACGGCCGCAGGCTCCTGCCCGTCGGTGGCCGCGATCATCGACAGCGGGTCGACCTCATCGGGCACGCCCTGGGTCTGCTGCTCGCCGGTGACGGCGACGGCAGAGCCGATCCGGGACAGGCGGAAGACGCGCGGGGCCCCGCGGTCGAGGTCGTGACCCACGAGGTACCACCGGCCGTGCCAGGCCGTGAGGTACCAGGGCTCGACGTGTCGGGGCAGGGGCGCCCCCTTCCCCGGCCGGGTGTAGTCGAAGCGCACGGTGGATGAGGTGAGGACCGCGTCCTTGAGCGGCTCGAAGGAGGGCTCGCCACCCCCGAGCTGTGGTTCCAGCCCGACGAAGGGCTCCTCGCTGCCCTCGTCACCTGCGGCGACCTTCCGCCAGGCGGTGGCGGCCGTGCCGGCCATCGTCGCGTGGGCCCACGCCCGGCTGGCCAGCCCGACCACGGCCATCTCGTCGGCACTGAGCTCGACCGCCGGGAGGTCGTAGTCACGGCGGTCGATGCGGTAGCCCTGCTCGTCCTCGAAGAGGCCGATGTCCTCGGTGACCAGCGGGATGCCCATGGCCCGCAGGTCCTCCTTGTCCCGCTCGAACATCCGGTCGAAGGCCTCGTCCGACTCGACGCTGCGGTAGGCCTCGACGAGCTGGCGGATCCGGTGCTTGGGCACGGGGATCTGCGCGGACAGCAGGCTCATCGTCAGGTTGAGCAGTCGCTCGGTCTTCGCCTGCGGTGTGTTGGGTGCCGCCACATCCGCTCCCTTCGTCTCCCGACCGTCAGGTCCGAAGGGTAGCCTGACGGTCGGGGTGCTCGGCTGGGTGCTCAGCCGGCCTGGACGAGGTCGACGACGAAGATCAGCGTCTCGCCGCCCTTGATGGGGCCGGTGCCGCGGTCCCCGTAGCCGAGGTGCGGCGGGATGGTGATCCTGCGACGACCACCCTCCTTCATGCCGATGAGGCCGTCGTCCCAGCCCTTGATGACCTGGCCGATGCCGGCCGTGAAGGCCAGCGGGGCGCCACGGTTCCACGAGGCGTCGAACTCCTCGCCGGTCGAGTGGGCGACGCCCACGTAGTGCGCCTGGATCGGCGAGCCGGTGGTCACCTCGGCACCGTCACCGACGGTGATGTCCTCGACGACGAGCTCGCTCGGCGGGGTGTCACCCGGGAAGTCGATCTCCGGCTTGGTGGTGTTCGGGTCAAAGGGCATGCGGTCCTCCGTGGTGGTGTCGGGATCGGGAACTGTGAACGTGGCTCAGGGTGCTGCCAGGACGTCGACGACGTAGATCAGCGTGTCGGTGCCCTTGACGGTGCCGTCGGGGCTGCCTTCCTTGCCGTAGCCGTCCTTCGGCGGGATGACGAGCAGGAGCCGGTCGCCCACCTTCGCACCCTCGACCGCCTGGTCAAAGCCGGGGATGACGCCACCCTGTCCGACGGTGAAACCGAAGGGGCCGCGCCCCTCCTTCATCGAGGAGTCGAAGACCTTGCCGTCACGCCAGGTGGCCACGGAGTAGGAGACGTAGGCGGTGTCGTCCTTGGCCACCGTCTTGCCCTCACCCTTGATGAGCTTCTGCTCGACGAACTTCGTGGGGGCCTTCTCCCCCTCCGGCACGGTGATCGACGCCGGGGCGTCTTCCTTCCACTCGATCTTCGGCAGGCCCTCCTTGGGAGCGACCTTCGTGCCCTCGGCGCTCTTGGGCATCTCCCCGCGCAGGTCGAAGACCACGACGATGTCGTCCTTGCCGCTGATGCCGTACTCGGGCATGCCCTCCTTGCCGAAGACGTCCTCCGGGGGCAGCACGGCGACGCCCCGACTGCCGACCGTCTGGCCCTGGATCGCCTTGGCGACCCCGCGCAGCGACTCCGCGTCGGCGACGTTGAAGTAGGCCGGGGAGGTCGTGTAGGTCTCGGTGCCCTTGATGGCCTTGCCGTCCTTGGCCGAGAACATCGCGAGGTCGACCTCGGCCATGGCGTCCTCGCTGAGCTCCTTGCCCGTGCCCTCCTTGACGATGTGCCGGGTGGTCTGCGAGACCTTCACCGGCGTGTCGGAGATGCTGATGGTCGGGGCCTTCTCCCCCTTGGCCGGGGTGACCTCGATCCCCTCGACCTGCTCCGTGTCCTCGGGTTTCGGGTCCGCGAGGGTGGGGGCGCCGCTCGCGGAGGGAGACGCCGAGGCGGAGGAACTGGTGTCCCCCTTCGCCTCGTCCTCGGAGTCACCGCCGCAGGCGCTGAGGAACAGCAGCGATGCGAGGGAGACCGCGAGGGCTGCGGTCAGACGGGGGTGGACCTTCGGCACGTTCAACCTCGATGCGGGTGCGGGGACATGACCTCCGCTCACCCTAACCAGCGAGTCTGGATGTCGCCTGACTCCCTCAGGGTGTCGTGGGACCCGATTGACCGGACATCGTGTCGATGAGCCGCTGGACCCGCTCGTCGACCGAGCGGAAGGGGTCCTTGCACAGCACGGTGCGCTGCGACTGGTCGTTGACCTTCAGGTGCACCCAGTCGACGGTGACGTCGCGGGAGTGCTCCCGAGCGGCGCGGACGAAGTCGCCGCGCAGCTTGGCCCGCGTGGTCTGCGGCGGCGTGTCGACGGCGCTCGCGATCTCCTCGTCGGTGACCACGGTGGCGACCCTGCCCGCCCGCTGGAGCAGGTGGTGCACGCCGCGCTGCGGGTTGATGTCGTGGTAGGCCAGATCAAGCTGCGCCAGCCGCGGGTCCTCCAGCTCGAGGCCGTGCCGCGCCGCGTAGGCGTCGAGGAGTCGGTACTTGACCACCCAGTCGATCTCGGTGTCGACGAGCCCGAGGTCGTCCGTCTCGACCGCGCGCAGGGTCCGCTCCCACAGGTCGAGGACCTGCGTGGTCACGGCGTCATCGATGCCCTCGCGGTCCGCGTACTCGGTGGCCCGGGCCAGGTACTCCCCCTGGATCTCCAGGGCGCTCATCCGCCGCCCGTCGGCCAGCGCCACCGGTGTCCGCCCGGTGCGGTCGAGGCTGATGTCCCGGATCGCCCGGATGGGGTTGTCCAGGGTCATGTCCGGCAGCGCCACGCCGTCCTCGAGCATCCGCAGCACGAGGTGGGCGGACCCGACCTTGAGCAGGGTCGTGGTCTCGGTCATCGTCGAGTCACCGACGATGACGTGCATCCGCCGGTAGCGCTCCGCGTCGGCGTGCGGCTCGTCGCGGGTGTTGATGATCGGCCGCGACCGGGTGGTCGCCGAGGAGACGCCCTCCCAGATGTGGTCGGCCCGCTGGCTCACCGAGAAGCGGGTCCCCCGGGTGCCCGCCATGAGCTTGCCGGTCCCGGCGATGAGCTGGCGGGTGATGAGGAAGGGCAGGAGCCCCTCGGTGACCCGGCCGAAGTTGTCGGTGCGGGCGACGAGGAAGTTCTCGTGGCAGCCGTAGGAGTTGCCGGCCGAGTCGACGTTGTTCTTGAAGACGTAGATCTCACCGGAGATCTCCTCCTCGGCCATCCGCTCCTGGGCGTCCTCGACGAGGTCCTGGACGATCCGCTCCCCCGCCCGGTCGTGCGCGATGAGCGTGCGCAGGTCGTCGCACTCGGCACTCGCGTACTCGGGGTGGCTGCCGACGTCGAGGTAGAGCCGCGAGCCGTTGGGCAGGAAGACATTGCTCGACCGCCCCCAGGTCACGACCTTGCGGAAGAGGTAGCGGGCCACCTCGTCCGGGGTGAGCCGTCGTTGTCCGTCCGAGACGGCGGTGATGCCGAACTCGGTCTCGATCCCGAAGATGCGTCGCTCCACGAGAGCAGGTTAGCCGTCGGTCCCGACAGGACCGGTCAGTCGCCGGAAGCAGCGCCGTGGGCGATCCCGCTCCAGGACGGCGATCTCGAGCGAGTCCAGCGGGATGCTCGTCCCGGGCACCTCCCCCTCGGCGCGAAGGGAGAGGACGCCCACGGCGAGGTCGAAGGCGCTGCCCAGGCTCTGCCCGGGCTCCCACCGCTCCAGCAGGGCCTCGTTGAGCCGGTCGCTGTCGCCACCGATGGCGACACAGCCGTGCTCGTCGGAGACCGACCCGTCATAGGTCAGCCGGTAGATCCGGTCGTCTCCGGCGGTGCGCCCGACCTCGGCGACGACGATCTCCACCTCGTAGGGCTTCTGGTCCTGGGTGAAGACGGTGCCCAGGGTCTGGGCATAGGCATTGGCCAGCGCCCGCGCGGTGACGTCCGAGCGGTCGTAGGAGTAGCCCCGCAGGTCGGCGTAGCGGATCCCCGCGACCCGCAGGTTCTCGAACTCGTTGTACTTGCCGACGGCGGCGAAGCCGATGCGGTCGTAGATCTCGCTGACCTTGTTCAACGAGCGGCTGCTCGGGTTGTCCGCGACGAAGAGGATCCCCTCGTCGTACCCGAGGACGACCACCGAGCGGCCGCGGGCGATGCCGGCCCGGGCGAAGTCCGCCCGGTCCTTCATCACCTGCTCGGGCGAGACGTAGAACGGGGGCTGGCTCATCGGGCACCTCCGGGGTTGCCGCGACGGGCCGCGAGGATCTCCGCCACGCTCTCCTCGACGCTCGCGTCGTCGAGGAAGCGCGTGCCGTCCTCGTCGACGAGACCGACCATCGGCCAGATGCGGCGGTGGACGTCGGGCCCTCCGGTCGCGGAGTCGTCGTCCGCAGCGTCGTAGAGCGCCTCCACGGCGACGCGCACGGCCTCGGCGCGATCGAGGCCGGGACGCCAGAGCTTCTTCAGGGCACCGCGCGCGAAGAGCGAGCCGGAGCCCACGCTGTGGTGCTCGCGTTCCTCGTAGCACCCGCCGGTGACGTCGTAGGAGAAGAGACGGCCGCGGCGCTCGTGCGGGTCGTGGGCGGCGAAGGAGGGCACGACCGCCAGCCCCTGCATCGCCAGCCCGAGGTTGCCGCGCAGCATGGCAGCCAACCGGTTGGCCTTGCCCTCGACGGACATGTGCACGCCCTCGATCTTCTCGTAGTGCTCGAGCTCGACCTGGAAGAGGCGGACCATCTCGATGGCCACGCCCGCCGTCCCGGCGATCCCCACGAGGGAGAGCCCGTCCGCGGCGAAGACCTTCTCCATGTCGCGGTTGGCGATGACATTGCCCATCGTGGCCCGACGGTCACCCGCCATGAGCACGCCGCCAGACCAGGTCAGGCTGACGACCGTCGTCCCGTGCGGGGCCTCGACCGCGGGCGTGCCGGGCAGCGTGCGCCGCCCGGGCAGGAGCTGCGGCTCGTGTCCGGCGACGAACTCGGTGAAGGAGGCGCCTCCGGCGGTGAGGAAGGCCGCCGGCAGTCGCCCCCGGTCCCGGTCGGCGGTCACTGGCCGCCCTTCTGCACGAAGCCCTTGACGAACTCCTCGGCGTTGGACTCCAGGACGCCGTCGATCTCGTCGAGCACGGAGTCGACGCCCTCGTCCCGAGCGGTGTTCTGTGCGGCGACCTGGCTCGCGCCCTCGTCGGCGGGACCCTCGTCGCCGCCACCGGACCGCTGCGATCGGACCTGCTCCTGCGCCATGACTGCTCCTTCGGCTCACCTCGGCTGCCTCGTCACACCCGAGGGTTCGAGCCTATGCCCCGAGGCCCGCGACGAGGTCGTCGACGTCCCCGGCGGACAGCAGCGCCTCGGTGTCCGCGCGGGAGTTCGCCAGCGGGTCGATGAGCGAGATCCGGGCGACCCGGCCGGCTCGGGGCAGGCGCACCACGAGGCTGTCCCACGAGGCGGAGACGACGTGCTCGCCGAAGGCCTCGACCGCCCTCCCCCGCAACCACGCCCGCGTGTCCTGCGGTGGGTGGGCGACCGCCGCGCGCACCTCCTCGTCCGAGGTGAGGCGGGTGACCCGTCCCGCGGCCTCGAGCCGGTGGAAGATCCCCTTCTCGGGGCGCACGTCCGAGAACTGGATGTCGATCGCGGTCAGCCTCGGGTCCCCCCACTGCAGGGAGTCGCGCTCGCGGTAGCGCTCCAGCAGCGCGAGCTTCGCGACCCAGTCGATGTCGGGCGCGGCGTCCATCGGGTCGTGGTCGAGCAGCCCGAGCACCCGCTCCCAGTGGCCGAGGACCTCGTCGGTCGCGGGGTCACTCCCTTCGCGCTCGACGAAGGCCGTGGCCATCTGCAGGTACTCGGCGAGGATCTGGACGGCCGTGAGGTCGCGTCCGTCGCGCATCCGGACGGTGGCGCGGCAGGTCGGGTCGTGCGAGATGACCTTGAGCGCCTCGACGGGGTGGAGGACCTCGAGCGAGCGATCATTCGCCCCGGCCTCGATCAGGGCGAGGACGAGCGAGGTCGAGCCGAGCTTGAGCAGGTTCGCGACATCGGCCTGGTTGGCGTCGCCGATGATCACGTGCAGCCGCCGCCAGACGTCGGGGTCGGCGTGCGGCTCGTCCCGGGTGTTGATGATCGGCCGCTTGAAGGTCGTCTCCAGACCGACCGGCGCCTCGAAGAAGTCACTGCGGGAGGCGATCTGGTAGCCGGCCCGCTCGCTCTCCTGGCCGATCCCGACGCGACCGGCACCGCACATCACCTGGCGGGCGACGAAGAAGGGAGTCAGTCCCCCGATGATCCGGTCGAAGGGGGTCCGCCGGCTCACGAGGAAGTTCTCGTGGGTGCCGTAGGAGGCACCCTTGCCGTCGGTGTTGTTCTTGTAGAGGTTGATCCCCGGGGGCCGGTCCGCGAGTCGGCCGACGACCTCACGCATGACCAGCTCCCCGGCCCGGTCCCAGACCACGGCGTCACGTGGTGAGGTGACCTCCGGGGAGGAGTACTCCGGGTGGGCGTGGTCGACGTAGAGCCGCGCGCCGTTGGCGAGGACGACATTGGCGAGCGTCGGGTCCTCGGCGTCCGTCAGCTGGGAGAGGTCCGCCCGTGCGCGCGGCATCTCGAAGCCCCGCGCATCGACGAGGGGGCGCTCGTCGCTGTAGTCCCACGCACCGTGGGCCGCTCGCAGGCCGTGGGCCCGGGCGTAGGTCGTGACGACCTCACCGGAGGCTGCCATCGGGTTGGCCCGGGGGTCGCCCGGCACCGCGATGCCGTACTCGGTCTCGATGCCCATGACCCGTCGCACGCTCATGGCCCAAGGGTAGGCGCGCCCTCCCACGGTCCTCCGGGAGGGAGCGTGTTCAATGGATGGATGACTTCGTCGACGTGGATGCCCTGGCGTACGAAGGTGCTCGACCTGTGCACCCGCTCCGGAGTGACCGCCGAGGAGATGACGGCGAAGCAGCTCTCCCGGATGCGAGGGTCGGTGCCGATGCGCCCGCCCTACACCTGGGTCGTGGGACGCCCCGACCCGAGCGTCACGAGCGAGAGTCGCCGCATCCGGGCCCGCGACGGCCACGAGCTGAAGGTGCGCATCCACCGGCCACCGGTCTCGGAGAGCTCGGAGCAACTCCCGCTGCTGCTGCACTTCCACGGCGGCGGGTTCGTCATCGGCAACGTCGGCGCCTACGACCCCTACCTCACGACGGTCGCCGCGGCTGCTCGCGTGGTCGTCGTGACCGTCGCGTACCGGATGGCGCCGGAGCACCGCGCGCCCCTGGCCGTCCACGACTGCCAGGACGGGGCGGTATGGGCGCTGGAGCACGCGCTCGACCTCGGGGTGCGAGCGGACTCGGTGGGTGTCACGGGCGACTCCGCCGGCGGCAACCTCGCGGCCGGGTTGGCCCAGCACCTGCGGGACGCGGGCGTCGCGGGACTGCGGCACCAGGCGCTCGTCTACCCGGCGCCCGACCTCACCGAGCGTGAGCTGGAGCACCTGCAGGAGCTGGACCAGCACTACCCGATCCTCACGCCCGACATGCTGCGGTCCTTCCGCAGCCTCTACCTCGGGGACGCCGATGACCGCGACCCGATCCTCTCCCCGGCCCACGGCGACCTCGCCGGGCTGCCACCGGCCCTCGTCCAGACCGCAGAGCTGGACCCCCTTCGTCCCGACGGCGAGGCCTACGCCGACGCCCTGCGCGACGCAGGCGTCGAGACGCGGCACACGATGTACCGGGGGGCACCACACGGGTTCATCAACTTCCCCGGGCTGACCGCGGCCGGGTACCCCGCGCTCGAGGAGCTCGTCGGCGAGCTCCGCCACCACCTGCACGAGGAGCCCGCATGAAGCGCCCCTACCCCGGCACGGCCCCGCTGACCGGGCTGCTGACCATGTACCTGGACGGCTTCGGCCGACCGTCCATCGTCGACGCCACCCAGGAGGACATCGAGCGGGCCCGCGCGCAGGTCTACCCGACCTTCCCTCCCTTCTCGTGGATCACCGGGCGCGTCGTCGCCGACGTGACCGTCGACGAAGGGGGCGCCCCGGCCCGTGACGGCGCGGCCATCCCCCTTCGCTGGTACACCCCGCCCGGCCCCCGCACGGACCGTCCGCTCGTGGTCTTCTTCCACGGTGGCGGCTGGGTCCAGGGGTCGACGCGGATGTACGACCCCATCTGCAGCCACCTGGCGTCCCGGCTCGACGCGGTCGTCGTGAGCGTCGACTACCGGATGGCGCCGGAGCACCGGGCCCCGGTCGCCGCGCACGACGCCATCGACGCCACCCGGTGGCTGCACGAGCACGCCGACCACGGCGTCGACCGCAGGCGGTTCGCGGTGTGCGGCGACTCCGCCGGGGGCAACCTCGCCGCGATCGTGGCCCAGCAGCTGAAGGACCTCAGCGCCGACGGGCTGCCGGTGATCCGCCACCAGGCGCTGATCTACCCCGCCACCGACCTCACCCTCGCCTCGCCCTCGATCCGCGAGCACGCCCACGGGGCGGTCCTCGACGAGGCGAAGATCCACACCTTCCGGCGCCACTACCTCGGCGACGCCCCGGACGCCGTGCCGGCCACCGACCCGCTCGTCTCGCCGCTCTTCGGCGACGTCACCGGCGTGGCGCCGGCCCTGGTCCAGACGGCCGACCTCGACCCGATCCGGGACGACGGCACCCGCTACGCCAGCGCCCTGCGGACCGCCGGTGTCGAGGTGCGGGCCACGAACTACGTGGGGCTGCCGCACGGCTTCGCGAGCTTCCCGGGCGTCGCCCGCACCGGGCAGCAGCACCGCGCGGAGCTGGTCACGCAGCTGCGCCACCACCTCGGCGAGGGGTCCTGACCGTGGTCCGCCCACGCGAGGAGGCACTGTCCTCCCCGGGGCCGCGCACCGCCCTCGCGGCCGGTCTGGACCTGCTCGTCGTCGCCGCCTTCACCCTCATCGGTCGGCGCACCCACGACGAGCCCTTCGACCCCGCCGGGTGGTGGGAGACGGCCTGGCCCTTCCTCGCCGGATTGCTCATCGGCTGGGCGGTCGTCGCCATGACGAGCCGGGCCTGGCCCACCCGCCTGTGGCACGGGCTCCCGGTGTGGATCTCGACGGTCTTCGCCGGCATGGCCTTCCGCGACACGTCGGGGCAGGGCACGGCCCTGCCCTTCGTCGTCGTCGCGACGCTCTTCCTCGGCGTGACGCTCCTCGGGTGGCGAGCCGTCCTGTGGCTGCTCGACCGCCGGCGGCCGCAGGCCCGCCGGGCCCCGGACGCGGGGCGCGGTCGCGTCCACGAGCCCGTCGAGCACACCCCCGTCGGCGACCCGCTCGGGCTGGACGAGCTCGGGGGTCCCGGCGGCACCGCCCGGGGCCGCGGCGTGGTGCCACCGCAGGACCGCGACCGCGTCGCCCGTGAGCTCGGGCTCGACCAGCGTCAGGGCAGCCGCCGCGACGACGAGCCGACCTGACCCGTCAGAGGTACTGGCCGGTGCGGGAGCCGGTGTCGATCGAGCGGCCCGGCTCGGTGGCGCCGCTCTTGCCGCCGATGAGCGTGCGGATGTAGGTGATCCGCTCACCCTTCTTGCCGGAGATCTTCGCCCAGTCGTCGGGGTTGGTCGTGTTCGGCAGGTCCTCGTTCTCCTTGAACTCCGCCACGCACGCATCGAGCAGATGACCCACGCGCAAACCCTCGATGTCCGTGGTGAGGAAGTCCTTGATGGCCGCCTTCTTCGAGCGGTCGACGATGTTTTGGATCATCGCGCCGGAGTTGAAGTCCTTGAAGTACAGGACCTCCTTGTCGCCGCCGGCGTAGGTGACCTCGAGGAACTGGTTCTCGTCGGACTCCGCGTACATCCGCTCCACCACGGCCTCGATCATCTCCTCGATCGTCGCCTGGCGGTCCCCGTCGTGCTCCTCGAGGTCCTCGGGGTGCAGCGGCAGGTCGGTGGTGAGGTACTTGCTGAAGATGTCCTTGGCGCCCTCGACGTCGGGGCGCTCGATCTTGATCTTCACGTCGAGTCGACCGGGGCGCAGGATCGCCGGGTCGATCATGTCCTCGCGGTTGGTCGCGCCGATGACGATGACATTGTCCAGCCCCTCGACCCCGTCGATCTCGGCGAGCAGCTGGGGCACGATCGTCGTCTCGACGTCCGAGGAGACACCGGAGCCCCGGGTGCGAAAGAGGCTGTCCATCTCGTCGAAGAAGACGACCACGGGGGTGCCGTCGCTCGACTTCTCCCGGGCACGGTGGAAGATCAGCCGGATGTGCCGCTCGGTCTCGCCGACGTACTTGTTCAGCAGCTCCGGGCCCTTGATGTTGAGGAAGTAGGCGGTGGCGCTCTCCTGGCCGGTGCGCTCGGCGACCTTGCGCGCCAGCGACGAGGCGACGGCCTTGGCGATCATCGTCTTGCCGTTGCCGGGCGGACCGTAGAGCAGCACCCCCTTCGGCGCCTTGAGCTGGTGGCGCTCGTAGAGGTCGGCGTGCAGGTAGGGCAGCTCGACGCTGTCGCGGATCGCCTCGATCTGCTCGCTCAGGCCTCCGATGTCGTCGTACCCGAGGTCGGGCACCTCCTCGAGGACGAGGTCGGCGACCTCGGCGCGCGGGATGCGCTCGACGGCGATGTTGCTGCGCTGGTCGATGAGGACGGCGTCGCCGACCCGCACCTGCTTCTCCGTCACACGTGCGCCCCGGCGCACCACGCGCTCCTCGTCCTGGCGCATGAGCACGAGCAGTCGGTCCTCGTCGAGGACCTCCTTGACGACGACGACCTCGCCCGCCACGTCCTCCCCGTGCACGGAGACGACGTTCATCGCCTCGTTGAGGCGGACCTCACGTCCGATCGCCAGCTCGTCGGTCGCGACCGCGGGGCTGACGGCGACGTGCATCTTGCGGCCCCCGCTGAGCACGTCGACCGCCTCGTCCTCGGCGTGGACCGCGACGATCACCGCGTAGGAGGCCGGGGGCTGGGCGAGCCGCTCGATCTCCTCCCGCAGCGTGACGATCTGCTGCCGGGCATCCTTGAGGGTGCGCACGAGGCGCTCGTTCTGCGAGGCGACGGTCGTGGCCTGCGACTTCTCCCGGGCGAGCTCGGCCCGCAGCTCGCGCAGGTCGCGCCCATCGGAGGGCGTCGGTTCCGTGGTCATCGGCTCTGCTCCCTTCCCGCCGGGTGGGGCGGTGTCCTACCCAGTCTCCCCCGAGGCGTCATCGCGGCGAAGGGGGGACCACTCCTCGGGCGAGCTTGCGCATCCTCTTCTGCGACGCGACCCGCTCCCCCAGGGCCTCGGAGGTCCACTCGGCGCCCTCGGTCCCCGCCGGCGCATCCGCCTCGGGTGACGGGGCGGTGTCCGTGCCCGCCTCCTCCTGGGCGGAGTAGCCGCGTCCGGGTCGGCGCTTGCGCATCGGTGGGGTGACCCCCGGAGCGAGCCGGCGGGTGCTGATGAGGAATCCGGTGTGCCCGTGCATCCGGTGCTGCGGGCGCACGGCCAGGCCCTCGAGGTGCCAGCCACGCACCATCGACTCCCACGCGTCCGGCTCGGTGAAGGTGCCGTGGTCCCGCATGGCCTCGGCGACCTTGCTCAGCTGGGTGGCCGTCGCGACGTAGCAGATGAGCACGCCACCGGGGGCCAGTGCGTCGGCGACGGCCTCGAGGCACTCCCACGGAGCGAGCATGTCGAGGATGACGCGATCGACGCTGCCGGGCTCGACGGCATCGGGCAGGGACTCGACGAGGTCACCCACCGTCACGGTCCACGCCGGGTGGTCCTCGCCGAAGAAGGCCTGCGCATTGGCCCGGGCGATCTCGGCGAAGTCGGCCCGCCGCTCGAAGGAGTGCACCCGCCCGGTGTCACCGACGGCGCGCAGCAGGGACATCGACAGGGCACCGGAGCCGACGCCGGCCTCGACGACGCTCGCGCCCGGGAAGATGTCGGCCATCGCCACGATCTGACCGGCGTCCTTGGGGTAGATCACGGCCGCACCGCGGGGCATCGACATGACGTAGTCGGACAGGAGGGGGCGCAGCACGAGGTACTCGGTGCCCGCGGTGTTCGTCGCCGTCGAGCCGTCCGGCTGACCGATGAGGTCGTCGTGCTTGACGTGGCCCCGGTGGGTGTGGAACTGCTTCCCGGGGGTCAGCGTGATCGTGTGCATCCGACCCTTGGGGTCGGTCAGCTGCACCCGGTCCCCTTCGCGGAAGGGTCCTCGGCGGTAGGCGGATCCGGTGGCACTCATGGTCGGCGAGTCTAGTTCCGCGCGAGGGCGGCGTTGACCCGCTGTGCGCGGGCGACCCCGCGCAGGGCGCCGCCCTCGGTGACGGCGACGATGTTCGAGCGCGACTCCTGGAAGGCCACCACGAGATCCATCGCCTCGTGACCGGGACGCAGCTCGGTGCTCCACCCCGTCGGTCCGGGCGTGGTCACGGCGGAGACCGGCGTGCGGTCCACGGCCTCGGCCGGGACCGAGCGCAGGGCGTCGTGGTCGATGAGTCCGATGGGCCGACCGGTGGCGTCGACCACCACCGGCAGGGCGCGAAGGGAGGTCAGCTCGGACAGCGGGCGGTCGTCCGCGATGGCGGCGGCCGGCTCGAGCACCGCGGCGACGTCGAGGCCCTTGATGGTGCCCATGGCCCGGCCCTGGCTGATCGCGGCGCTGGCCCCCGACCACAGGAAGGCCCCGATGAGTGCCGTCCACAGGGTCGTGGTCAGCTGCGGCGAGGACCCGTTGAGCAGCGGCAGGCCGATGATCGCGACGACGAGGAGGACGACGAGGACCCGGCCGGCCCACCCGGCGATGATCCGGGCGCGGGACTGGTCGCCCGTGACCGCCCAGACGAGGGACTCGACGACCTGGCCGCCGTCCAGGGGCAGGCCCGGCAGGAGGTTGAAGGCGGCCAGCGCGCCATTGACGAAGGCCACGCCGCTGAGGAGGGTCACGAGGACCGCGGAGCCGGACGCCACCGCTCCCCCGAAGGCGAGCAGGGCGATGACCGCGTTGGTCAGGGGGCCCACGACCGCGATGGCCGCAGCGGTCCACGCGGTGCCGTGGGTGGCGTCGAAGGCGGTGTGACCGCCCCACAGGTCCGCGACGACCCGGTGCACCCGGTGTCCGAAGGCCCGGGCGACGACGGCGTGGGCCGCCTCGTGGGCCAGCACGCTCAGCAGGAGGGCCACGGCGTAGGCCGCGGCGATCCCGTAGCCGGTCACCGTCCCGAACCGGGCCGCCGTCCCCGGACCGATGAGCACGACGATGACCACCCCGAGCAGCAGCCAGGACCAGCCGAGGTACACGGGGACCGAGCCGATCGTGGCCAGACGGATGCCCCGCGGGGTCTGCTCGGGGGTCTGCGCCATGGACCCGACCCTAGGCGAGGCACGCTGGTCGCCGATAATGGAAGGCCCCGACCCCGATGACAGGATGGCCCGGTGACCGACACCGCCCTTCGCCCCGACGCCACCGCGCACCTCCAGCAGATCCTGCGCGAGCAGGTCCTCGTCATGGACGGTGCGATGGGGACGATGATCCAGCGCCAGGGGTTGTCCGAGGAGGACTTCCGCGGCGAGCGGTTCGCCGACTGGGGTCGCGACGTGCAGGGCAACAACGACCTGCTCGTGCTGACCCAGCCGGAGCTGATCACCGACCTCCACCGGCAGTACCTGGAGGCCGGCGCCGACCTCATCGAGACGAACACCTTCAACGCCCAGCGGATCTCCCTGGCCGACTACGGCATGGAGGAGCTCGCCCGCGAGATCAACGTGGCGGCCGCGCGGTTGGCCCGCACGGCCGCGGACGAGTTCACCGCCCGGGACCCCGCGCGCCCCCGGTTCGTCCTCGGTGCGCTCGGCCCGACGGTCCGCACGGCCTCGATCTCCCCGGACGTCAACGACCCCGGCATGCGGAACGTCACCTTCACGCAGCTCGTGGAGGCCTACCTCGAGCAGGCCCGCGGCCTCGTCGAGGGGGGCGTGGACATCCTGCTCATCGAGACGATCTTCGACACCCTCAACGCCAAGGCCGCGATCTTCGCCCTCGAGACGCTCTTCGAGGAGTACGAGCGGCGCTGGCCGGTCATCGTCTCCGGGACGATCACCGATGCCTCGGGCCGCACCCTGACCGGGCAGACCACCGAGGCCTTCTGGAACTCGGTGCGGCACGCCCAGCCGCTGGCCGTGGGGCTGAACTGCGCGCTGGGTGCCGAGGAGATGCGCGAGTACCTCGTCGAGATCGGTCGCGTGGCCGACACCTTCGTCTCGGCCTACCCCAACGCCGGGCTGCCGAACACCTTCGGCGAGTACGACCAGAGCCCCGAGTACATGGCCGGGCTCGTGAGCGAGTTCGCCACCTCGGGCCTGGTGAACATCCTCGGCGGTTGTTGCGGGACCACCCCCGAGCACGTGACCGCCATCGCGGAGGGGGCGAGGGACGCCCGTCCGCGCACCCCCACCGAGGTGGCGCCGGCCCTGCGCCTGTCCGGCCTGGAGCCCTTCACCGTCACCGACGAGTCCCTCTTCGTCAACGTCGGTGAGCGCACGAATGTCACCGGCTCGGCCCGCTTCCGCAAGCTCATCGAGGCGGCGGACTACCCGGCCGCGCTGTCCGTGGCCCGCCAGCAGGTCGAGTCCGGGGCCCAGGTCATCGACATCAACATGGACGAGGGCATGCTCGACGGCGTCCAGGCGATGGGGACCTTCGTCAACCTCGTCTCCTCGGAGCCGGACATCTCCCGGGTGCCGCTGATGATCGACTCCTCGAAGTGGGAGGTCATCGAGACCGGTCTGCAGCGCACCCAGGGCAAGGCGATCGTCAACTCCATCTCGATGAAGGAGGGCCTCACCCCCTTCATCGAGCAGGCGCGGCTGTGCCGCAAGTACGGCGCGGCCATCGTCGTCATGGGCTTCGACGAGGACGGCCAGGCGGACGACCTGCAGCGCCGCAAGGACATCGCCGCCCGGGCCTATCGCATCCTCACCGAGGAGGTCGGTTTCCCCGCCGAGGACATCGTCTTCGACCCGAACATCTTCGCGCTGGCCACGGGCATCGAGGAGCACGCCCCCTACGGCACCGACTTCATCGAGGGCACCCGCTGGATCAAGCAGAACCTGCCGCACGTCCTCGTCTCCGGTGGCGTGTCGAATGTCTCCTTCTCCTTCCGCGGCAACAACGAGGTCCGCGAGGCGATCCACGCGGTCTTCCTCTTCCACGCGATCGAGGCCGGGATGGACATGGGCATCGTCAACGCCGGCGCCCTCCAGCCCTACGACACCCTCGACCCGGAGCTGCGGGAGCGGATCGAGGACGTCGTGCTCAACCGGCGCGAGGACTCCACCGAACGGCTGCTGGAGATCGCCGAGCAGTACCGCGGCACCGGGGAGAAGGCGGAGGAGGCCACCGAGGAGTGGCGCGAGCTCCCCCTTCGTGAGCGGATCACGCACTCCCTCGTCAAGGGCATCGACGACCACGTCGTCGACGACACCGAGGCGCTGCGACAGGAGCTCGAGGCCTCCGGCGGCGAGCCGATCGAGGTCATCGAGGGCCCGCTCATGGACGGCATGGGCGTCGTCGGCGACCTCTTCGGGGCCGGCAAGATGTTCCTGCCCCAGGTCGTGAAGTCCGCCCGGGTGATGAAGAAGGCCGTCGCCCACCTGATCCCCTACATCGAGGCCGCGAAGAAGCCCGGGGACGTCTCCCGCTCCAAGGGGCTCGTCGTCATGGCCACGGTCAAGGGCGACGTGCACGACATCGGCAAGAACATCGTCGGCGTCGTCCTGCAGTGCAACAACTACGACGTCATCGACCTCGGGGTCATGGTGCCGACCCAGAAGATCCTCGCGACCGCCAAGGAGGAGAACGCCGACATCATCGGCCTCTCCGGCCTGATCACGCCTTCGCTCGACGAGATGGTCGGGGTCGCCGCGGAGATGGAGCGCCAGGGCTTCGACATCCCGCTGCTCATCGGCGGTGCGACGACCTCCCGGGCGCACACCGCGGTCAAGGTCGACCAGCAGTACGAGGGGCCGGTCGTCTGGGTCAAGGACGCCTCCCGCTCGGTCCCGGTCGTCAGCCAGCTGCTCAGCGCCACCGGCCGGACGAAGCTGCTCGACGAGGTCGGTGCCGACTACGAGTCGCTCCGGCGACGCCACGCGTCGAAGAACAACGACCGCCCGATGCTCGCGTACGACGAGGCCCTCGCGGCGCGCACCCCGATCGACTGGGCTACGGAGCACTCCCACTTCGCGGCGGTCTCCCCCTCCCGGGTGGTCTTCGAGGACTACGACCTCGCCGAGCTGCGCGCGTACTTCGACTGGCAGCCCTTCTTCAACGCCTGGGAGCTGAAGGGGTCCTTCCCGGACATCCTCAACAACCCGGCAACCGGTGAGGTCGCCCGCAAGCTCTACGACGAGGCCCAGGTGATGCTCGACCGGATCATCGAGGAGAAGTGGCTGACGGCGAAGGGGGTCATCGGCCTCTTCCCGGCGAACGCCGTCGGGGACGACATCGAGATCTACACCGACGAGTCCCGGTCCGAGGTCGCCCACACCCTGCACATGCTGCGGCAGCAGGGCAAGCACCGTCCGGGCGTGCCCAACCGGAGCCTCGCCGACTACGTGGCTCCCAAGGACACCGGGATCAAGGACTGGGTCGGGGCCTTCGCCGTGACCGGTGGGATGGGCGCCGCGGAGAAGATCGCCGAGTTCAAGGCCGACAACGACGACTACAACGCGATCCTCCTCGAGGCGCTCGCCGACCGCTTCGCCGAGGCCTTCGCCGAGCACCTGCACGCCCGCGTCCGCCGGGAGTACTGGGGCTACGCCACCGATGAGCAGCTCGGCAACGAGGACCTCATCAAGGAGCGGTACCAGGGCATCCGGCCCGCGCCCGGGTACCCGGCCTGCCCCGACCACACGGAGAAGACGACCCTGTGGGAGCTGCTCGACGTCGACGAGATCGGCATCGAGCTCACCGAGGGGATGGCGATGTGGCCCGGAGCCGCGGTCTCGGGCTGGTACTTCGGTCACCCGGACAGCCAGTACTTCGTCGTCGGGCGCATCGCCAAGGACCAGGTCGAGGACTACGCCCGCCGCAAGGGCTGGACCATGAAGGAGGCCGAGCGCTGGCTCGGCCCCAACCTCGGCTACGCGCCGGAGTGAAGCCGGCCATCTCCCCTTCGCGGGCGGCGGACTACAAGCAGTGCCCGCTGAAGTACCGCCTGCGCACGATCGACCGTCTCGACGAGGCGCCCTCCCCTGCCGCAGCCCGGGGAACCCTCGTCCACGCCGTGCTCGAGGAGATCTTCGAGCTGCCGGCCGCCGAGCGCACCCCCGAGGCGGCCCAGTCGCTCGTCCCCGGGCAGTGGGAGGCGCTCGTCGCCGAGCGTCCCGAGCTCGCCGAGATGCTCTCCGCGGACGACACGCTCACCGAGGACTCGTGGTTCGCGGCCGCCGGCAAACTCACCGATCGGTGGTTCACCCTCGAGGACCCCTCGAGACTCGAACCGGCTGAACGTGAGGTCAAGGTCGAGGTCGAGATCGACGGCCTGACCCTGCGTGGGGTCATCGACCGGGTCGATGTGGCCCCCACGGGGGAGGTCCGGGTCGTCGACTACAAGACGGGACGCACCCCGGGCCCGGGCTTCGAGGGCAAGGCACTGTTCCAGATGAAGTTCTACGGGCTCGTCATGTGGCGGCAGACCGGTCGGATCCCCGACCTCCTGCAGCTCGTCTACCTGGGGGACGGGACCGTCATCCGCTACGAGCCGGACGAGGCCGACCTGCTCTCCCTCGAGCGCAACGTCAAGGCGGTGTGGGCGGCCATCGAGCGGGCCGTGGCCGAGCGTGACTTCCGCCCCAACCCGTCGAGGCTGTGCAGCTGGTGCGACTTCAAGCCGCTGTGCCCGGCCTTCGGCGGGACCCCGCCGGACATGCCCGAGGTCATCGAGATCGTCACGCCGGAGGTCACCGGCTCCCCACCGCCCTCCCCCGCATCTGCCTAGGCAAATGCGTCAGGAGGTCGCATCTGCCTAGGCAGATGCGGTGCGGGTCGCGGTTCGGAGCAGGTCGAAGGGGGTGAGCCCCACCAGAGTGGTGACCGGCACCGCGCCGGGGATCTCGGGGACCTCGACGACGTGCGGGACGGCGAGCGTCGGGACGCCGGCGGCCACGGCGGAGCGGACCCCGGTCGGCGAGTCCTCCAGCGCCACGCAGTCCCCCGCGCGCACGCCGAGCCTGCGGACCGCCGTCTCATAGGGCTCCGGGTGGGGCTTGCCGTGGGTGACCCGGTCCCCCGTGACCATGAAGTCGAAGGAACCGGGCCCCACCGCACCGATCACCGCCTCGGCGAGGTCGGTCCACGACATCGTCACGAGCACGCAGGGGATCTGCTCCTCACGGCAGGCCGCGAGCAGCTCTCGGGCGCCGGGGCGCCACGGCACCGCATCGCCGATCTGCTCGACGACCCGTGACTGCAGTCGGTGGACGACCTCCTCGACGGGCAGGTCGACGGGTGAGTTGTCGAGGATGAACTGTGCCGACACGAGCAACGGGCTGCCCACGAGCTGGAGAGCCAGCTCCTGGGTCCACGTCCCACCGAAGGAGTCGACGAGCTCGTGCTCGGCGGCGATCCAGTAGGGCTCGGTGTCGACGAGGGTGCCGTCCATGTCCCACAGGACGGCGGCGGGCAGGTCGCGCGGCGTGCTCGCCGGGTTCACCACAGTGCTCACGCGCGCCACGGTACGCGTCGTAGGCTGGTGCACGTGATCGAGATCGAGGACCTGCCCGAGCTGCACGACCCGGTGATGATTATCGCCTTCGAGGGCTGGAACGACGCCGGGGAGGCGGCCACCCGAGTCATCGAGCACCTCACCGACCTGTGGGAGGCGGAGACCGTCGCGGCGGTCGACCCCGAGGACTACTACGACTTCCAGGTGACCCGGCCCCGGATCACCAACCAGGGGCAGGGTCGGGGCATCCACTGGAACACCACGAGGGTGCTCCTGGCCTCCCCGGACTCGCTCGGCCGCGACGTCCTCCTCGTCACGGGCATCGAGCCCTCCTTCCGCTGGCGCGCCTTCACCACCGAGCTGCTCGACCTGGCCGCCGCCCACGGGGTCGGCACGGTGATCACCCTCGGCGCGCTGCTGGCCGATGTCGCCCACTCGCGCCCGATCCCCGCGTCCTCGACGAGCCCCGACCCGGCGACCTCCTACCGCTTCGACCTCGAGCCCTCCAGCTACGAGGGCCCGACCGGCATCACCGGGGTGGTCGCGGACGGCGCCCACCAGGTCGAGATGGTCTCGGTCTCCGCCTGGGCGGCCGTCCCGCACTACGCGGCCGAGGTCCCCTGCCCCAAGGCCAGCCTCGCCCTCCTGGGCCAGCTGGAGGACCTGCTCGACACCGTGATCGAGCACGGGGAGCTCGAGGAGGAGTCCCGGGCCTGGGAGCGCGGTGTCGACGAGCTCGCGAACACCGACGAGGAGGTCGCGGAGTACGTCTCCGCCCTCGAGAGCGCGCAGGACACCTCCCAGCTGCCGGAGGCGAGCGGCGACGCCATCGCCAAGGAGTTCGAGCGCTACCTGCGTCGTCGGGGCGAGGACACCACGGGGCCGGGCTGAGCGCCCTTCGTCACAGACGGATGCCGAGCAGGGCGTCCACGGCACGCGCGAGCTCGCCCGGTGCCGCGCGGACGTCGCCACCGGCGCCCAGCGACACCTCGCACCACGCGTCGACGGCAGCCAGCGCCGTCGGCGTGTCGAGGTCGTCGGCGATGGCGTCGCGCACGGCAGCGATCGTCGCCGTGGCATCGGGCCCACCGTCGGTGGACATGCCCGAGCGCCAGCGATCGAGGCGGGCCACACCGGTGGCCAGGCCCTCGTCGGTCCACTCCCACTCACCGCGGTAGTGGTGGTCCAGCAGGACCAGGCGCACCGCCATCGGGTCGACGCCCTCGCTGCGCAGGGTCGAGACGCGCACGAGGTTGCCCTTGGACTTGCTCATCTTCTCGCCGTCGTAGGCGACCATCGCCTGGTGCGCCGTGTGCGCCGCGAACGGCCGTACGCCGGTGAGCGCCTCGGCCTGGACGACCGACATCTCGTGGTGCGGGAAGACGAGGTCGGTGCCCCCGCCCTGCACGTCGATGCGATCCCCCAGGTGCTCCATGGCGATGGCCGTGCACTCGATGTGCCAGCCGGGACGTCCCGGCCCGAGCCGCCCTGCGTCCCAGGCCGGCTCGCCGTCACGTTCGCCCTTCCACACCATCGGGTCGAGCGGGTCGCGCTTGCCCGGTCGCTGCGGGTCACCGCCGCGCTCTGCGGAGAAGGTGAGCATCGTCTCGCGGTCGAGGTGGCCCAGCTCGCCGAGGCCGCCCGCCATCGCGAGATCGAGGTAGGTGTCACGGACCCCGTCCTCGACCACCTCGTAGGTCACGCCGCGCTCCACGAGACCGGTGACGGCCGAGATGATCGCGGGCATCGACTCCATGACGCCCATGAAGTGTTCCGGCGGGATGACGCCCAGCGCGGTCATGTCCTCGAGGAAGAGCGCGATCTGCTCCCGACCGAGGTCGCGCCAGTCGGTGCCGTCGCGGGCGGCGCGCTCGAAGAGCGGGTCGTCGACGTCGGTGACGTTCTGGACGAAGGTCACGGCACGTGCGCCGTCACGCAGCGCCCGGTTGACCAGGTCGAAGGTCACGTAGGTCGCCGCGTGACCCATGTGGGTCGTGTCGTAGGGCGTCACCCCGCAGACGTAGAGGCGGGCCGGGTCCGACGACTCGACCGGAGCCACGACCTCACGGGCCACGTCGTGCAGACGAAGGGAGACGGGGTCGCCGGGGACGACGGGGACATTCGGGGACGGCCAGGCTCTCACGCGGACAGCCTACGAGGTCGTGGTCACAGCGGTGGCCACGGGATCGACGGCCACTCACCGGACGGCTGCGGATGGACGCCCGAGCGCAGCAGCCCGGCCACCCGCTCGTGCAGGGCCTCCAGCTCCGCGGCCGTGAGCAGGTCCAGCAGCTCGCGCTCGACGCTCGCGTCGGCGAGTGCGGCGCGAAGACGCGTCAGCCGGGCGGAGTCCTCGGGGGTGAGCGGGTCGCCGGCCCACCCCCAGAGCACGGTGCGCAGCTTGGGGTCGGCGTGCAGACTGACACCGTGGTCGATGCCCCACAGCCGGTCCCCGTGCGCCAGGACGTGGCCACCCTTGCGGTCGGAGTTGTTCAGGACGGCGTCGAGGACGGCCATCGAGCGCAGGCGGGGGTCGTCGGGGTGGGACACGAGAAGGGGGGCGCCCCCTTCGTCCTCGCCGGCGAGGACCACGATGTTGCCGGGCGGGACCTCCTCCGGGGCGGTCACGGCAATGGGTGTCACCGCGGGCTCCGAGAGCTCACCGATCCACCGCTGCACGGAGCCGGGCCCCGCGGGCCCCTCGCGCAGGACGGTCTCGGGGACGAGGTCGAAGCCTGCGAGGGTGTCGATCCGGGAGGCCGCCACCTCGCGGGCCGCCAAGGACCCGTCGGGGAAGTCCCACAGCGCCCGCTCACCGGCGATCGGCTTGTAGGAGACCGTCACCGGCTCGAGGTCGGCCGCGCGCAGCTCGGCCACGAGGACGACGTTGCTCGCCGACGGGTGCCGCCCGAGGACGGCGATCTCTCCCTGCGCGAAGGTCGTGCCGAGGTCCACGTCGGTCAGCGCTTGTAACCGTTGGCGCGGGGGCAGATGTGCCCCTCGGGGTCGAGCGCTCCGCCGCAGAAGGGGCACGAGGGGCGACCCGCGCGCACGACCGTCTCGCAGCGTCGGGCGAAGGCGCGGGCCTGCGCCGGTGAGAGGGAGGCGCGCAGGGTGTTGACGTGGGCCCCCTCCTCCACCTCGTCAGGGTCCTGGTCGTGCGCCTCGATGATCACCACGTGATCCTCCTCGTCCCAGGACAGCGCGAGGGCGCTGACCCGGAAGTCCTCGGAGATGGGCGTGTCCAGGGGGGCGTTGTCGGCCGCGTCCGCGGCCGCCCGGATCGTCGCCTCGAGCCCGGCCACCTGATCGAGCAGCTCGCCGATCCGCTCGGCGAGGACCTGGGCGTGCAACTTCTCCAAGGACACCTGGACCCGGCGATCACCGTCGCTGGCCTGGAGGAAGAAGGTCCGCTCTCCGGGGGGACCGACCGTGCCCAGGATGAAGCGCTCCGGGGGGTGGAACTCGACGACGCTCATGACCCAGAGCCTAGTCCGCTACCTCCGCCGACCGCTGCGTCGCCCGCCTCCGACGTGTCCTTCGGCCTCGGGGGGCGCAGCGACGACGATCCGCTGTCATTGGTGCGCAGCAGCATCGGGCGCTTGTCGGTGTAGCGCACGACCGAGAGCGAGGCCGGGTCGACGTGCAGCCGCTGGAACTCGTCCAGCGAGGTGCCCACGGCGTCGGCGAGGACCGCCTTGATGATGTCGCCGTGGCTGAAGGCGCCCCACACGGCGTGCTCCCCGTGCTCGGCGGTCACGGTGGCGTCGATCTCCCGGATGGCGGCGACCGCCCGGGCCGACATCTCGGGGATCGACTCCCCCGGGAAGTCGTCGCCGGGCGGGAAGGTGGCCTCGCGTGGCCGGTCCTGCACGACCCGCCACAGCGGCTCCTTCGCCAGCTCCTCGAGAGGGCGGCCGGTCCAAGCGCCGTAGCGGCACTCGCCGATCCCGTCGTGCACCTGCGGGGTGAGGCCGTGGGCCCCGGCGAGGGGGCCGGCCGTCTGGCGGCAGCGCTCGAGCGGACTCGTCGCGAGGTGGACGAAGGGGGTCCCCTTCAGTCGCTCGACGAGCGCCGCGGCCTGCTCCTGACCGGTCTCGTCGAGACCGATGCCGGGGAGCCAGCCGGCGAGGACGCCCTGGGTGTTGGCCGTGGACCGGCCGTGCCGGATGAGGATGCAGTACGCCACGGCCTCACCCTAGATGCCCTCGGGCCCCGCGGCTGACACGATGCCTCTCGTGATCGTCGACCAGGCCCGCTACCACCAGGGCCGACGCCTGCCCTGCTCCGACATCGGTGAGGAGCTCGACACGATCCGTGGCGAGGGCTCCTCGGACTTCCTGTGGATCGGGATGAAGGACCCCTCGGAGGAGACCTTCTCGCGGGTCTCGGACGAGCTCCACCTGCATCCCCTCGCCATCGAGGACTCCATCGTCGGTGACCAGCGACCGAAGCTCGAGCGCTACGGCGACGGCTACTTCCTCGTGCTGCGCCCCCTTCGCTACCTCGAGGAGACCTCGGACGTGCTGTCCGGGGAGCTCATGGTCTTCCTCGGGGCCAACCACCTCGTGACGGTCCGACGGGGAGAGGCCGCCCCGCTGGCCGGGTTGCGCACGAGGCTGGAGCGGGACCCGGGTGCGCTGGAGCTCGGGACGTGGGGGGTCTTCCACGCGATCATCGACCACATCGTCGACCAGTACCTCGCGATCGAAGACGAGCTGCAGGTCGACCTCGACGCCATCGAGCGTCGGGTCTTCTCCGCCGAGGGCATGGTCGGGACGGAGGAGATCTACGCGCTCAAGCGCGAGGTGCTGGAGTTCAAACGCGCGGCCAACCCGCTGCTGCGCCCGCTGACCCAGCTCGTCGGCGAGGCGACCCCCGTGCCCGGCGAGGAGCTGCGGCTGCGTTTCCGCGACGTCAAGGACCATCTCTCGCTCGTCATCGACAACACGGAGTCGCAGGACCGGCTGCTCACGGATGTGCTCAGCGCGCACCTGGCCCAGCTCGGCGTGCGGCAGAACCAGGACATGCGCAAGATCTCGGCCTGGGCCGCCATGGCTGCTCTGCCGACGATGCTCGCGGGCGTCTACGGGATGAACTTCAAGGGCATGCCCGAGCTCGATGCGAGCGGTGACCTCGGCGGCCACGAGATCTACTACGGCTACCCGCTGGTCATCCTGTCGATGATCGGGGCCTGCGTCGTGCTCTACCGGCTCTTCAAACGCTCCGGCTGGCTGTGAGCCGGACGGGGGGCTGCCGGCGGATCAGCGGTTGTCGTCCTCGTCGTAGTCACCGTCGTCGAGGCCGCCGTAGCTCTGCTCGTCCTCGTCGTCGTCGTAGTCCCCGTCCGAGTCGTCATCCGAGTCATCCTCGGAGTCGTCCGAGTCGTCATCGACCATGAACTGCTCGTCGACGACGACGAGCGGGGTCATCTCGCCGGTCGAGTCGTGGAGGGCGTCGTCGTAGGCCTCGAAGGCATCGGCGAGGTCCTCGTAGGCGGCCACGACGGTGGGGTCGTCCTCGCCACGTCGCTGCGACGAGGCCTCGAGGTGGCGCTCCAGTGCGGCGATCAGTTGATTCAGGGCGGGGCGGGGGTCGCTCATGAGGCAGACGCTACAGGCCATGGGCGACAATGGCACCGATGCCCGAGTACGAGTTCCGCACCATCCACTTCCCCAGGGGGACGACACGCTCGTCCGTCCGGCAGGAGTTGACCGACCACGCCGAGTACGGCCACTGGGAGCTGCACCGGATGGTCGTCTACCTCGGGGGTGTGCAGAAGGCCTGGCTGCGCCGCAAGATCATCCGCGTGCCCCGCCCGGCGTCCCCTCCTGTCCGGATGCGCTGAGTCCCTCAGCAGTCCTCGACGAGACGCCACAGCACCCGGGCGCCGAACTCCAGGGACTCCAGCGGCACCCGCTCGTCGATCCCGTGGAACATCGGTGCGAAGTCGAGGTCGGCCGGCAGCCGCAGGGGCGCGAAGCCGTACCCCGTGACCCCGATCGTCGACAGCGCCTTGTTGTCCGTCCCACCGGAGAGGCAGTAGGGCAGGATCGTCGCCTCGGGGTCCTCGGTGAGCAGGGCCGCCTTCATCCGGTCGACGAGGTCCCCCTCGAAGGGCGAGTCGAGCGAGATGTCGTGGTGGTCGACGATGACCTCGACGTGCTCTCCCGCGAGCTCGCGGATGGTCGCCATGAGGTCGTCCTCGTGGCCGGGCAGGAAGCGGCAGTCCAGGGCCGCGGTGGCCTCCTGCGGGATGACGTTGTGCTTGTACCCGGCGTCGAGCATCGTGATGTTCGCGGTGTCCTGCAGCGCGCCGCGGACGAATCCGGCGGCGGGCCCGATGCGGGCCAACAGCTCCTCGGCGTCCTCGTCGCTGTACCCGATCCCGGTCACCTCGGCGAGCCCGTCGAGCAGACCCCGCACCGACGCGATGAACTCGCGCGGCCACTTGTGGGCGTCGATGCGGGCGATGGCCTCCGCGAGGTGGATGATCGGGTTGTCGCTCGTCGGGACGGACCCGTGGCCGGCGGTCCCCGTCGCCCGCAGGTGCAGCCAGGCGATGCCCTTCTCCGCGGTCTGGAGCAGGTAGGCGCGGCGGGGCTCCCCCTTCGCGTCCTCGACGGTGACGCTGTAGCCGCCGACCTCGCTGATGGCCTCGGTGACCCCGTCGAAGACCTCGGGGTGCTCCCGGACCATGAACTGGCTGCCGAGCACTCCCCCGGCCTCCTCGTCGGCGAAGAAGACGAAGAGGAGGTCCCGCGGCGGGACGGTGCCGGTGCGGGCGAGGTGCCGCACGGAGGCGAGCATCATCGCGACCATGTCCTTCATGTCCACGGCCCCGCGACCCCACAGGCAGCCGTCACGCTCCACGGCGTCGAAGGGGGGAACGCTCCAGTCCTCGGCGTGGGCCGGGACGACGTCGAGGTGACCGTGGATGCACAGCGCACCCCTGTCGGGGTCGGCACCGCGGACGCGGACGGCCACCGTGGTGCGGCCGGGCTCGGACTCGAAGACCTCGGGGTCGAGACCCACCTCGCGCAGCTCCGCGACCACGTAGTCGGCGGCCTCTCGCTCCCCCGGGCCCTCCTGTCCGGGGCCGTAGTTGCTCGTGTCGATCCGCAGCAGGTCGCGGCAGATGCGAACAACCTCGTGCTCGGGCGCAGTGATCTCGCTCATGTCCGCAGGGTAGTTGGTGCGCCCGCCGCCCGCGGGATCAGTCGATCTCGGGGGTGAACGTCTCGGGGAGGTACGGATCGGCCCACACCGCGATGAGATGGGCGACCCGCGCGGCGTCCCGGGCCCCGGTCAGCAGGTGATCGGCCCCGTCGAGGCTGATGAAGGACTTCGGGTGCCTCGCCGCCCGGTAGATGGCCTCGGCATTGGCGAGCCCGACCACCTGGTCGTGCGGCGAGTGCATCACGAGCAGCGCGCGATCGAGGCGAGCGGCCGCGGAGTCGATGTCGACCGAGCGGACGTCCTCGAGGAACTCGCGGGAGACAGTCACCCGCTGGCCGCCGAGGACCACGTCGGCCCGCCCGTCGCGCTCGACCTCCGGCAGGACGGACGCGAAGAGGTGCGCCACGTGTCCCGGGTCGTCGGGTGCACCGATCGTCACGACCGCGGTCACCTCGGGCACCTCGCGCGCGGCGGGGATGACGGCCGCTCCCCCGAGCGAGTGGCCGATGAGCAGCGAAGGGGGGCCGTGCTCGGCCCGCATCCAGTCAGCGGCGCGCACGATGTCCGCGACATTCGACGTGAAGGTCGACTCCGCGAACTCCCCACCCGAGTCCCCGAAGCCCGTGAAGTCGAACCGCAGCACCGCGACGCCCCTCTCGCACAGCGCCGCCGACACCCGGCGCGTCGCCGGGTGGTTGCGGCCCCCGGAGAAGCAGTGGGCCATGAGCGCGTAGGCCTCCGGCTCCTTGGGTGGCCGGTCGAGCGACCCGACGAGGCTCTCCCCGCCCGTGCCCTCGAAGGTGATCTCCTCGGTGTCCATCGCCCGAGCATGTCAAAGTCGGCGGCGGCACCTTCACGGTGGCGCCGTGGCTGCCGCTCTCCGGTGTCAGACTGGTGGGGATCGGGGTCCCCCGAATCGCTGGTTCACCCGAAGGAGTTACCTGTGGACGCCCCTCGCTACGAGAACCTGAGTGCTGTGTTGGTCAACTGCTCCTTGACCCCCGACCCGGAGCGTTCGCACACCGGCCGGTTGCTGGACGTGGTCGACCACCTCATGTCCGGCGCGGGGGTCCAGGTGGATCGGCTGCACGTGGTCAACCACGACATCGCCCCCGGGGTACAACCGGACATGCGCGAGCACGGGGCCTCCAGCGACGAGTGGCCCGAGCTGTGGCCCCGCGTCGAGGCCGCCGACATCCTCGTGCTGGGCACCCCGCTCTGGTTGGGCGAGGAGTCCTCCGTGTGCCGTCGCTTCATCGAACGCCTCTACGCCATGTCCGGCCAGCTCAACGAGAGCGGCCAGTCCGTGTACTACGGCAAGGTCGGCGGTGCGGTCATCACCGGCAACGAGGACGGCGTGAAGCACACCTCGATGTCGTTGCTGTTCGCCCTGCAGCACCTCGGGCTGATGATCCCGCCGCAGGCCGATGTCGGCTGGCTCGGCGAGGTCGGTCCCGGCCCGTCGTACGGTGATCCCCGCGAGGGCCAGAAGCCGGTGGGTTTCGACAGTGCCTTCACGCGCCGGAATGCCACCATCATGAGCTGGAACCTCATGCACACCGCGGACCTGCTGAACCGGGCCGGAGGCCTGCCCACCTACGGCAACGACCGCAACGCGCTCGCGGACGGTGAACTGTTCGGCTACGTCGAGCCGAAGCCGGTGGCGGGCACCGAGTAGTTCGCCTCCACGACGCAGGTCACGGGGTGGCCGTGCAGCCTCGCATCGGTCCGCTCTGGTCGCCGCCGTCCTCCGGTGCCTGGCCGGGGGGTGCGGTGTGCGGGTGGTTGGCGTCGCCGTTGCCCTGCCCCGGTCGCAGGTTCATCGGGTCCCGACCCGGTGCCGCCTGGTGGCTGTGGTTCTCGTCACCGAAACCGCACCCGGGTCGTGGCGGATCGGCCGACGCGGGCGCCGCCCCGAGCAGCGGTAGACAGACAACGGCAACGCACAATGCGAGCTTGCGCAAGAACATCAACTTCTCCTTCATGACTCGTTCTGGGTTTCGACCTTTCGATCCAACCACAATTGCCGAATGAACGGTCCCGATCTCGCCCGGTCGCTGGTCCACGTCCCGCAGCGCTGCCAGGGGTGGTGGCAGCGGAGACCCGTCTCGGCATCCGCACCACGAAGGAGCACCGGTGGTGAGCGACCGTCCGTGCGCGTGAGTGCGTGCGTGCCTGAGTAGACCGCACGGAGCTGGTGATCAAGGACGCGAAGGGCAAGCCCGTCCGATCATGACGAGATGGCTCTCGGTGCACGTCATTGATGCACCCCGCGCGGCACGGCTCGGCCGTCACGCAACGAACTCACCACAGGTGAGCGTTTGAACAACATGCAGGACACGGACGGCCCGAGTCCTCGCCCAGATGCGTCCACCGCAGGTCGAGTATCCGCTCACCGAGGTGGGCCAGAGCGTCACCGCACCACAGGACGCGATCGGTTCCTGGACCGAGCGGCACCTGCCCGCGCCCCTGAGCCGCGCCGCCGATTCGCCGAGCCGGAGGGAGCCCAACTCACCGGGTCAGCCGAGATGAGCGCCACGATGCGCCGTTGGCGGCCAGAGACCCGGTCGTGACAGCCTCCGCGGTGCGCGTCGTCGTGGGTTTGGTGGGCCCATTGCGGTGAGCGGGGCGAGCGCTCACCCCGGAGGGCGGCTGATCAGTCTGCCGAAGTAGTCGCTCCACTGCTGATGGGGACGGCCCGCGACAGCCTCGTAGTCGCTCGCCGTGTCGTAGGCACCCTCGCGGATCCCTGCATAGATGCCGGCGATGACCGACCCGATGAACTCGCCAAGCTCCGAGATCCGCTCCACGCGGTAGTCCTCCACGCTCATGGAGCGATAGTCGATCTCGGTGCCGAACGCGCCAGTGAGGAAGCGAGCGAGCTCGGCCTGAGTGATGGCTGCCCCGCTGAGGTTCAACGTCTCACCGTCGCGGTCGGAGCGAGTGAGCAGCCGGGCGTAGGCGAAGCCGAGTTCGGGCCGTGTCGTGTAGGCACACCGCCCGTCGCCGGCGGAGTTGGCGATCTCACCCCGATCGACATAGGTCTTCGCGTACTCGACGTCAGGCTCGATGTAGATGCCGTTGCGGCCGATCGCCCAGTCGAGCCCGGAGGCCTTCACCAGTTCCTCGGTCTGCAGACTGGACTGCACGATGGGAGAGAACGCGGTCCCGCTCGACGGGCCCTGGACGCCGGTGAAAACGAGCTTGCGCACGCCGCTGGTTCGGGCCGCGCCGATGACGTTGCGGTGCTGTTCGACGCGCTGGTCGGGGGGAGCCATACCGGACACGAGCAACAGCCGATCGATGCCCACCAGGGACCGCTCCAGCTCAGCGGGGTCGTCGTAACTCCCTGGGCGTACCTCGACGCCGAGATTCTGCGCGTTGGTCGGTGTGCGAGCGAGTGCCACGACGTTCTCAGGACCGATCTCGACCACGGTAGCGGCCACGACAGCGGCGCCGAGCTGGCCGCTCGCGGCGGTGACGGCAACGCGCACGGGATCTCCTCAAGGATGATCGCAAAGCTGGGGACAGACGGAAGGTGACGACAACACCGTAGCCAGGGTCGAGCCATGAAACGTCGTGCGACGAATGCCCGGGTCATCGCAGCACTGCTGGGCTGGCAGGGTTCACACTTGACGGACACGATCTGGACATGGCGGCGCTCGAAGGGCTCCCCGAAGACCTGAACCGAGGTATCTGCTCACCGCAAGCGGATCCCCACACGGCGACGGGTGCGGCCGTCGGCATGTCGGAGCAGCGAACCTCAATCGGTGCTGTCGAGAATCAGTCGGGTCGCTTCGTGCGGTGCGTCCCACTGTGGAAAGTGACCACATCGCTCGAACCAGTGCAGCACTGCGTCGGGGAACAGCTCCGTGACACGTGCGGCCTGTCTCGGAAGGGTGACCAGGTCACGACGACCCCAACCGATCGTGACACGGCCGGGCACAGTGCCAGTCGGCGCTCCTCCTTGCTTGGGCCCGTGGGTCAGGGCGTCCATCGCAGCTCCAGTCGCCGGGGAGTCGGCCAGCCCGCGCACGTCCGGAAGCACGGTCTCGCGCGAGAGCGCCCAAGGCCGGGCGGACAACTGTGCCAGCAGCAGAGTCCTTCCCGCAGGGTTGCCGAGCAGTGTGGGAAGCATGCCTCGCAGCGCTCGGACCAGAGTGATCGACGGGCGCAGCGTGGCGCCGAAGAGGGCGAGCTCGCGGTCGCTCCAGAAGCCGCCCGGGTCCAACGCCACGGTGTCTCCGCCGACGCCCCGCCGCGCGAGCTCGAGCACGATTCGGCCACCCATCGACTGGCCGACGGTCGACACCCCGTCCAAGCCCTCTTCGCGGATGAAGTCCACCACGGAGTCGGTCAGGCTGGAGATCGAGACCTCGCCGGTCAACGGCGGCGTCTCGCCGAACCCCGGGAGGTCGATGGCGATGACCTCACGGCGCTCGGCCAGTTCATCGAGGATCGGGGACCAGGACCGCCACCCGGCGCCCAGACCGTGCACGAGCAACAGCGGCCTGCCACTCCCTCGCCTTACGTAGTTCAACGTCACACCAGGAACGCTAACCCACGCGGGGCCAATCGCGTTCGACACCGCAGGAGGAACCTTCACTGGGCACACCCACCGCTGAACTGCACAAATGCCGGCACGGCTCGCGCAGCATCCCGTACTACCCGTCCGGTGATCTGTCCGGGGATGGGCCGGGGATGGGGCTGGCGGCCTCATCGACGACCCGAGGTCCGTGTGAATCGCCCGGGGTCGTGGAGGCTCGAATACCTGAACCAGCCCCTGTCGGGACGGGTGTCTGAGGGGAGTACTCGGATGTGACGCGGACCCGGGTTCGCCTTGTCGGCGACCTTGATGTCCTCAACCAGTTCTGCGTCGCGCACAGACCGCACCGACGGCGGCCGCGTCCTCGGTGGGCACTGCTACTGATCTTGAGGTCGAGCTCCGCGGCGGGCGAAGAACGCTGCGCTCGTCGTGAGGATCTCGTTGGCTCGTCGGAGCCATCTCCTACCGACCGGCCCCGCCCCGGGGTCCCTCACCCCAGGACCGAGCGCGACGAGCGACGAACAACCGAACCAGCACTACCACCCGAAGGTCACCGGAACGTGCGGGCGACGGACATTTCCCCCTGTCCACACCGTTCAGGCCCCCCGTCCGCATCGGAAGCGGCCTGGATGCGCTCCACAGGCCGCCTGCGACGACCCCAGACCCCGAAAACACGAAACCTCGGTCGGATCCGTGATCCGACCGAGGTTTTGTGCACCGACGCCCACATGATGGTGAGCCTCGTGTTTTCTGTGTCCGAGGGGGGACTTGAACCCCCATGTCCTAATACGGACACTAGCACCTCAAGCTAGCGCGTCTGCCAATTCCGCCACCCGGACGAGTGGTGCGACCGGCGGCGGGGAGCCACCGGGCAACGACGAGAAACTTTACACGCGGATGCCCCCTGGAAGAAATCCGGCCCGCGGATCCGCCCTTCGCCCTCAGTCCTCCTCGTCGCTGGGCGAGACGTACACGCAGAAGGGGTGGCCCGAGGGGTCGATGATGACCCGCACCTCGTCCTGGGGCTGGTGTGGCGCAACGGTGCCGCCGAGGCGAACGGCCTCGGCGACCGCTGCCTCGAGGTCGGTGACCTCGACGTCGAGGTGCATCTGCATCTGCTGGTCCCCCGGACCCGAGGGCCACACCGGCGTCGCGTGCTCCTCCTCGATCTGGAAACCGAGATAGACGTGGGCCCGCTCCGGTGCGATCGTCGCCCAGTCATCCTCGTCGCTGTGGATCCGCCACCCGAGCACCTCCGCGTAGAACCGCGCCAGGCCCCGCGGGTCGGGGGTGCCGATCACGGTGCCGAAGTAGTCGTGGGGCGGTGTGCGTCCGGGGAGCATCTGCACATAGTGCTGGGTCGGGCTCCTCACGGCAAGGGTTTCGTTGGTAGCCGCGTCAAAGGTGACCCGTCCGCGCCGTCTGCTTGACGCGTCGGCCACACGACCTAGGGTCGGGGACATGGACCTCACGCGACCGACTGCCCCGGCCCCCTACGACCTGCTCCCCCCGACCGCGTCCTTCGAGGTCACGAGCGAGAGCTTCGCCGACGGGGCCACCTTGCCCGAGGCTCACGTGAACTCGGCAGGCGACCGCAGCCCCCAGTTGTCATGGGCGGGCGCCCCGGAGGGCACGAAGAGCTTTGCCGTCTCCTGCTTCGACCCGGATGCCCCGACCCCCGCGGGCTTCTGGCACTGGACGGTCGTCGGCCTCCCCGCGGAGACGACCTCCCTTCCCGAGGGGGCCGGCGCCGAGGGTGGTGCCGAGCTGCCCGAGGGCGCCTTCATGACCGCCAGCGACTTCGGGACCAAAGCCTTCGGTGGCGCCGCCCCGCCGGAGGGCGACATCGCCCACCGCTATGTCTTCGCCGTCCACGCCCTCGACACCGACGACCTGGGCATCGATGACAGCGTCTCCTGCACGGTGGCGGCCTTCACCTACCTACCGCACACGATCGGGCGCGCGACCATCACGGGCCTGTACCGGGCCTGAGCGGCGTCAGCGCACCCGCAGCTCCCACGCGGCGACCGCCCCGGCCGCCGCGACGTTGAGCGAGTCGACGCCGCCCGACATGGGGATCGTCACGGTGAGATCCACCCGTCCGAGGGTCCGACGGGCCAGCCCGTCCCCTTCGGTCCCGAGGATGAGCGCGAGCCGCTCTGGAGGGTCGCTGGCGAGCTCGTCCAACCCCACCGCGTCGTCGGTCAGCGCGAGGGCGGCGACGGTGAAGCCCGCCGCACGCAGGTCATCGAGGCCCGCCGGCCACGGCTCGATGCGCGTCCACGGCACCTGGAAGACCGTCCCCATCGACACCCGGATCGCCCGCCGGTAGAGGGGATCCGCGCACCGGGGGGTCACGAGCACCGCATCGGTGCCGAGCGCGGCCGCGGAGCGGAAGATCGCACCCACGTTGGTGTGGTCGACGACGTCCTCGATGACGAGGACCCTGCGTGCGCCGGCGAGGACGTCCTCGAGCGGGGGCAGCGAGGGACGGTGCATCGAGGCCAGCGCCCCTCGGTGGAGGTGGTACCCGGTGATGCCCTCGATGACCTCGGCGGAGCCCGTGTAGACCGGCACCCCCTCGGCCTCGACGTCCGCGACGACGTCGGCCAGGTCGGTGAGCCAGCGCTCCGCCATGAGCAGTGCCCGAGGTCGGTGGCCGACGGCGAGGGCCCGGCGGATGACCTTCTCGCTCTCGGCGAGATAGAGGCCGCCCGCGGGTTCGAGGACCCGGCGCAGCTTGACGTCGGTCAGCCCGACGAAGTCGCGCAGACGCTCGTCGGCAGGGTCGGTGATGAGGATCGGCACGGGATGGAGGCTAGATCACCGTGCGGGCGATGACGCTGACGCTGGCGATGACGCAGAAGGCCAGGACCCCCCTTCGCACCGCCGCGGCCGGCATCCGGGAGCGCACCGGGCCGGCGACGATGTGTCCGAGGACGACGAAGGGCAGCCACAGGAGCCCGGCGCGCAGCTGCACCCAGGTCATCTCCCCGGCGATCGTCAGCCCGGCCAGACCCATCGCCGTGCCGGCGATGAAGAACACCGCGAGGGTCGCGCGCAGCCGGTCCGGGGGCTCGTGCTGGAGGACGAGGGCGAGGAAGGGCCCGCCGATGGACGCTGCGGTCCCCGACACGCCGCTGATGGCCCCTGCGGCCATGGCGCTGCCCCGGGTCACCTGGATGTCCACGGCCACGAGCGAGGCGGCGACGGTGACGAGGATGAGCACCCCGACGGCCAGCGCGATGGCGTCTGCGGAGGTCTTGGCCACGAGGACCACCCCCAGGGGTGTCGCCACGAGACGGGCCGCCAGGGCCCAGCCGAGCGGCCGCCACGAGACGGTGCGTGGGACGCTCGACAGCTGGACGAAGGGCAGCACGAAGGTGCACACGAGCAGGGATGCCGGCATGAGCTCCGGCTGCATGATGACGACGAAAGGGGCGGCGACCACCCCGGTCCCGAAACCGATCGAGGACTGGACGAAGGCACCGATGCCGACGGCGAGTCCCAGGGCGAGGAGTGTCGGGTCGATCCAGTCGATCACGGGAAGAACACGAACTTCACCAGGCCGGCGACGCCGACGACCACGATGACGGCACGCAGGGCATTGGGTGGCAGGCGCCGCCCGTACCGGGCGCCGAGCACACCTCCCACGACGGCACCGACGGCGACGAGGCCCGCGATGCCCCAGTCGACGAGCTCGGGCGCGGTGACGAGGAAGACGATCGACCCGACGGCGTTGACGACGAGACCGAGGACGTTCTTCAGCCCGTTGAGCGCCTGGAGTGGCTCGGTGGACAGGGCCGAGAGCAGACCGATGAGGATGACGCCCTGGGCGGCCCCGAAGTAGCCGCCATAGACACCCGCGACGAGGACACCGGCCATGAGGGCGATGAGGTGCCCCGTGGGGATCGATCCGCCCTCCTCGTGGTGGGCACGCGACCACGCCTGCAGCCGCGGACCGAAGATCACCAAAAGGATGCCGACGGCGATGAGCACGGGCACGATGGACTCGAAGGCCTCCGGGGGCAGCCAGAGCAGGAGCAGCGCCCCGATGATCGCGCCGAGGACGGACATCGGCATCAGCTGCAGGACGCGAGTGCCCATCCCCTTCAGCTCGGGCAGGTACCCGAGGCTGCCGCTGACCCCACCGGCGACCAGACCGATCGAGTTGGAGACATTGGCCGTGATGGCGGGGGTTCCCAAGGCCAGGAGCACGGGGAAGGTCACGAGGGTCCCCGAGCCGACGAGGGTGTTGATGGCCCCCGCCCACACCCCGGCAAGGATCACTGCACCCATCTCGAGCCACGACACCCGGCCAACACTAGACGGGCCGGGCCGGGTGTCCGGTCAGCGGGGTCGAGCCGCGGGGGTGGCTCAGCGCGGGGTGTCGGGCTGGACCCGCGAGGCGGGCGTGGCGTGCTCCGTGGCCTCTCGCGACGCCTGCCCGGCCTGACCACGGGCCTCCGCGAGGGCCTCGTCGGGGTCCTCGAGGGCGGTCTCGTCGAAGGCGTTCTTCTCCTCCGGACCGGGGTCGACCCAGTCCTCGGCGTCGAGACCGCCCTTCGGGCCGTCCCCGTCGCCACCGCCGAGCGCCCCACCGATGCCCCGCAGCGCGTCGGTCAGCTCACTCGGGATGATCCACATCTTGTTCGCGTCACCCTGGGCCAGCTGCGGAAGCACCTGGAGGTACTGGTAGGCGAGGAGCTTCTGCGTCGGCTTGCCTCGGTGGATCGCGTCGAAGACCTGCTTGATGGCCCGCGACTGGCCCTGGGCCTCGAGGACGCTCGCCTGGGCCGAGCCCTCGGCCCGCAGGATCGCGGACTGCTTCTCACCCTCGGCGGTGAGGATCTGGGACTGCTTGACCCCCTCGGCGTTGAGGATCGCCGCGCGACGGTCCCGCTCGGCCTTCATCTGCTTCTCCATCGACTCCTGGATCGACATCGGCGGGTCGATCGCCTTGAGCTCGACCCGGTTGACGCGGATGCCCCACCGGCCGGTCGCCTCGTCGAGGGCCCCGCGCAGCTGGCCGTTGATCTGGTCACGGCTGGTCAGGGTCTGCTCGAGGTCGAGGGAACCGATGACGTTACGCAGCGTCGTGACGGTCAGCTGTTCGATTCCCTGGATGAAGTTGGCGATCTCGTACACGGCCCGCTTGGAGTCGATGACCGTGTAGTAGATCACCGTGTCGATGTTCACCACGAGGTTGTCCGAGGTGATCACCGGCTGGGGCGGGAAGCTCACGACCTGCTCGCGCAGATCGATGCTCGCCCGGATCTTGTCGACGAAGGGGACGAGGATGTGGATGCCACCCTCGAGGGTGCGCGCGTAGCGCCCGAGGCGCTCGATGATCAGGGAGGTCTGCTGCGGGACGATCCGGACCGTCTTGAAGAGGATGACGAGCGCGAAGGCCAGCAGCGCGGCCAGGAAGATCAGGATGACGATGCTGTCCATGGCATGTCCCTTTCGGTTGGCGTGTCCGACGGATCGCGTCAGGTCACGGGCTGGTTCGTCACGACGGCGGTGGCGCCGTCGATCGTGAGGACCCGCACCTCCTCGCCGGGCTCGATCGACGCACTCCCCGGGGGCACGCGGGCGCTCCAGGTCTCCCCCGCCAGTCGCACCCGACCGTCGGTGGTGGTGACGGTCTCGAGGGTGCGGGCCGTCCGCCCTTCGAGGCCCGCTGATCCGATGTCACGCGATGCCTCGGTGTCGGTGAACTGGCGCTTGATGATGGGGCGCACGGCGCCGATGAGCAGGATCGCCACGACGACCGCGATGATCACCTGGGCGGTCGGCTGTGCGCCGAGGGCGGCGGCGAGACCCGCGGCGAGCGCTCCCCCGCCGAGCATGATGAAGACGAAGTCGACCGTCGCGGCCTCGACCGCGACGAGGACGAAAGCCAGACCCACCCAGACCAGCCACAGGTTGTCCCAGAGCCACTCCATGACCGTCACTCCTTCGTCGTCGTCCCCCCTCGACAGGGGGCTTCCTCCTGCGTCAGGCGCGTGCTCGGGCCGCCCAGCGCTGGCCGTGCTGCTCGAGCACCAGGTCGACACCGAAGGTCGCCGAGAGGTTGGCCTCGGTGAGGGTCAGCTCGATCGGTCCCTGGGCGACGATTTCGCCGTCGCGCATCAGGAGGACGTCCGTGAAGTGCGGCGGGATCTCCTCGACGTGGTGGGTGACCATGACGACGGCCGGTGCCTCGAGGTCGGCGGCGATCTCCCCCAGTCGACCGACCAGGTCCTCACGCCCGCCGAGGTCGAGCCCCGCAGTGGGCTCGTCGAGGAGCATCAGCTCGGGGTCGGTCATGAGCGCACGCGCGATCTGGACCCGCTTGCGCTCCCCCTCCGAGAGGGTGCCGAAGGTCCGTCCGACGAGGTGCTCGACACCGAGCAGCCCCAGCAGCTCGTGCGCGCGGCCGTGGTCGAGCTCGTCGTAGCTCTCCTTCCACCGACCCACGACGCCCCAGGAGGCGGTGACCACGACGTCCTCGACCCGCTCCCGCCGGGGGATGGTGTCGGCGAGGGCTGCCGAGGCGAGGCCGATCCGCGGTCGCAGCTCGAAGACGTCGACCGCACCGAGCACCTCGCCGAGGATGCCGACGACACCCCTGGTCGGGTGCATCCGTGCGGCGGCGAGCTGCAGCAACGTGGTCTTGCCGGCGCCGTTGGGGCCGAGGACGACCCAGCGCTGTCCCTCCTCGACCTCCCAGTCGATGTCGCTGAGGAGCGTCGAGCCGCCACGGACCACGGTGGCACCAGCGAGGGCGAGGACATCACTCATGCCCTGACCCTAACCGCCGACCTCTATCCTCGGTGAGATGGCTGAACTCCCCGCCTCCGTCCGTGTCGCCCTGTGGGTCACCCACGCGTGGTCCGGCGGCACGACCCTGACGCATGCCCTCCAGCAGGCCCTCCCCGACGTCGACCACACCGAAGGTCTCCTCGAGCAGGTGCGCCTCTGGCACGACCTCGGCGAGTCGGCGCTGCTCGTCGCGCTCCCCGGCCCCGGCGACCTCGCCGGGCTCCCCCGCTGCGGGCCCGTCGCCACCGATGCGGCGCTCGAGGCGGGCGAGGCACTCTTCGTCCCCGCGCTCGGCGGTGTGCTCGTGCCCGAGCACTCGACCTTCGGCTCGGCCGGCGCCGAGGGGCACCGGATCGACTGGATGGCGCACGACGCCGACCCGGTGGCACCCCATCGTCTCGAGGCGCTCGACCACTCCGACGTCGAGCGGCAGCTGCGTCGTCGCATGCTCGTCGCGATCAACGAGCTGGACGAGATCGGCGGTCGTCCGTGGGCGGATGAGCTCGCCCGCGACCTCGTCGATGAGCGTCTGGGCACGGACTGGGCGCTGCCGCCCACGCTTCCGGACAAGGCCCGCAAGGTCATCGGCCTCGCGGCCACGCTCTCGCTCGCCGCTTCCCTGGGCCAGGAGAGCTCCCGTGCGCTCTCTTCGGCCCTCTCCGCGACCCACGAGCACCACCGCTCGACCGCCCTGCGGTCCCTGCACCGCGACGCGGAGCGGGCGCTCGCCGACGCGGCCAATGCTGCGTGCGCGGCCTTCGCCGGGTGGGTGCCGACGCGGTGAGCGCACCGGTTCAGGAGCGGTCGAGCACCGAGTCGTAGACCGCCATGGTGCGGTCGCCGATGCTCGCCCAGGAGAACTGCGCGATCGCCCGGTCACGACCGGCCGTACCGCGCTCGGCCGCCCGCCGCGGCTGCGTCACCGCTTCGGTCAGGGCCACCGCCAGGTCCGCCTCGAAGCGCTCGGGGTCGACCGGGGTCCCGGTGCCGTCCTGGACCTGCTCGATGGGCACGAGCCACCCGGTGTCGCCGTCGACGACCACCTCGGGGATCCCGCCGGTCGCGGTGGCCACCACCGGCAGCCCGCACGCCATCGCCTCGAGGTTGACGATGCCCAGGGGCTCGTAGACCGAGGGGCACGCGAAGACGGTCGCCGCGGTGAGCAGGGCGATCACCTCGCGTCGCGGGAGCATCTCCGGGATCCAGACGACCCCGTCGCGCTGCTCGCGCAGCCGGGCGATCAGCTCCTCGACCTCCGCCAGGAGCTCCGGGGTGTCCGGTGCCCCGGCACACAGCACGAGCTGTACCTCCGGGGGCAGCTCGGCAGCGGCGCGCAGCAGGTGGGGCAGACCCTTCTGCCGGGTGATCCGCCCGACGAAGACCACCGACGGCCGCTGCGGGTCGACCCCGTGGCGACGGACGACGTCCTCGTCCGCGTGCGGCTGCCACAGGTGTGCGTCGATCCCGTTGTGCACCACGTGCACGCGGCCGGGGTCGATGTCGGGGTAGCTGCGCAGGATGTCCGAGCGCATTCCGTGACTCACCGCGATGACGGCAGCGGCCGACTCGTAGGCCGTCCGCTCGACCCACGAGGAGAGCCGGTATCCGCCGCGGAGCTGCTCGGCCTTCCACGGGCGCAGTGGCTCGAGGCTGTGCGCGGAGACGATGTGCGGCATCCCGTGGAGGAGCGAGGCCGTGTGCCCGGCGAAGTTCGCGTACCAGGTGTGGCTGTGGACCAGGTCCGCGCCGCCGCAGTCCGCCGCCATCGCCAGGTCGACGCCCATCGTCGTCAGGGCGGCATTCGCCCCGACCAGGCCGGCGGGGTCCGCGTAGGCCGTGGTCCCCCCTTCGTCCCGCGGCTCCCCGAAGCACCGCACCTGCACGTCCGTGCCACCCTGCGCGCGCAGCGCCCGGGTCAGCTCGGCGACGTGCACTCCGGCACCGCCGTAGACGGCGGGCGGGTACTCCTTGGTCAGGATGTCGACGCGCACCTGCACAGCGTAGGTCGCAGCGGCTACATTCGTCAGCAGAGAGCGAAGGGAGTACCCGATGGCCGGACGTGGGCAACCCAGGGTCTTGACGGTCGTGCTCGCCGGCGGCGAGGGCAAACGCCTCATGCCCCTCACCGCGGACCGGGCCAAGCCCGCGGTGCCCTTCGGTGGCATCTACCGACTCGTCGACTTCGCCCTGAGCAATGTCGTGAACTCCGGCTACGCGAAGATCATCGTCCTCACCCAGTACAAGTCGCACAGTCTCGACCGCCACGTGAGCCAGGCGTGGCGCATGGCCTCACCGCTGGGCCACTACGTCGCCCCCGTCCCGGCGCAGCAACGGCGCGGCAAGAGCTGGTACACGGGCAGTGCGGACGCGATCTACCAGTCCTTCAACGCGATCACCGATGAGCGGCCGGAGGTGGTCGTCGTCGTCGGCGCCGACCACGTCTACCGGATGGACTTCTCCGACATGGTCGCCCAGCACCTCGACACGGGCGCCGAGTGCACCGTGGCCGCGATCCGGCAGCCGATCGACACGGCGGACCAGTTCGGTGTCATGGAGGTCGCCGAGGACGGTCGTCGCATCCGCGCCTTCCGGGAGAAGCCGACCGACCCCCGGGGACTGCCGGACGCACCCCAGGAGATCTACGCCTCGATGGGCAACTACGTCTTCAGCACCGAGGCCCTCATGGAGGCCGTGCGCAGCGACGCGAGAGACGACAGCGCCCACGACATGGGCGGGGACATCGTCCCGGCCTTCGTCGCGCGGGGGACGGCGCACGCCTACGACTTCGCGGACACCACCGTCCCGGGCGCCAGCGATCGCGACCGCGGGTACTGGCGCGACGTCGGGACGATCGACAGCTACTTCGACGCCCACCTCGATCTGACCTCCGTCGTGCCGGTGTTCAACCTCTACAACTACGACTGGCCGATCAACACCAACCACGGCCCGTACCCGCCGGCGAAGTTCGTCCACGCCGACGGTGAGCGGGCGGGTGGCGCGACCAACTCCATCGTCTCCCCCGGCGTGGTCGTCTCGGGAGGGCACGTGGACAACTCGGTGCTCTCCCCCGGCGTCTTCGTGCACAGCTACAGCACCGTGCGCGACTGCGTGCTGCTCGACGGGGTGGACGTGGGCCGGCACTGCGAGCTCGAGCGCGTCATCGTCGACAAGGGAGTGCGCATCCCCGCCGGCATGCGACTCGGCGTGGACCGCGAGGAGGACCTCTCCCGGGGTCTGCAGGTGAGCGAGTCCGGCATCACGGTGGTCGGCAAGGGGCACGTCTTCGACGCGTCCTAGACTGCCGCCATGTCACGCAGCCACGGAAACATCGAGTACAGCGGGGACGTTCGGCCTCGACCCGCGTTCGAGCGCCTCCCGCGTCGCGCGTGACCGCCCTTCCGCCCGGCGTCGGGCCGATCGCCCTCGTCCTCGACGTCGACAGCACCCTCATCCAGGACGAGGTCATCGAGCTCCTCGCCGAGCACGCCGGAACGCGGGCCGAGGTCGCCCGGGTCACCGAGGCGGCCATGCGCGGTGAGCTCGACTTCGCCGGCAGCCTGCACGCCCGCGTGGCCACCCTCGAGGGCCTGTCCATCGACGTGCTCGAGGCCGTGCGTTCTGCGGTACGCCTCACGCCCGGCGCTCGCACGCTCGTGACGACCCTCATCGAGGCCGGCCACGTGGTCGGCCTCGTCAGCGGTGGCTTCACCGAGGTCGTCGCACCGCTCGCCGAGGAACTGGGCATCGAGACGATCCGGGCCAACACCCTGGAGGTCGTCGACGGCCACCTCACCGGCGCGGTCCTCGGTGAGGTCGTGGACCGGGCGACGAAGGCGGACTTCCTCACCCGGCTCGCGGCCGGCTCGGGCGTCGAGACCGATCGCACGGTGGCGGTCGGTGACGGCGCCAACGACCTCGACATGATGGCCACCGCCCAGCTGGGCATCGCCTTCTGCGCGAAGCCGACCGTGCGGGAGCAGGCCGACGCCGCCATCGACGAGCCGGACCTGCGTCGGGTCCTCGACCTCCTCGGGATCGAGCCCCTGCCCCAGGCCGACGACGAGGGCTCCCACCCCCTCGCCTGAGCCGTGGGGCTAGAGCCCCATCGCGTGCACGCCGCCGTCGACGTGGATGATCTCTCCCGTCGTCGCCGGGAACCAGTCGGACAGGAGCATCGCGCAGGCCTTGGCGGTCGGCACCGGGTCGCCGACGTCCCAGCCGAGCGGTGCGCGGCCGTCCCAGGACTCCTCGAACTGGGAGAACCCGGGGATCGAGCCCGCCGCGGTCGTGCGGATCGGTCCGGCGGCGACGAGGTTGCAGCGGACCCCCTTCGGCCCGAGATCACGCGCCAGGTAGCGGCTCGTCGACTCGAAGGCCGCCTTGGCCACGCCCATCCAGTCGTAGACCGGCCAGGCGAAGCTCGCGTCGAAGGTCAGTCCGACGACGGACCCGCCCTCCGACATCCGGGGCAACGCCGCCACCCCGATGGCCTTGAGGGAGAAGGCGGAGACGTGGACCGCGGTCGAGACGTCCTCCCACGTCGCGTCGAGGAAGCTGAAGGCGCCCTCCGGGGCGAAGCCGATCGAGTGGAGCACACCGTCGAGACGCTCGGTGTGCTCGCCGATCCGCTCGGACAGCGCCGCCAGGTCCTCCTCGTTCGTCACGTCGAGCTCGACGATCGGCGGCTCCTGCGGCAGTCGCTTGGCGATCGTCTTCGTGATCTTCGCGGTGCGGCCGAAGCTGGTGAGGATGACCTGCGCGCCCTGCTCCTGCGCGATGCGCGCCACGTGGAAGGCGATCGACGACTCCTTGAGGACGCCAGTGATGAGGAAGGTCTTACCGGTGAGCATGAGCTGCCTTTCGACGGGGGTGGAGGAAGTGCGGTCCATTCAGTGCCCCATCCCGAGGCCACCGTCGACGGGGACGACCGCCCCGGAGATGTATCCGGCATCGTCCGAGGCGAGGAAGGAGACCGCCGCGGCGACCTCGCCGGCCTGGCCGTAACGGCGGGCGGGGATGGCGGCCTGGTACTCGGCGCGGGTCTTCTCCGGCAGCTCCGCCGTCATGTCGGTCTCGATGAACCCGGGAGCGACGACATTCGCGGTGATCCCCCGCGCCCCGAGCTCGCGCGTCATCGAGCGCGCGATGCCGACGAGGCCGGACTTCGACGCCGCGTAGTTGGACTGGCCGGGCGAGCCGTAGAGCCCGACGACGCTCGAGAGGAGGATGACCCGCCCGAAGCGCGCCTTGACCATGGCGGTCGCGGCCCGGCGCACGCAGCGGAAGCTGCCGTGCAGGTTGGTGTCGACGACCGCGGAGAAGTCCTCGTCGGACATCCGCATCAGCAGGGTGTCCCTGGTGATGCCCGCGTTCGCGACGAGGACCTCGATGTCGCCCCCGAGCCGGTCCTTGGCCTCGGTGAAGGCGGCGTCGACCGAGTCGCTGTCGGTGATCTCGCACGCGATGACGTCGAGGCCCTCCACGGGGTCCCCGGAGCGGGAGGTCACGGCCACCTGGTGGCCATCGGCCAGCATCCGGCGGGCGATGGCCTCTCCGATCCCACGGTTGCCTCCGGTCACGAGCACTCGGCGCGGTGTCATCCTTCTCCTTGGTCATCGCTGCGGGTGTGCGTCAGATCACGCTCGTACCGACGCTAGAGCACTACCCCCCGGTAGCCCGAACCGGGCCCGCCCCTCGGGACCCGCTCCCAGACTCCCGGCGTACCCTGAGGTGGTGCACCAGTCCCCCGTCCCCTCGGTGACAACCGCCCCGATCACGCTCCAGCAGGAGCAGGCCGGTCGGGTGCGCCAGTACCTGTGGACGATGGCCCTGCGGACGGCCTGCTTCATCGGCGCCTTCTTCTTCGACGGATGGCTGCGGTGGACCTGCGTCGCCCTGGCGATCGTGCTGCCCTACATCGCCGTCGTCCTCGTCAACTCGGTCGCCCCGCGCGGCGTCTCCGAGGCGGACACCCCTGCCGGGCAACGACGCCTGCGACGCGAGCTGGAGTCCCGGTGACGAGCGATCTCGTGTGCAGCCGCAAGGCCTGTCGTGAGTCGGCCACCCGCGCCGTCCTCTGGCGCAACCCGCGCATCCACGACGAGTCCCGGCAGAAGGTCTGGCTGGCCTGTGACGAGCACGAGTCCGTGCTGCGCGACCACCTGGCGGTGCGCGGCTTCCCCGTGCACACGTGCGGGGTCGACGAGATCCCGGCCGACGCTGGCTGATGCTGCGTCTCCTCTTGACCCCGAGGTGGCTCGGGTGGCTCGCCCTCGCCGTCCTCGTGGCCCTCGCCTGCGTCTGGCTCGGCCAGTGGCAGTGGAGCAAGTACGAGGTGCGGGCCGCGCGCGCCGACCGGGTCGAGGCGCACTACGAGGCCGACCCGGCACCGGCGACCGAGGTGCTCGAGGACGACCCGGTCGCGCTCGAGGACGAGTGGACCCGGGTGAGCACCACCGGCCGGTACGCCGGCGAGGACCAGGTGCTCGTGCGCAACCGCCCCCTGGACGGGACCTACGGCTACGAGGTGCTCGTCCCCCTCCGCCTCGCGGACGGCTCGCACCTGCTCGTCGACCGCGGCTGGGTCCCCAACAGCCCGAAGGGTGCGGACGTCGCCCCGGTGGTGCCGCCTGCCCCCGAGGACGAGGTCACGGTCACCGGGTGGGTCCGCCTGGGAGAGTCCAGCCTCGGTCGCGACCTGCCCGCAGGACAGGTCGCGAGCATCAACCTGCCGGAGGTCGAGGACGAGATCGGCAGCTCGTTGCTCGGGGGCTACGTCTCGCTCCAGTCGGAGACGCCCGAAGCGCCCCGACCGGAGCCCCTCGAGGTCCCGGACACCAGCACCGGGTCGCACCTGCCGTACGCGATCCAGTGGTGGCTCGTCGTGCCGGCCGTCTTCGTCTTCTGGTTCGTCGCCCTGCGTCGCGAGGCGCGCACGGGCGAGCTCGGTGCTCCTCCGGAGAAGAAGGTGCGGATCTGGGACGAGGAGGACGGGTGAGGCGTCAGCCCCCGACGACCTCCACGTTGCCGTCGTACTGCGTCGCGTAGAGATTCGTGTACAGGCCGTGGGCGGCGAGCAGCTCCTCGTGCGTGCCCCGCTCGACGACCCGGCCGTCGTCGACGACGAGGATCTGGTCGGCTGCCCGGATCGTCGACAGCCGGTGGGCGATGACGATCGCGGTGCGGCCCTCGAGGGCGGTGTCGAGCGCCCGCTGGACCGCGACCTCGGACTCGCTGTCCAGGTGCGCCGTCGCCTCGTCGAGGATGATGACACCCGGGGACTTCAGCAGCAGTCGCGCGATCGCGAAGCGCTGCTTCTCGCCGCCGGAGAGACGGTGGCCGCGGTCGCCGACGATCGTGTCCAGGCCGGCCGGCAGCGAGGCGACGAGCGGCAGGATCCTCGCCGCGTCGAGCGCCGCGAGCATCTCCGCCTCCGTCGCCTCCGGCCGGGCATACGCGAGGTTGCCGCGGAGCGTGTCGTGGAAGAGGTGCGCCTCCTGGGTGACCATGCCCACGGTTCCCCCGACCGACTCCAGCGTCGCCTCGCGCAGGTCACGCCCACCGATGCGCACCGCACCGGTCGTCGGGTCGTAGAAGCGGGTGATGAGCGAGGTGATCGTGCTCTTGCCCGCGCCACTCGGTCCGACGAGGGCGATGAGCTGACCGGGCTCGGCCCGCAGGCTCACCCCCTGGAGCACCGGGCCCCCCTGCTCACGATCGCCGGTGGTGCGCCCCTCGAGCGAGAGCAGGGAGATCTCATCCGCCCCGGGGTAGGTGAAGTGCACGTCGTCGAGCTCGACCGACAGCGCCTCCCCGCTCGGGAGCGGCTGCGCGTCGGGAGTCTCCTGGATGCTCGAGGGCATGTCGAGCAGCTCGAAGAGCCGCGCGAAGGAGACCAGGGCGGTGAGGATGTCGACGTGGACGTTGGAGATCGCCGTCAGCGGACCGTAGAGGCGGGCGAGCAGCGCGGCGAGGCCGAGCAGGGTGCCGACGGTCATGGCGCCCTGGACGGCCATGACACCGCCGACGCCGTAGACCATCGCCGTGGCCAGCGACGCCATCGCGGTGAGCATGACGAAGAAGAAGGCCCGGTTGACGGCGATCCGCACGCCGATGTCGCGCACCCGGGCCGCCCGCTCGTCGTACTGCGTCACCTCGCGGGCCGGCTGGCCGAAGATCTTCACGAGCAGGGCGCCCGCGACGTTGAACCGCTCGGTCATCTGGTTGCCGAGGTCGGCGTTGAGGTTCATCTGCTCGCCGGAGAGCGATGCCAGGCGCCGGCCCATGAGCTTGGCCGGGATGATGAAGAAGGGGACGAGCACCAGGGCTGCCAGGGTCAGCTGCCACGAGAGCGTGAACATCGCCGCGAGGATGAGCACGAGCGAGATGACATTGCTGACCACGGAGGAGAGCACGGTCGTGAAGGCCTGCTGGGCACCGATGACGTCGTTGTTCAGCCGGCTCACGAGTGCTCCGGTCTGGGCGCGGGTGAAGAAGGCGATCGGCTGCTGCAGCACGTGGGCGAAGACCTCCGTGCGCAGGTGGTGGATCAGCCCCTCCCCGATCTGCGCCGACAGCCAGCGCTGCACCAAGGTCGTCACGCCCTCGATGATCGCGATCGCCGCCACGAGCAGCGACAGGGTGATGACCACGCCCCGGTCCTGCGGCGTCACCCCGTCATCGATGAGACGTTGCAGCAGCAGTGGCACGGCGACGACGGTCATCGAGCCGATGGACACGAGGACGAGGAAGGCCACGATCGTCCGCTTGAAGGGGGCGGCATAGCCGAGGACCCGGCGGGCGGTCCCCGGCGGGAGCGGCTTCGACGTGGCGGCATCGTCACGACTCATGCTTCGCATGAGCCCCCAGGCATTGTTCATCGACATCTCTCACGCGTCCTTTCGGTGGCGTCAACCACCGTTCGTCCGCGTCGATTCCCCGGGGGGCCGAGGTCGGTCGAGGACGCGCTCGAGCACCAGGTCCGCCAGGGCCGCGGTGTCGGCCAGTCCCCCGCCGACGAAGGGGGACCCGGCAGCCTGTGCGAGCAGCGCCACCCGGTCGTGGAGCACGCCTTCGGCCAGTGTCGCCGGAACCACGACACGCCCGTGGGCAGCCCCGGCCCGCGGCGCCGCGAGGGTCATCGTCGTCCACCCCCTCCGGGGGTGATCGGCGAGCAGCCGCGACAGGCTCCGCCCCGCCTGACCGGAGCTCGAGCCACCGGCCACGAGCAGCACACCCCGGTCCGGGTCGTGCCCGACCGAGCGCAGACGTTCGTCGATCGCGTCGAGGAGCAGGGGGTGCCCCCCGAGCGCGGGAACGGCCCGGGTCGCCACCCCGTGGCCGGCGATGCGGCGCAGCGCTGCCGGGATGTCGACGCGCGCGTGCATGGCCGGGGTGATGAGCATCGGGACGACGGTGACGGGACCGCTCAGGCCCGGGGCGATCTCGCCCGGCGTCGGGTGGTCGTGCTCGATGAAGGCCAGGCGGGTCTCTCCGTGGCCGGCCCGGCGCAACGGCTCCTCCACGCGGGTGCGCAGGCGCTCCAGGGTCGCCGAGTGTCTCGGGTCCGGCGAGCCGTGGGCGATGAGGACCGTCGTCACGGGACGGGGATCACGTGTGGAGCCCGCACTCCACCTTGTCCGTCCCCGACCACCGACCGGCCCTCGCGTCCTCACCCTCCGCGACGGGTCGGGTGCACGGGGCACAGCCGATGGAGGCGTACCCACTCTGGCGCAGGGGGTTGAGGAAGACGTCCTGCTCGGCCGCGAACCGGTCGACGTCATCCTGGGTCCAGCCGGCGATCGGGTTGAGCTTGACCATCCCGCGCCGCTCGTCCCACCCGACGATCGGGGTCTCGGTACGGGTCGGGGCATCCTCCCGGCGCATCCCGGTCACCCAGGCCTCGTGGTCCTCGAGCGCGCGGTTGAGCGGCTCGACCTTGCGCATGGCGCAGCAGAGGTTGGGGTCGCGATCGTGCAGCCGCGCTCCGTGCTCGGCATCCTGCTCGGCGACCGTGAGCCGGGGCAGGATCGTACGGATCCGGATCGGCAGCATCGCGTCGTACGCATCGCGGGTGCCGAGCGTCTCGGCGAAGTGGTAGCCGGTGTCGAGAAAGAACACGTCCGCGCTGTGCAGCGTGGTCCCCACGAGGTGGACGAGGACCTCGTCACCCATCGAGCTGGCGACCGTCAGGCCGTCACCGAAGGTCTCCTGCGCCCAGGTCAGCGCCCGGCGCCCGAGCTCGACGCGTCCCTCGTGATCACCGCCAAGCTGCTCCTCGAGGTCGGTGAAGATCTGCTCGCCCTCCCGGGCGACCTCACGCAGCTTGTCGCTCTCGACCGAGGTCGTCATCGGATGTCGTCCTCATCCGCCTGCCGGACCCAGTGCGCGAAGGACTCCTTGTCCTCGCGCTGCGCGAGGTACGTGCGGGCGAGGCGCTCGATGTAGTCCGGCAGGTCGTCGCCGGCGATCTTCAGCGCCCGGGTCTTGCGGGCCAGGGAGGTGTCCTCGGCGAGGGAGCCGCCGAGGAGGACCTGGAAGACCTCGATGTAGCTGCCGTCCTCCTTCTGCTCGAGCATGCCCTTGAGGCCCACGTCGGCGACCTGGCTGCGGGCGCAGGCGTTGGGGCAGCCGTTGAGGTGGATGCTGAAGGGCACGTCCATGTCGGGGAGACGCTTCTCGAGCTCCTCGACGGTCCATCGGGCCCGGTTCTTCGTATCGGTCAGAGCCAGCTTGCAGAACTCCAGCCCGGTGCAGGCGAGGACATTGCGTCGCCACTCGCTGGGGTGCACCTCGAGGTCGAGCTCCTTGAGGTCGATGGCGAGCTGGTCCGCGGCAGCGGGCGGCACGTCGAGGACGAGGACCTTCTGGTGGGGGGTGAATCGGATGCGTCGGCTGCCCACGTCCTCCGCGAGGTCGGCGAGGCGGGTCAGCTTGGTTCCGGTCATCCGGCCGGCGATCGGGGCGGCGCCGACCCAGACCTGTCCGTCGTGCTGCTCGTGGATGCCCACGTGGTCGCGACGGGTGCCGGGCGCGACCGTCGCCTCGGGGCCGTCGTGCAGGCGACGCCCCAGGTAGTCGCTCTCGAGGACGTCGCGCACCTTCTGCGCGCCCCAGTCGGCCACGAGGAACTTCAGCCGCGCCTTGTTGCGCAGCCGGCGGTAGCCGTGGTCGCGGAAGATCCCCGTGACGCCCTCCCAGACCTCCGGCACCTCCGCCGCCGAGACCCAGACGCCGAGGCGCTGCGCGAAGATCGGCTTGACCGACAGTCCCCCACCGACCCAGACGTCGAAGCCGGGGCCGAGCTCGGGGTGGACGACCCCGACGAAGGAGATGTCGTTGATCTCGTGCGCGATGTCGTGCGTCGGCGACCCGGAGATCGCCGTCTTGTACTTGCGCGGGAGGTTGGAGAACTCGGGGTTGCCGATGAACTTCCGCTTAATCTCCAGCAGGGCCTCGGTCCCGTCGATGATCTCGTCCTTCTCGATCCCGGCGACGGGCGAGGCGATCATCGTGCGCGGGCAGTCACCGCAGGCCTCGGTCGTCGACAGGCCGACCGACTCGAGCCGCCGCCAGATCTCGGGGACGTCCTCGATGCGCACGTAGTGCAGCTGGATGTTCTGCCGGTCCGAGATGTCCGCGGTGTCCTGGGCGAACTCGGTGCTGATCCCCGCGATCGTGCGCAGCTGCTCGGTCGTCAGCTGGCCGCCGTCGCTGCGGATCCGCATCATGAAGCGGGAGTCGGCAATCCCCTCCTCGCCGGTGTGCGTCCCGTCGAGCCCCTGCTTGCGCTGGGTGTACAGCCCCATCCACCGGAAACGACCGGTGAGATCGTCCGGCGCGATGGAGTCGAAGCCCTGCTTCGAGTACTCGTCGATGATCCGTGCGCGCACGTTGAGGGCATCGTCCTCCTGCTTGAACGCCTCGTTCGGGTTCAGCGGGGTCCGGTCGCCGTCGGCCCAGGCGCCGGTGGACTTGGTGCGGGTGGGGCGGGTCGTCACAGTCACGGAACCCATACTAGGCCCGCTCTTATGCAATGCATAACTCCCCGTTATGAGAGTCTCACCACGTGAACGAGGAGCCGGGGTCGCGCGGGGCGGACCTCAGGCGAGGGTGACGAGATCGCGGTAGTCCGCGTTCCAGAAGTCCTCGACCCCGTCGGGCAGCAGCAGGATGCGCTCGGGCTGGAGCGCGTCGACGGCGCCCTCGTCGTGGGTCACGAGGACGACGGCACCCTTGAAGCTCGCCAGCGCGCCGAGGATCTCCTCGCGGCTCGCCGGGTCGAGGTTGTTCGTCGGCTCGTCGAGCAGGAGTACGTTCGCGCTGGAGACGACGAGCAGGGCGAGCGAGAGCCGCGTCTTCTCCCCACCGGAGAGGACCCCGGCCGGCTTGTTGACGTCGTCGCCGCTGAAGAGGAAGGACCCGAGGACCTTGCGCACATCGGTCTCGCCGAGGTCCGGCGCCGCGGACTTCATGTTCGCCAGCACGGTCCGGTCCACGTCGAGGTTCTCGTGCTCCTGGGCGTAGTACCCGAGCTTGAGCCCGTGCCCCGGCTCGATCTGCCCGGTGTCGGGGGCATCGACCCCGGCCAGCATCCGCAGCAGAGTCGTCTTGCCGGCGCCATTGAGACCGAGCACGACGACCTTGCTCCCCCGGTCGATCGCCAGGTCGACATCGGTGAAGATCTCCAGGCTCCCGTAGGAGCGGGACAGGCTCGAGGCGCGAAGGGGGGTCCGGCCGCACGGGGCCGGGTCCGGGAAGCGGAGCTTGGCGACCCGGTCGGTGGCCCGCTCCCCCTCGACGCCGGCGAGCATCTTCTCGGCCCGCTTGATCATCTGCTGGGCCGCGGTCGCCTTCGTCGCCTTGGCCCGCATCTTGTCGGCCTGGTCCAGGAGCGCACCGGCCTTCTTCTGCGCGTTCTGCACCTCGCGCTTGCGCCGGCGCTCATCGGTCTCGCGCTGGGTGAGGTAGTTGCTCCACCCCATGTTGTAGAGGTCCATCTCGCAGCGGTTGGCATCGAGGTGGAAGACCCGGGTGACGACCATCTCGAGCAGCTCGACGTCGTGGCTGATGATGATCAGCCCGCCCTTGTAGTTGCGCAGGTGGTCGCGCAACCAGCCGATCGAGTCGGCATCGAGGTGGTTCGTCGGCTCGTCGAGCAGCAGGGTCTCGTTGCCGGAGAAGAGGATCCGGGCCAGCTCCACGCGACGGCGCTGACCACCGGAGAGGGTCTCGAGAGTCTGGTCCAGGCGCCCCTCGTCGATGCCGAGGGCGGAGGCCATGCTCGCGGCCTCCGACTCCGCGGCGTAGCCACCGACGGCCTCGAATTCCTCCTGCAGCCGGGAGAAGCGCTCCATCGCCCGTTCCTGGGTCTGGGCGTCGGCGCTGGCCATGCGCTGCTCCGCGGTCCGACGCTCGGAGACGATGCGGTCCAGCCCGCGGGCGGAGAGGATCCGCTCCCGGGCGGTGACGCTCAGATCACCGGTGCGGGGGTCCTGGGGCAGGTAGCCGATGCCTCCGGTCGAGGTCACCTCACCCGACGCCGCCTGGCCCTGACCCGCGAGGACCTTCGTCAGGGTCGTCTTGCCGGCGCCGTTGCGGCCGACGAGACCGACCCGGTCGCCCGGCGCCACCCGGAAGGTCGCGCCCTCGAGAAGGATCCGGGAGCCGGCGCGCAGCTCGATCCCGGTAGCTGTGATCACGGGGAATTCTCCTGCAGGGGTTGAAGACTGGTCGGCGGCTAGTGTAAGGCGCGAGCCGCCGGGTTCCCGCATTCACCCCAGCGGCTCCTCCAGGGTGATGCGCACCGCCCGGGCCCGCCGGGCGGCCTCCTTCAGGACGGTCAGCCGGGGATCAGGCAGATCCCACATCGCGCGGCGCGCGAGGTCGGCGAGGTGGGCCAGCCGGGGCTCCTCGAGCACCTGACCGGTCAGCGTGCGGTCCCCGCCCACCACGAGGGCGTCGAGACCACCGCGCGGCAGGTGGCGCAGGGCGAGCTCGACGACCTTCGTCACGACACCGTCGGCCTGGTGACCCCGCCGGCGGGCGTAGCGCTGCTGGCTCCAGCCCCCCTTCTTCGTCCGGGACTGGACGTACCTCGTGCCGCAGGAGTGCGCGACGAGCTCGCCACCCTCGTCCCGGCCGACCGCGTACCCGCCCCGACGCACGAGGAGCAGTCCGATGCGTTCGTGGTCGAACCACTCCCCCGTCGCCGTCGCCCCGTCACCCCCGGTGAGCACGACACGGCCCGGCTCGTCGACGCGGGTTGCGCCGTCGTGCCGGGCCGAGAAGCCGTCGACCCACCGGTCGAGTCGATACGGGTCGACGTCGACCAGGCGGGTCATCGGGATGGGCTCAGATGTTGAAGCCGAGGGCGCGCAGCTGCTCGCGCCCGTCGTCGGTGATCTTGTCCGGACCCCACGGGGGCATCCACACCCAGTTGATCCGGGAGTCGGTGACGAGGTCCTCGAGGGCCTGGGTGACCTGGTCCTCGATGACGTCGGTCAGCGGGCAGGCCGCGGACGTCAGCGTCATGTCGACCACCGCGTGGTTCTGCGGGTCGACGGTGATGCCGTAGACGAGGCCGAGGTCGACGACGTTGATGCCGAGCTCGGGGTCGACGACGTCGCGCAGTGCCTCTTCGACATCGGCGACATTGCTGGGGGTCGGTGCCTGGGCAGTCATGCGGTCTCTCCTTCGGGTGTGCTCGCGATGTCGACGCCCGCTTGGGCCAGGGCGTCGGTGAGGGCCATCCATCCCAGCAGAGCACACTTCACTCGCGCTGGGTACTGCGCGACGCCGGCCAGGGCGACGCCATCGCCGATGGCCTCCTCGTCGCCGGGGTCCGTGCCGCGGCTGGTGAGCATCTGCCGCATCGCGGCATGCACGTCCATCGCGTCGTCGATGGTCTCTCCGGTGACCTCCTCCGCGAGGATCGAGGTGCTCGCCATGGAGATCGAGCACCCCATCGCCTCGTAGGAGATGTCGGTGATCTTCGCGTCCCGGCCGGTGCCGTCGAGGTGCACCCGCAGGGTCAGCTCGTCGCCGCAGGTCGGGTTGACGTGGTGCACCTCGGCCCGGTGCCCCTCACGCAGGCCGGAGCCGACCTGGCGCTTCGAGTGGTCGAGGATGAGCTCCTGGTAGAGATCCATCAGGCGGCCCCCCGATCCACGCCGAAGATGCCGGGGACGGTGTCGAGCGCCTCCACGAGGACGTCGATCTCCGCCGGGGTGTTGTAGACGCCCAGCGAGGCGCGGGTCGTCGCGGCGACCTTGTGCGCGCGGTGCAGCGGCCAGGCGCAGTGGTGGCCGACGCGCACCGCGACGCCGTGGTCGTCGAGCACCTGGCCGACGTCGTGGGCGTGGACCCCGTCGACGACGAAGCTCACCGCAGCGCCCCGGTGGACGAGGTCCGCCGGGCCGATGAGGCGCACCCAGTCGCGCTGGGCGATCTGCTCGAGCAGCCGCGCCGTGAGCGCCTGCTCGTGCGCCGCGATCCGCTCGAGGCCGATCTCCCGGATCCATCGCACGGCAGCCGCGAGGCCGATGGCCTGACTGGTCATCGGCACCCCCGCCTCGAAGCGAGTGGGCGGCGGGGCGTAGGTGCTCCCCTCCATCCGGACCATCTCGATCATCGAGCCGCCGGTGAGGAAGGCCGGCATCTGCTCAAGGAGGTCGTACCGTCCCCAGAGCACCCCGATCCCGCTCGGGCCATACATCTTGTGCCCGGAGAACGCGAGGAGGTCGACACCGAGCTCGGTGACGTCCACGGGCAGGTGCGGCACCGACTGGCAGGCATCGAGGACCGTGATCGCGCCGACGGACTTCGCGGCGGCGACGATCCTGGGGACGTCGCTCACCGCGCCGAGCACGTTCGAGGCGTGGGTGAAGGCCACGACCCTGGTCCGCTCGGTGACCGCGTCCTCGAGCTGGTCCAGGTCGAGCCGCCCCTCGTCGGTGACCCCGATCCACCGCAGCGTGGCGCCGGTCCGACGGCACAGCTCCTGCCACGGGACGAGGTTGGCGTGGTGCTCGGCCTCGGTCACGAGGATCTCGTCGCCCTCGCCGACGCGAAGGGGGGAGCCCACCTCGGCGTTGGAGAAGGCGTACGCCGCGAGGTTGAGCGCCTCGGTGGCGTTCTTCGTGAACACGACCTCACGTTCGGCGGCTCCGATGAAGGCGGCGATGTCGGCACGAGCCTGCTCGTAGGCCTCGGTCGCCTCCTCGGACAGGGCGTGCGCTCCACGGTGCGGGGCCGAGTTGGCCGTGACGAGGAAGTCACGCTCGGCGTCGAGCACGGACAACGGCTTGTGCGAGGTCGCGCCGGAGTCGAGGTAGACCAGGGGCTTGCCCCCGCGCACGGTCCGCTCGAGGATCGGGAACTGGGCGCGCACGGCGACCAGCTCGGCCTCGGGGATGAGCTGTGCAGTCATGATCAGGCCCCGGCGGTCGCGGCGGGCTCCCCCGTCGGGATGAAGCGGTCGTAGCCCTCGGCCTCGAGCTGGTTGGCCAGCTCGGGGCCGCCCTGCTCGGCGATCCGACCGTCGACGAAGACGTGCACGTGGTCCGGGGTGATGTAGCGCAGGATCCGCGTGTAGTGGGTGATGAGCACGACGCCCGCGTCGGTCGCGGCCTGCGCACGGTTCACGCCCTCGGACACGACCCGAAGGGCGTCGACGTCGAGGCCGGAGTCGGTCTCGTCGAGGACGGCGAACTTCGGACGCAGCAGCTCCATCTGGAGGATCTCGTGGCGCTTCTTCTCACCACCGGAGAAGCCCTCGTTGACGTTCCGCTCGGCGAAGGCCGGGTCCATGCGCAGCTCGGCCATCGTCGTGCGCACGTCCTTGACCCAGGTGCGCAGCTTGGGAGCCTCGCCGTCGAGTGCCGTCTTCGCGGTACGCAGGAAGTTGCTCACCGTGACCCCGGGGACCTCGACCGGGTACTGCATGGCGAGGAAGAGCCCGGCGCGGGCGCGCTCGTCCACACTCATCGACAGCACGTCCTGGCCATCGAGGGTGATCGTCCCGGAGGTGACGGTGTACTTGGGGTGACCGGCGATGGAGTACGCGAGCGTCGACTTGCCGGAGCCGTTGGGGCCCATGATCGCGTGCGTCTCGGCGGAGTTGATGGTCAGCGTGACGCCCTTGAGGATCTCCTTGGATCCGTCCTCGGTGTCGACGCTGACGTGCAGGTCCTTGATCTCAAGCGTTGCCATGTCTGTTCGTCCTTCGTTCGAAAAAGTGTGTGGGCAGGCCGGTCGTCAGACCGTGCGTGGCGCCTCGTCGGCCAGGGCGACGAGCACCTCGCCGTCCGTGACCCGGACGCTGTGGACGACCACGGGGACCGTGGCGGGCAGGCCCGTGGGCTTGCCGGTGACGAGGTTGAAGCGCGACCCGTGCAACCAGCACTCGATCTCGCAGCCCTCCACCTCGCCCTCGGACAGCGAGACCCGCCCGTGGGTGCACTCGTCGTCGATGCAGTGGACGCTGCCGTCCTCGGCCCGGATGATCGAGACCACCCGGCCCTCGATCTCCGCCTTGGCCGCCCCCGTCGCGGGAAGCTCGTCGAGCCCGCAGACCCGGACGTAGTCGGCATCCGTGGTGGCACTCATGCTGCGGCCTCCGGACCGCCCTCGAGCTCCTCGTCGATCGCGGCCATGACGCGGTCGCTGATCTCGGAGTCCCCGATGCGCTGGACGATGCTGTTGAAGAAGCCGCGCACGACCAGCCGACGCGCCGTGTCCGCGTCGATCCCGCGGGACTGCAGGTAGAACAGCTGCTGGTCGTCGAAGCGGCCGGTCGTCGAGGCGTGGCCGGCACCGATGATCTCGCCGGTCTCGATCTCGAGGTTCGGGATCGAGTCGGCCCGGGCCCCGTCCGACAGGACGAGGTTGCGGTTGAGCTCGTAGGTGTCGGTGCCCTCGGCGGCCGCGCGGATGAGGACATCGCCCACCCAGACGGTGTGGGCGGTCTCCCCCTGGAGGGCGCCCTTGTACTCGACGTTGCTCCGGCAGTGCGGGGCCTCGTGGTCGACGAAGAGCCGGTGCTCGAGGTGCTGTCCCGCGTCGGCGAAGTAGACGCCCAGGCCCTCGAAGGAGCCGCCGGGGCCACGGTAGGAGGCATTGGTGTTCAGCCGCACGATGCCGCCGCCGATGCTCACGGCGATGTGTCGCACGCTGGCATCCCGGCCGATGACCACGTCGTGCTGGGCCAGGTGGTGGGTGTCGTCCTCCCAGTCCTGGAGCGTGACGACGGTGACATTCGCGCCGTCCCCGGCCACGAGCGTCAACAGCTCGGTGTAGTCGGTGGAGCCACTGTGGGTCAGGACCACGGTCGCCTTGGCGAAGGCGCCGACCCGGACGAGCAGGTGGCCGTGCACCCTCTCGCGCTGCGCCCCGGTGAGGCCGATGCGCACCGGCTCGGTCAGCTCGGCCTCGGCCGGGACGTCGACGACCGTGACGCCACCGCTGTGCGCGGCTGCCAGGGCCGCCGGCCGGTCGGCCGGGGCGGGAAGGGTGTCGCGCTCCAGCTCCTCGAGCGGGATCGTCGAGCAGGTCACGCCCTCGGGCAGGATCTGGTCCCACTCGAGGTGTGCGCCGGTCGGCTCATCGGTGAGCAGGTCGGTCAGGCGATCCACCGGGGTGAAGCGCCAGTCCTCCTCGCGACCGGCCGGGACGGGGTAGTCCGCGACCTGCCAGGAACGCGTGCGCTCGGCGCGCGACTGGTCCGGGACCAGGGTGTCGGCGGAGTGGGTGTGAGCCTCACGGCTCGAGGTGTCAGCCAGCAGGCTCATCAGCCGACGGCTCCTTCCATCTGGAGTTCGATGAGGCGGTTGAGCTCGAGGGCGTACTCCATCGGCAGCTCACGCGCGATGGGCTCGACGAAGCCACGCACGATCGTCGCCATGGCCTCCTCCTCGTTCATCCCGCGGGACATCAGGTAGAAGAGCTGATCCGCAGAGACCTTGGAGACGGTCGCCTCGTGCCCCATCTGCACGTCGTCCTCACGGACGTCGACGTAGGGGTAGGTGTCGGACCGGCTGATCGTGTCGACCAGCAGGGCGTCACACACCACGGAGGACTTCGAGTTCGTCGCCCCCTCGAGCACCTGGACCAGGCCTCGGTAGGAGGTGCGACCACCACCGCGGGCCACGGACTTGGAGACGATCGAGCTGGACGTGTTCGGGGCGGCGTGGACCATCTTCGCGCCCGCGTCCTGGTGCTGGTCCTCACCGGCGAAGGCGATGGAGAGGGTCTCTCCACGGGCGTGCTCGCCCATGAGGAAGCAGGCCGGGTACTTCATCGTCACCTTGGAGCCGATGTTGCCGTCGATCCACTCCATCGTGCCGCCCTCGGCGACCGTGGTGCGCTTGGTGACGAGGTTGTAGACGTTGTTCGACCAGTTCTGGATCGTCGTGTACCGCACTCGCGCGTTCTTCTTCACGACGATCTCGACGACGGCGCTGTGCAGCGAGTCCGTCTTGTAGATCGGCGCCGTGCAGCCCTCGACGTAGTGCACGGACGAGCCCTCGTCCGCGATGATCAGCGTCCGCTCGAACTGGCCCATGTTCTCGGTGTTGATCCGGAAGTAGGCCTGCAGCGGGATGTCCACGTGGACGCCCGGCGGGACGTAGATGAAGGAGCCGCCCGACCACACCGCGGTGTTCAGGGCGGAGAACTTGTTGTCACCCGCGGGGATGACCGTGCCGAAGTACTCCCGGAAGAGGTCCTCGTGCTCACGCAGACCGGAGTCGGTGTCGACGAAGATGACGCCCTTCTCCTCCAGGTCCTCACGGATCTGGTGGTAGACGACCTCGGACTCGTACTGGGCGGCGACGCCGGCGACGAGGCGCTGCTTCTCCGCCTCGGGGATGCCGAGGCGGTCATAGGTGTTCTTGATGTCCTCGGGCAGGTCCTCCCACGAGGTCGCCTGCTTCTCCGTGGACTTCACGAAGTACTTGATGTTCTGGAAGTCGATGCCGGTGAGGTCGCTGCCCCAGCTCGGCATGGGCTTCTTGTCGAACAGGCGCAGTGCCTTCTGGCGCAGGTCGCGCATCCACTGCGGCTCGTCCTTGCGGTCCGAGATGTCGGCGACGACGGCCTCGTTGACGCCACGCTTCGCGGTGGCACCCGCAGAATCGGCATCCGACCAGCCGTACTCGTAGCGGCCGATGTCCTTGAGCCCTGGATTCAACTCTTCGATGTTGGTGCTCATCGGGTGGACCTCTCTGTGTGGGGACGCGCCCCCGGCGTGGGGACGAAGGTGGTGCAGACGTGGTCGCCCTGCGCGAGGGTGGCCAGACGTTGGACGTGGACGCCGAGGAGCCGACTGAAGGCGTCGGCCTCGGCCTCGCACAGCTCCGGGAACTCCGCAGCGACGTGCTGGACCGGGCAGTGACCCTGGCACAGCTGGACACCGACACTGCTGTCCTCGCCGACCGGCCGGGCGCTGGCAGCGTAGCCCTCGACCTGCAGGGACTCGACGAGGGCTCGTGTGCGATCACGAAGATCGTCACCGGCGGCCGCCACGCGGGCGCCCACCCGCTCCTCGAGCCTGCCGATGCGCTGGTCGGCGAAGGCACGCACGGCATCATCACCGGCGTGACCCCGCAGGAAGCGCATGGCCTCGGCCGCGAGCTCGTCGTAGTCGGTGCCGAGGTGGTCGTGGCCGCTGTCCCCGACGACCCACTCGCGGGCGGGTCGCCCACGGCCGCGCTTGCCCTGGTGGGGCGCACGGCTGGTCACCGAGCCGTCGTCGGCGAGCTGGTCGAGGTGACGGCGCACGCCCGTGGCCGTGAGGCCGAGGTGGCCGGCGATGTCCGCAGCGGTGATGGGCCCGTGCTCGCTGATCACCGCGAGGACGCGATCACGAGTGCGAGCATCACGACTGGCGACGTCGACGTCCGACGTCGTCAGTGCCTGTGCTGAATTAACCACACACTCATGTTACGTAATTGCGCAAGGGGCACAACAAAGGCACCCCTAACCCGGGGGCGCCCCCTCGACCCGCCTAGACTCGACTCCCGTGACTCGTGCCGTCGTCGTGGAGGACCTGCGCCGCGTCTTCGGTGATGTCCTCGCCGTGGACGGGGCGACGTGGGGCGCCTCGACGGGCGAGATCACGTGCGTCCTCGGACCCAACGGCGCCGGCAAGACGACGACGATCGAGTGCCTCGAGGGGCTCCAACGACCGGACTCCGGACGCTGCCGCGTCCTGGGCACCGACCCGTGGCGGGCGAGCAGTGCCCACCGTGCCCGGGTCGGGGTGATGCTGCAGGACGGCGGGCTCCCGCAGAGCGTGAGCGCTCACCGGCTCCTGGCCCACCTCGCCCGGCTGCACGCCACTCGTCGCGACGGCGATCTCGTCGACCGACTCGGGATCGCCCCCTTCGCCACGACCCCGGTCCGCCGCCTCAGTGGTGGCCAGCGCCAGCGCGTCGGCCTGGCTGCTGCTCTCGTCGGCGGCCCGCAGGTCGCCTTCCTCGACGAGCCGACCGCCGGTCTCGACCCCCACGCCCGCCTCGACGTGTGGACCCTCCTGCGCGAGCGCGCGGACACCGGCACGGCGCTCGTCGTGACCACGCACAGCTTCGAGGAGGCCGAGCGCCTCGCCGACCGGGTGGTGATCCTCGACCACGGACAGGTCGTCGCCGACGGCGCACCGCAGGAGATCTCCGGCGGCGGCCGCCTCGAGGACACGTACTTCGCCCTGACCGGGGGGTCCCGTGAGCGTTGACAGCCTGGCGCCGCCCACCCCGGCGGCGCGGTCACGGCGGGTGGCGGCCCAGGCCCGCTTCGAGGCCGGCATCCTCCTGCGCAACGGCGAGCAGCTGCTCGTCGCCCTGGTGCTCCCCGTCCTGGCACTCGTCGCGCTCGTCATGGCCCCCTACCCCCAGCTCAGCGAGCCGCGCATCGCCGTCGTCGGTCCGGGCGTGCTCGCCCTGGCCGTCGTGTCCACGGCCTTCACCGGGCAGGCGATCCAGACCGCCTTCGACCGCCGGTACGGGGTGCTGCGGATGCTGGCGACGACACCCGTCGGCACGGACGGGCTGCTCGCCGGCAAGGCCCTCGCCGTCACGGTCGTCGCGCTGCTGCAGGTCCTCGTCCTCGGTCTGGTCGCCGCCGCTCTCGGCTGGCGGCCCGATCCCGTCGGTGTGCTCGTCACCCCCGTCTCCGCGGTCCTCGGGGTCTGGGTCTTCGTCGCCCTCGCCCTGCTTCTCGCCGGAGCACTGCGGGCCGAGGCCGTGCTGGCCGTCGCCAACCTCGTGTGGGTCCTCCTCGCCGGCGCCGGCGGGCTCCTGCTGCCCGGCGGCACCCTCGGCGGGGCCGGCGCCCTCGTCCGCTGGCTCCCCTCCGGGGCCCTCGGCGACGCCTTCCGCGACGCCCTGGCGACGGGCACCGTGCCGCTGCTTCCCTGGCTCGTCCTCCTCGGGTGGGGCCTCGCGCTGAGCCTGGCCGTGGTGCGCACCTTCCGCTGGCGTGACTGAGCCCCCCGACGAGGGGCGCGCAGGCACTACGACATACCGTAGTTCAGTGCCCCAGATCGACTCCGCAGCCCGCACCTGGCTGCCCCGCATCCTCCTGCTCAACCTCGTCGTCCAGATCGGCATCGTCGTCACCGGCGGCCTCGTGCGCCTCACCGGCTCCGGTCTCGGCTGTCCCACCTGGCCGCAGTGCGTCCCCGGGTCGTACGTGCCGACGCAGGAGCAGGAGCAGGGCATCCACAAGCTCATCGAGTTCGGCAACCGGACCCTCACGGGGCTCCTCGGCATCGTGGCGCTCCTGCTGCTCGTCGCGCTCTACCGCGCAGCGCGCGAGCGCACGGAGCTGATCCGGGGCACCTGGGTCGTGATGCTCGGCATCGCCGCCCAGGCGATCGTCGGCGGCATCACGGTCCTCACCGGCCTCAACCCGTGGATCGTCGCCTTCCACTTCCTGTGCTCGATGCTTCTCATCGCGGTCTCGACCTGGCTCGTGTGGCGCCACCGTCAATCCCCCGGCCGGACGCAGTCCCTCGTGCACCCACTCGTCGACCGAGCAGTGTGGGCGCTCGTCGCCGTGGCCGCGGTCGTCCTCGTCCTCGGGACGGTCGTCACCGGCTCCGGTCCCCACTCCGGGGACGCCGAGGCCCCTGCCCGCACCGGTTTCGACCCGCGCACGATCTCGTGGCTGCACGCCGACGCCGTGATGCTCTTCGTCGGCATCGCCGTCGCGGTGTGGCTCGGTGCGAAGCTCACGGGCCGCACCGCGACCCCGGCGCGGGCCTGGCTGGTGGTGCTCGGGGTCACCGTGGCGCAGGGGCTCGTCGGCTACGTCCAGTACCTGACCCAGCTGCCCGAGGCGCTCGTCCTGGCCCACATGCTCGGCGCGAGCCTGCTCGTCGTCGCGATCGTGCGCGCGATGGTCCTCACCCGCGAGCCGGCCGCCCGCGCCTGAGGCGTTCGAGTGACGTCGGCCGTCGCCGGCGGTGGCTCAGGCCAGGCCGGGGAGCGGCAGGTGCAGCAGCGGGTCGATCGCGACCCCGAGGAAGAGCAGGGTCACGTAGGTGATCGAGAAGTGGAACAGACGCATCGGTTTGAGCACCGACTGCGTGGCCCCCTTCTTCGCCGCCGCCATCAGACGGTGCGCCTCGCCGACGAAGAGGCCACCGGAGACCACCGCGGCGCCGAGGTAGATCCAGCCCATGTCGGCGACGGGCACCAGGGCCAACGAGGTGGCGACCATGATCCAGGAGTAGGCGACGATCTGCCGGGCGACGGTGGTCAGCTGCTGCACCACCGGGGCCATCGGTACGCCGGCCGCGGCGTAGTCCTCGGTGAAACGCATCGACAGGGGCCAGTAGTGCGGCGGCGTCCAGAAGAAGATCACGAGGAAGAGGATGATGGCCGGCCACTCCACCGAGTTGGTCACGGCGGACCAGCCGATGAGGGTCGGCATGCACCCCGCGACGCCACCCCACACGATGTTCTGCGCGGTGCGGCGCTTGAGGATCATCGTGTACCCGACCGCGTAGAGGACGATCGCGGCGAGCGAGAGCGCCGCCGACAGCGGGTTGACCAGCAGCCCGAGCCAGAGCGTCGAGACCGCGGTGAGGACGAAGCCGAAGATCAACGCGCCCCGGGGCGATGCCTCGCCGGTGACGAGCGGACGGTTCTGCGTCCGACCCATCTTCGCGTCGATGTCGCGGTCGTAGACCATGTTGAAGACGTTGGCCGCCCCGGCACTGAGCGAGCCCCCGACGAGGGTGAGGATGATCAGGCCCAAGGAGGGGACACCGCGCTGGGCGAGGAACATCACCGGAACCGTCGTCACGAGCAGCAGCTCGATGATCCGAGGTTTCGTCAGCGCAACATACGCACGCACGGTGCTCCGCCACGAGCGGGCCGCCGGCGACAACGCGCGCGTCGACTCGAGAGTGGTCACGGACTGCCTTTGCCGAAGGGGGTGGGACACGGTCGCGACGGGCGCGGACCTGCCGACAGTCTACGCGGGTGGAATGCGCCCTCGGGCCCGCCCCCACGCGGCATGGAACACACCAGCATCCGCACTAGTGTGGTCATGAGCACCCGATTGCGTCTGCAGAGAAAGGCTTTCCGTGAGCACGGACACCGACACCTCCCCCACGGCCCCCGCGAAGAAGTCGGCTGGCTCCGCGGCCCCCAAGGGAACGACCCGCACCGTCACCTCCGCGAACCCCACAGGCAAGGCGGGCACCGCGTCCCGCTCGACGCACCTGCCACGGCCGGTCGCGAAGAAGGCCGGATGGACGGACCTCGATGTCCGGGCGGTCGACACCGCGCGCCTCCTCGCCGCGGACTCGGTGCAGAAGTGCGGCAGCGGCCACCCCGGCACGGCGATGGCCCTCGCGCCGGCCGCCTACCTGCTCTACCAGCAGCTGATGACCCACGACCCGTCCGACCCCACCTGGCTGGGTCGCGACCGGTTCGTCCTGTCCGTCGGGCACTCCTCCCTGACCCAGTACGTCCAGCTCTTCCTCTCCGGCTACGGCCTGGAGCTGAGTGACCTCAAGGCCCTGCGCACCTGGGGCTCCCTCACCCCGGGCCACCCGGAGGTGCACCACACCCCCGGTGTCGAGATCACGACCGGCCCGCTCGGGTCCGGCTTCGCCTCCGCCGTGGGCATGGCCATGGCCCAGCGCCGTCAGCGCGGTCTCCTCGACCCGGAGGCGAAGGCGGGCGAGTCCCCCTTCGACCACACCATCTGGTGCCTCGCCTCCGACGGCGACCTGCAGGAGGGGGTGTCGGCCGAGGCGAGCTCGCTGGCCGGACACCAGGAGCTCGGCCACCTCAACGTCATCTACGACGCCAACCAGATCTCCATCGAGGACGACACCAACATCGCCTTCAGCGAGGACGTGGCCGCGCGCTACCGCGCCTACGGCTGGGACGTCATCGACGTCGACTGGCGCGGTGACGGTCGGGGCGAGGACTACGTCGAGGACGTGGACGCCCTCCACGCCGCGTGCACCCGGGCGAAGAAGAACACCAGCGCTCCCTCCCTCATCGTGCTGCACACGATCATCGCCTGGCCGGCCCCGACCAAGCAGGACACCGGCGCCTCCCACGGCTCCGCCCTCGGCGAGGAGGAGGTGGCGCAGACCAAGGAGCTGCTCGGCTTCGACCCGAAGAAGAGCTTCGCGGTCGAGAAGGCCGTCCTCGACCGCACGCGCGAGGTGAGGAAGCGCGGCAAGGCGGCGCACAAGCAGTGGGACACCAAGCTCGCCGCCTGGCGCAAGGCCAACCCCGAGCGTTCCACGCTGCTCGACCGCCTCGTCGACGCCACCGTCCCGGCCGGTCTGGGGCGGGCGCTGCCGACCTTCGAGGCCTCCGAGAAGGGCCTCGCCACGCGCGCGGCCTCCGGCAAGGTCCTCACCGCCCTCGCGGACGTCATGCCCGAGCTGTGGGGCGGTTCCGCGGACCTGGCCGGGTCGAACAACACGACGATGGACGGCGAACCCTCCTTCGTGCCCAAGAGCAAGCAGACCGGCTCCTTCCCGGGCCACGAGTACGGCCGCACGCTGCACTTCGGCATCCGTGAGAACGGCATGGGCATGGCGATGAACGGGATCGCCCTCGAGGGGCTGACCCGCGTCTACGGCGGGACCTTCCTCACCTTCTCCGACTACATGCGCCCGGCCGTGCGACTGGCCGCGCTGCAGCAGCTGCCGGTGACCTACGTGTGGACCCACGACTCGATCGGCCTCGGCGAGGACGGGCCGACCCACCAGCCGATCGAGCACCTCGCCGCGCTGCGCGCCATGCCCGGTCTCGACGTCGTGCGTCCCGGCGACGCCAACGAGGTCAGCGTCTGCTGGGGCCAGATCCTCAAGAACGGCACCACGGCGGCACTGGCGCTCTCCCGCCAGGGCACCCCGACGATCGACCGCACGGAGTTCGCGTCGGCGAAGGGAGCGGCCAAGGGCGCCTATGTCCTCGCCGAGTCGAGCACCCAGGTCCCCGAGGTCATCCTCGTGGCCACCGGCACCGAGGTCGCCGTCGCCATGGCCGCCCGGGTGACGCTGGAGAAGGCGAAGATCGGCACCCGCGTGGTCTCCATGCCCTGCCGGGAGTGGTTCGACCAGCAGACCCGGGCCTACCGCGAGAAGGTCCTCCCGGCCGCGGTGAGGGCACGCGTCTCCGTCGAGGCCGCCACGTCCTTCGGCTGGCGGGAGGTCGTCGGCGATGCCGGCGAGATCGTGGGCATCGACCACTTCGGGGCCTCCGCCGACCAGGCGACCCTCTACGAGAAGTTCGGCATCACGCCCGCAGCCGTCGTCAAGAAGGCCAAGGCGTCCATCAAGAACACGAAGGGATGAGCACCATGCCCGACCAGCTCCCCACCGCCCCCGGACCGATCGCCGACCTCGGCGAGGCCGGCGTCTCCGTGTGGCTCGACGACCTCAGCCGTGAGCGGCTGCGCTCGGGCAACCTCCAGGAGCTCATCGACACGACCGGCATCGTCGGCGTGACGACGAACCCGTCGATCTTCCAGGCGGCCCTGGCCGAGGGCGATGCCTACGACGAGCAGCTGAACGCCCTGGCCGCCGAGGGCAAGGACGTCGACGAGGTCGTCTTCGCGCTGACCACCGACGACGTGCGTGCCGCCTGTGACCTCTTCCGGCCGATCCACGAGGCCACCGACGGAGTCGACGGGCGGGTCTCCATCGAGGTGGATCCCCGTCTGGCCGAGGACTCCGAGCGGACCGCCGTCGTCGCTGCCCAGCTGGCCGAGGCGGTCGACCGGCCGCAGGTCTTCATCAAGATCCCGGCCACCGAGGCCGGCCTGCCGGCGATCACGAAGACCCTCGCAGCCGGCATCAGCGTCAACGTCACGCTGATCTTCAGCCTCGAGCGCTACCGCGCGGTGATGAATGCCTTCGTCGAGGGGCTCGAGCAGGCCCTCGACGCAGGCAGGGACATCTCGACGATCCACTCGGTGGCCTCCTTCTTCGTCTCCCGCGTGGACAGCGAGATCGACGCCCAGCTCGACCGGATCGGCACCGACGAGGCACGTGCCCTGCGCGGCAAGGCCGCCCTCGCCAACGCCCGGCTCGCGTACCAGGCCTACGAGGAGGTCTTCGCCACGCCACGCTGGGAGCGCCTCGAGGCCGAAGGAGGTCGCCGCCAGCGTCCGCTGTGGGCCTCCACCGGGGTGAAGAACCCGGACTACCCGGACACCCTCTACGTCACCGAGCTCGTGGCGGACGACACCGTGAACACCATGCCCGAGAAGACCCTCGACGCGACCATCGACCACGGCGTCATCACCGGTGACACCATCACCGGTGGCTATGCCGAGGCGGAGGACGTGCTCGACCGGCTCGAGACGCTCGGCGTGAGCTACACCGAGGTCACCGCGAAGCTCGAGACCGAGGGAGTCGAGAAGTTCGAGAAGGCCTGGAAGGAACTGCTCGACGGCGTGCGCACCGAGCTCGACAAGGCGACCACGCGGTGACCAGCCTCGCCGTCACCGCATCCGGCGCGGCCGCCGAGGCCGTCGCCGCGCACGTGCCGGCCCTGGTCGCCGAGGGTGTCGCCGGCCGGCTCTTCGACCGGGATGCCACGCTCTGGGGCGGGGCCGCCGAGAGCGAGGCCCGCACCCGCCTGTCGTGGGTCGGCCTGGGCCGCACCTCCCGCCACCTCGTCGGGGCGATCGGCGCCCTGCGCGAGGAGCTGCGTGAGCAGGGGGTCGACCGGATCGTCCTGTGCGGGATGGGCGGCAGCTCGCTCGCTCCGGAGGTCATCTGCGCCACGGCGGGCGTCCCGCTCGTCGTCCTCGACTCCAGCCACCCCGACGTCGTGCGCGCGGCGGTGGTCGACCTCGACAGGACGGCGGTCGTCGTCTCGAGCAAGTCCGGCTCGACGGTGGAGACCGACAGCCAGCGGCGGATCTTCGAGCAGGCCTTCGCGGATGCCGGCATCGACGCCGCGGCACGCATCATCGTCGTCACCGACCCGGGCAGCCCTCTCGAGGAGGATGCGCGGGCCAAGGGGCAGCGCGTCATCACCGCCGACCCCGAGGTGGGTGGCCGGTACTCCGCGCTCACCGCCTTCGGGCTCGTGCCCTCCGGGCTCGCCGGGGCGGACATCGAGGCACTCCTCGACGACGCCGAGCTCGTGAGCGACCTGCTCGCCGACGACGACGAGGCCAACCCCGCCCTGCGTCTGGGCGCCGCCATGGCGGGCACGGACCCGCTGCGGGACAAGCTCTACCTCGTCGACCACGGAACCTCCGCCACGGGCCTGGGCGACTGGGCCGAGCAACTCATCGCCGAGTCCACCGGCAAGGACGGGCGCGGGCTGCTCCCGGTCGTCCTGCGCTCCCCCGGGGCGACCGACGTACCGGGGGACGCCACCCTGGTGCGCCTCGTCGCGGACACCGACGAGGGTCATGACGCGCCCGCCCCGACGAGCTCACCCTCGACGGTCGACGTCGGCGGGTCCCTCGGCGCGCAGTTCCTCCTCTGGGAGGCCGCGACGGCCGTCGCCGGCCGGCTGCTCGGGATCAACCCCTTCGACCAGCCCGATGTCGAGAGCGCCAAGCAGGCCGCACGCGACCTCATGTCCGGCACCGGGGCGGCCGACGCGCCGGTCGATGCCACCGACGACGGTGTCCGGATCAGCCACCTCGGTGGCGACTGGCTCGGCGATGCCACCACGGTCGGGGCGGCCGTCGAGGCGCTGCTGGCCCAGCTCGACCCGCAGGACGGTTACGTCGCCGTCATGGCCTACCTCGACCGGGAGGGGCAGGCCCCCTTCGCCACGGTCGTCGACGCCCTCGCCGCACGGGTGCAGCGCCCGGTGACCTTCGGGTGGGGACCGCGCTTCCTCCACTCGACCGGGCAGTACCACAAGGGGGGCCCGCGCACCGGCGTCTACATCCAGGTCACCGACACCCCCCGGGCGGACCTGACGGTCCCCGGCCGTGACTTCTCCCTCGGTGACTTCATCTCGGCGCAGGCGGGCGGCGACGCCGCCGTCCTCGCCGACCGCGGGCGGCCCGTCCTCGTGCTCCACCTCACCGGCCACGACGAGGGCTTGGCTGCGGTGGACACCGCGCTGCGGGGTGGCCGGGCATGACACCCGCTCGCGTCACCGCCGACGTCAACCCGCTGCGCGACCCCCGGGACAAGCGCCTGCCACGGATCGCCGGCCCCTGCAGCCTCGTCCTCTTCGGGGTCACCGGCGACCTGGCCCGCAAGAAGCTCCTGCCGGCGATCTACGACCTCGCCAACCGGGGTCTGCTGCCCCCCGGCTTCTCCCTCGTCGGCTTCGCCCGTCGTGACTGGGCGGACCAGGACTTCGGCAAGGTCGTCTACGACGCGGTGCGCGAGCATGCCCGCACCCCCTTCCGCGAGGAGGTCTGGCGCTCCTTGTCGGAGGGGTTCCGCTTCGTCCCGGGCGTCTTCGACGACGATGCCGCCTTCGACCTGCTCGCCGAGACCGTCCGGGAGCTCGACGAGGAGCGCGGCACCGGAGGCAACCACGCCTTCTACCTGTCGATCCCGCCCGGGCTCTTCTCCGGCGTCTGCCAGCAGCTCAAGCGCAGTGGGCTCGCCGACCCGGGAGAGGACTCGTGGCGCCGGGTCGTCATCGAGAAGCCCTTCGGTCACGACCTGGAGAGCGCCCAGGAGCTCAACGACATCGTCGAGGCGGTCTTTCCCCCGGACTCGATCTTCCGGATCGACCACTACCTCGGCAAGGAGACGGTCCAGAACCTCCTCGCGCTGCGCTTCGCCAACCAGATGTTCGAGCCGGTCTGGAACAGCCACTACGTCGACCACGTGCAGATCACCATGGCCGAGGACATCGGCATCGGCGGGCGCGCGGGGTACTACGACGGCATCGGTGCGGCCCGGGACGTCATCCAGAACCACCTCCTCCAGCTCCTGGCCTTGACCGCCATGGAGGACCCCGTGAGCTTCGACGCGGACTCCCTGCGCACCGAGAAGGAGAAGGTCCTCGCGGCGGTGACCCTGCCGGATGACCTCGCGGGCGCGACCGTGCGCGGGCAGTACGCCGCCGGGTGGCAGGGCGGGGACAAGGTCTCCGGCTACCTCCAGGAGGAGGGGGTCGCGCCGGACTCGACGACCGAGACCTACGCCGCGCTGCGCCTCGACGTCAACACCCGCCGGTGGGCGGGGGTGCCCTTCTACCTGCGCACCGGGAAGCGGCTCGGTCGCCGGGTCACGGAGATCGCCGTCGTCTTCAAACGCGCCCCGCACCTGCCCTTCACGGACACCGAGACCGAGGAGCTCGGCCAGAACGCCGTGGTCATCCGGGTCCAGCCGGACGAAGGGGTGACCATGCGTTTCGGCGCGAAGGTCCCCGGCAACCAGATGGAGGTGCGCGACGTGACGATGGACTTCGGCTACGGTCGCGCCTTCACCGAGTCCAGCCCGGAGGCCTACGAGCGACTCATCCTCGACGTCCTGCTCGGCGACCCGCCCCTGTTCCCCCGACACCAGGAGGTCGAGCTCTCCTGGACGATCCTCGACCCGATCGAGGCCTTCTGGAGGACGCAGCAGGCGGTCGAGCAGTACCCTGCGGGCACCTGGGGCCCGGAGGCCGCCGATGCCATGATGGAGCGCGACGGACGCACCTGGAGGATGCCGTGATCGTCGACCTGCCCAACGCCAGCACGGCGCAGATCAGCCAGCGGCTCATCGAGATCCGCGAGGACGTCGGGGCGATGGCCCTCAGCCGGGTCCTCACCCTCGTGCTCGTCGTCCCCGAGGACGACGCCGAGGCGGCCCTGACCGTGGCCAACACCGCGAGCCACCAGCACCCGGCGCGCATCGTGTGCGTCATCATCGCGAACTCGCGGGGCAAGGCCCGCCTCGACGGGCAGATCCGGGTGGGCGGCGATGCGGGGGCGTCCGAGGTCGTCGTGCTGCGGCTCTACGGCGAGCTGACCCGGCACGCCCGCAGCGTCGTCACCCCGCTGGTCCTCCCCGACTCCCCCGTCGTCGCGTGGTGGCCCACCGAGACCCCCAAGGACCCTGCTGCCGATCCCGTCGGTGCCATGGCCCAGCGCCGGATCACCGACTGCGCCGCGGCCACGAACATCTCGGCGACCGTCAAGCGCCTCGCCCGCACCTACGCCCCCGGCGACACCGACCTCGCGTGGAGCCGGATCACCCTCTGGCGCGGCCTGCTGGCCACGGCCCTGGACCGTCCCCCCTTCGAGTCGGTCACCTCCGCCACCGTCGTGGGCGGCGCCGACTCCCCGTCCGCCGACCTCCTGGCCGGGTGGTTGCAGCACCGCCTGCGCTGCCCGGTCGCACTGGTCCGGTCCCGCTCCGGCACCGGCATCGTCAGCGTGCGGCTCGAGCGCGCCTCCGGTCCCATCGACCTCGTGCGTCCGCTCGCGGGCGACACGGCGACCCTCGCCCAGCCCGACCAGCCGGAGCGGGCCATCGCACTGGCCCCGCGCTCGGATGCCGAGTGCCTCGCCGACGAGCTGCGACGCCTCGACCCCGACGAGGTCTACGAGGACGCCTTGACCACCGGCATGGCCAAGGTCACCCGACGACGGATGACGATGACCGAAGCGGTCGAGGACGGGGCCGTCCCCTCCCCCAGCGCCGCCCGGCGGACGACGAGACGACTCGCGGAGAAGTCGCAGGAGGCAGTGCACAGCGCGATGGTCGAGGCCGCGCCCGACGCGGCCGACACCAGCACCGGCGCGGTCAAGTCGGCCGTGCGGGCCAAGCTCGACGAGAAGGAGGGACGATGACCTCCCCCGACCCCCTGCTCGTCCGCCACGCCGGGCCGAGCCGCCTGGTGACCGTCACCGGTGGACGCCTGCTCACCGCCGTGCTCGACGCCGTCGCCGCACGCGGTACCGCACACGTGGCCCTCACGGGGGGCACGATGGGATCTGCCGTCGTCGCCGCCCTCGCCGACCACCCGGCCCGCGACGCGGTGGACTGGTCGTGCGTCCACTTCTGGTGGGGCGACGAGCGGTTCCTGCCCGCCGGCGACGCCGAGCGCAATGACACGCAGAACGACGCCGCCGGCCTGCGCTCACTCACGCTCGGGTCGGACCGGGTGCACCGGGTGCCCGGCCCGGATGAGGTGGGCACGGCCGAGGAGTCCGCACAGGCCTACGCGCAGACGCTGCGGGACCAGGGCGGCGAGACCTTCGACGTCGTGCTGCTCGGGGTCGGCCCCGACGGCCACATCGCCTCGCTCTTCCCGGGGCACCCCCGGCAGCAGGCCGACGACACGATCGCGATCGCGGTGCACGACGCCCCGAAGCCGCCCCCGACCAGGGTCTCGCTCACCGCGGACTGCCTGTCGAGGGCACGTCAGGTGTGGTTCGTCGTCGCCGGGGACGACAAGGCGCAGGCGGTGGCGAAGGGAGTGTCCGGCGCCCCCGCGGACGAGAGCAGCACGGGGTTGGTCCGAGGCATCGAGCGCACCCTCTGGCTCGTCGACGAAAGCGCCGCGAGCGACGTCAGCGGATGAGTCCGCGGCCCCGCAGCTCGCCGAGCCGCTCCTCGAGGATGGCCTCCCCCTCGCTGTCGGAGCGTCGTTCCTTCACGTAGGCCAAGTGGGTCTTGTACACGGCGGCCGTCGGGGCGGAGGGCGGGTTGTCCCTGTCCTGGCCGGCGGGGAGGCCGCACTTCTTGCACTCCCACTCGGCGGGGACCTCGACGCCCTCGTCGCGCGAGAAGGAGGGCGTCATCTCGTGACCGTTGGCGCACCAGTAGGAGACGAAGGTCCGGGGCGCGGCGTCGCCGCGCTCGGCCTCGCCGGTCGGTCCGGCGCCGATACGGCTGCCCCGGATTGCGTTGCCACCTGCCATGGGTCGAAGCTCCTCGCGGTCAGAGAGTTACGGGGTCAGGCGTCGAACCGGTCGACGAGACCCATGCCGACGATCGAGGTGAACCAGACCGTGGCCACGACGACGGTGAACCGGGTGAGGTTGCGCTCGGCGACGGACGAACTGCCCAGCGAGGCGGTCATCCCGCCACCGAACATGTCGGAGAGACCACCTCCCTTGCCCTTGTGCATGAGGACGAGCAGGGTGAGGATCAGGCTGGTGATCACGAGGATCACCTGGAGTCCGATGCGGACGGCATTCACGCGGTCAGGTCCTTGTCGGTCGGGACACGGGATGGAGGGCACCCCGAAGAGGGCACGTGCCTCAGCCTACCTCCCCGGCAGGGCGATTCCGCTCAGGCGGTGAGGTGCTGCTGGTAACGGCAGATTGCGGCGAACTCCTCGGCCTCGAGGGAGGCACCCCCGACGAGTGCACCGTCGATGTCCGTGCCGGCCATGATCGAGGCGACGTTGCCGGACTTCACCGAGCCGCCGTAGAGGACCCTGGCCGCCTGCGCGGTCTCGGTGTCGTAGAGCTCCGCGAGCCGGCCCCGGATGGCGGCGCACACCTCCTGGGCGTCGTCCGGGGTGGCCACCTCGCCGGTGCCGATGGCCCACACCGGCTCGTAGGCGACGACGACGGTCTTGGCCTGCTCCGGTGTGATGCCGGCGAGGCTCCCCGAGACCTGCGCGACGACGTGCGCGACGTGGTCGCCCGCCTGACGGACCTCAAGACCCTCGCCGACGCACACGATCGGCACGAGACCGTGACGGAAGGCGGCGACGGCCTTGCTCGCGACGAGGTCATCGGTCTCGGCATGGCCGGCACGACGCTCGCTGTGCCCGACGACGACGTAGCTGCAGCCGAGCTTGGCGAGGAAGGCGCCCGAGACGTCGCCGGTGAAGGCGCCGGAGTCCTGCGGGCTGAGGTCCTGCGCGCCGTAGCGCAGGGCGAGCCGGTCGCCCTCCACGAGGGTCTGGACGGAACGCAGGTCGGTGAAGGGCGGGACGACGACGACCTCCACGGCGCCGACGTCGTGCCTGGCGTCACGCAGGGTCCAGTCGAGCTTCTGCACGAGGTGCGTCCCCTGCAGGTGGTCGAGGTTCATCTTCCAGTTGCCCGCCATGAGCGGGGTGCGGCTCGCCATCGTCTTAGTCATCCTCGTTCTGCTGCTCGAACACGGACAGACCGGGGAGGTCCTTGCCCTCGAGGTACTCGAGGCTGGCCCCGCCACCAGTGCTGATGTGGCTGAACTGATCATCGGTGAAACCGAGCTGGCGCACCGCCGCGGCGGAGTCGCCGCCACCGACCACGGTGAGGTGCCCACCCGTCGTCACGCGGACGAGGGCCTCGGCGACGGCCTGCGTACCGGCTGCGTAGGGGGCCATCTCGAAGGCGCCCATCGGCCCGTTCCAGAAGACGGTCCTGCAGTCGGCGAGCGTGTCGGCGAAGAGCCGGCCGGAGTCCGGGCCGATGTCCAGGCCCATCCGGTCGGCGGGGATCGCGTCGGCGGCGACGACCTCGTGGTCGGCGTCGGCGGAGAACTGCGTGGCCGCGACGACATCGGTGGGGAGGACGATCTCGACCCCGTCGCGCTCGGCGCGGGCCAGGTACTCCCTCACCGTGCCGAGCTGGTCCTCCTCCAGGAGGCTCGTGCCGACCTCGTGCCCCTGTGCCTTGAGGAAGGTGAAGACCATGCCACCCCCGATGAGCAGGCGGTCCGCGGTCCCGAGGAGGTTGTCGATGACACCGAGCTTGTCGCTGACCTTGGCGCCGCCGAGGACGACGGCGTAGGGGCGCGCCGGGTCGCTCGTCAGCCGGCGGAGCACCTCGACCTCGGTCTCCACGAGCGAGCCCATGGCGCTGGGCAGCCGGGTGGCGATGTCGTAGACGGAGGCCTGGGCGCGGTGGACCACGCCGAAGCCGTCGGAGACGTAGGCGTCGGCCAGCGCAGCGAGCTCGTCGGCGAAGGCCCCCCGCTCGGACTCGTCCTTGCTCGTCTCCCCCGCGTTGAACCGCAGGTTCTCCAGGAGCGCGACCTGCCCGTCGCCGAGGCCGGCCACGGTGGCGTGGGCGGACTCGCCCACGGTGTCGGTGGCGCAGGCGACGTCCTCCCCGAGCAGCTCACCCAGGCGGGTGGCCACCGGGGCCAGGGAGAACCGGGGGTCCGGCGCCCCCTTCGGACGGCCGAGGTGGGCGCACACGATGACGCGTGCGCCCGCCTCGGTCAGGCCGGTGATCGTCGGCAGCGAGGCCCTGATGCGGCCGTCGTCGGTGATGGTCTCCCCGTCCACCGGGACGTTGAGGTCGGATCGGACGAGGACGCGCTTGCCGCGCAGGTCGCCGAGGTCAGCGATGGTCTTCACGGGTGCCTTTCGGTGCCGACGGTCACGGATCAGGGCTCAGAGTGAGGAGCCGACGAGCGCCACGAGGTCGACGAGGCGGTTGGAGTAACCCCACTCGTTGTCGTACCACCCGACGACCTTGACCTGGTTGCCGATGACCTTGGTCAGGCCGGAGTCGAAGATGCAGCTGGCCGGGTCGGTCACGATGTCGCTGGAGACGATCGGGTCCTCGGTGTAGACGAGCTTGCCCTTCATCGGGCCCTCGGCCGCGGCCCTGCGGACGATCTCGTTGACCTCCTCGACGGAGGTCTCGCGGCCGGCCTCGAAGGTGAGGTCGGTCGCGGAGCCGGTGGGGACCGGGACGCGAAGGGCGTAGCCGTCGAGCTTGCCCTTCAGCTCGGGCAGCACGAGCGCGACGGCCTTCGCGGCCCCGGTGGAGGTCGGCACGATGTTCAGGGCCGCCGCACGGGCGCGACGCAGGTCCTTGTGCGGGCCGTCCTGGAGGTTCTGGTCCGCGGTGTAGGCGTGGATCGTGGTCATCAGACCCTTCTCGATGCCCAGGGCGTCGTTGAGGGCCTTGGCCATGGGCGCGAGACAGTTCGTCGTGCACGACGCATTGGAGATGATCGTGTGCTTGCTCGCGTCGTAGAGGTCGTCGTTGACGCCCATGACGACCGTGATGTCCTCGTTCTTCGCCGGGGCGGAGATGACGACCTTCTTGGCGCCGGCCTCGACGTGGGCCTTGGCGGCGGTGGCGTCGGTGAAGAAGCCGGTCGACTCGATGACGACGTCGACGCCGAGGTCGCCCCAGGGCAGCTTCGCCGGGTCGCGCTCGGCGAGCGAGGTGATGAGCGTGCCGTCGACCTCGATGCCGCCGTCCACGACCTTCACGTCGCCGTCGAACCGGCCGAGGATCGAGTCGTACTTGAGCAGGTGCGCCTGGGTGGCGTCGTCACCGAGGTCGTTGAAGGCCACGACCTCGATGTCGGCTCCGGACGCCCGGACGGCGCGGAAGAAGTTGCGGCCGATGCGGCCGAAGCCGTTGATGCCAACACGAACAGTCACGGTGGGGTGCCTCCCGAGAGTGATTCCACAAGTGGCCGCGGGGCTGCGGCTCAGGTCGGGGCCAGCCTATTGCCTCCGGTGGGTGCCGGGGGCACAGGGTCTCAACCGTCGAGCATGTCCGAGGTGAGCGACGCCTCGGTGCCGGGGAGGCCGTCCTCCTCGGCCCGCTTGTCGGCCATGGCGAGGAGCCGGCGGATGCGACCGGCCACGGCGTCCTTCGTCATCGGCGGGTCCGCCCGCTGCCCGAGCTCCTCGAGGGAGGCCTCCTTGAACTGCAACCGCAGCTGACCCGCCTCCCGCAGGTGATCGGGCATGTCATCGCCGAGTAGCTCCAGCGCGCGCTGCACTCGGGCGCCGGCAGCCACTGCGGCCCGGGCCGAGCGACGAAGGTTCGCGTCGTCGAAGTTGGCGAGCCGGTTGGCCGTGGCCCGCACCTCGCGGCGCATCCGGCGCTCCTCCCATGCGAGGACGGCCTCGTGGGCACCCAGGCGGGTGAGCATGGCCCCGATCGCGTCCCCGTCCCGGATGACCGCACGGTCGACGCCGCGGACCTCGCGCGCCTTCGACGGGATGCCCAGCCGCCGGGCCGCACCGACGAGGGCGAGCGCCGCCTCGGGGCCGGGGCAGGTGATCTCGAGGGAGGAGCTGCGGCCGGGCTCGGTCAGCGAGCCGTGGGCGAGGAAGGCTCCGCGCCATGCGGCCTCGGCGTCGCAGACCGCTCCCCCGACGACCCGGGGCGGGAGGCCGCGCACCGGCCGACCGTCGGCGTCGACGAGGCCGGTCTGGCGAGCCAGCGCCTGCCCGTCCTTGCTCACGCGCACGATGTAGCGGCTGCCGCGACGCAGTCCACCGGCGGCCAGCTGCATGATCTCGGTCTCGTAGCCGTAGATCTCGATGATGTCCTTGCGCACGCGCCGTGCGGCGCTGGCCGTGTCGAGCTCGGCCTCGACGACGATCTGCCGGCCCACCTTGTGCAGCCCTCCGGCGAAGCGCAGCAGACTGGCGACCTCGGCCTTGCGACAGCAGGTTCGAGTCACCTCGAACCTGCTCAGCTCGTCCTTGACCTTGTCGGTCATCGCCATGGAGGTGTTCCTTCCGGTGGTGTCGCCAGATCGCTCACGAGAGGATGTCACGATAGGCCGCCGCCAGCCGCAACGCGTCATGACGATCCGTGTGCTGGACCTGCGCGAGCGGCATGGTGACGAGCTGGGCGCCGAGCGTGTCGCACGCGGCCGCCAGCCTGGCCTCGTCCTCGACGATGTGCGGATCCGCGAGCACGACGTCCACGCTCAGCTCCGGAGCCGTCTGGTGGAGCGTCTCGATGTGCCGCGTCGCGGAGAAGCCCCGGGTCTCGGCCGTGTGCATCTCGAGGTTGAGGGTGAGCACCTTGCGTGCCTGCGTCCGGGTGAGGGCCTCCCGCAGCTCGGGCACGAGCAGGTGCGTGAGTACCGAGGTGTACCAGGAGCCGGGACCGATGACGATGTGGTCGGCCTCGCGCACGGCGGCGAGGGCCTCCGGGCGGGCGGGTGGGTCGTTCGGCACCAGGGAGATCGACTCGACGAGCCCCCGGGTCCGGGCGATGGCCACCTGACCTCGTACCGTCGCCACGGTCGACGGGTCGGCCCCCTCGGCACCGCTGACCTGCGCCGTGAGCTCGAGCGGGACTGCAGCCATGGGAAGCACCCTGCCACGGGCACTGAGCAGGCGCCCGACGAGATCGAGCCCGCTGACCGGATCCTCGTGCAGCTGCCAGAGCGCGACGATGAGCAGGTTGCCCAGGGCGTGTCCGGACAGGTCCCCGTCGCCGGTGAAGCGGTGCTGGAGGACATCGCTCCACGTCTGTCCCCACTCGCTGTCGTCACACAGCGCGGTGAGCGCCATCCGCAGGTCGCCCGGTGGCAGGACGTCGAAGTCCTCACGCAGACGCCCGGAGGAGCCGCCGTTGTCGGCGACCGTGACGATCGCCGTGACCTGCTCACACACGAGACGAAGGGCGGAGAGCGAGGCGGCGAGGCCGTGGCCACCACCGAGGGCGACCACCTTGGCGGAACGCAGGACGTCGGGCACGCTCATTCCTGTCCCAGGTCACGGTGGACGACGAAGGTGGCGATCTGGCTCGAGCCCAAGCGGGAGGCCAGTGCCTCGGCGATGGCGACGGAGCGGTGCTTGCCGCCCGTGCACCCGACGGCGAGCGTCACGTAGCGACGGTTTTCGCGCAGGTAGCCGGCGATGACCGGCTCGAGCATCGTCTCCACGCCGTCGATGAACTCCCCCGCTCCGGTCTGCGAGAGCACGTAGTCGGAGACCTGCGTCTCCCGCCCGGTGTGTGATCGCAGCTCGGGGACCCAGAAGGGGTTGGGCAGGAAGCGCATGTCGAAGACGAAGTCCGCGTCGAGCGGGACCCCGTACTTGAAGCCGAAGGAGAGCACCGCCAGACGCAACCGCTCCGATGACTGGGACATGAAGAGCGGACTGATCTTGCGGCTGAGCTGGTGGACGTTGAGGCCTGAGGTGTCGACGACGTTCTCCGCACTCGTGCGGACGTCGGCGAGCACCTCGCGCTCCTGCTGGATGGCGTCCAGCAGGCGTCCCTTCCCCTGGAGGGGGTGTGGCCGGCGGACGCTCTCGAAACGCCGGACGAGGGCTTCATTCGTCGCGTCGAGGAAGACGAGGTGAGTGCGCCAGCCCCGCTCCCGGAGGCGCTCCAAGGAGGAGGTGAGGGTCTCGAAGCCCTGGGCTCGCACGTCGAGGACGATCCCGATCCGGGACTGCTCGGACTCGGGCACGACCGGGTCCTCGCGGGACTCCGACAGCCTGAGCAGGTCCGGCAGGAGCATCACCGGCAGGTTGTCGATGACGTACCAGCCGTGGTCCTCCATGACGTTGCCGACGGTGGAGCGCCCGGCACCGCTCATGCCGGTGACGACGACCACCTCGGGACCGGTCTCCGGCGCCTCGCGCTGGAGGGGGATCTCGGGCTGGGTCATCGTGGCTCTCCTTCGTCGAGGACCTCGCCGGTCGTGAGGTTCACCGTCGGCGTGGGGGCGTTCGGGGCCAACTCTGCCGCAATCCGCTCCGCGAGTGCAGGTCCGATCCCCGGCGCCTCGGCCAGCTCCTCCACCCCTGCAGCCCGAATCCGCTTCACCGAGCCGAACCGTGCCAGCAGCGCCTTGCGGCGGGCCTCTCCCAGCCCCGGTATCCCATCGAGCGCGCTCTGCGTCATCGAGCGACTGCGTCGCTCGCGGTGGAAGGTGTTGGCGAAGCGGTGGGCCTCGTCGCGCAGTCGTTGGAGGAGGTAGAGGGCCTCGCTGGTCCGCGGCAGGATGACCGGGTGGTCGTCACCGGGGAGCCACACCTCCTCGAGGCGCTTGGCCAGACCGACGAGGGCGACGTCATCGATCCCCAGCTCGTCGAGGACCTGCTGCGCTGCGGCGACCTGGGGGGCGCCGCCGTCGACGACGACGAGGTTGGGTGGGTAGGCGAAGCGGCGCACCTCCGTCGCCTGGCTCGCCTCCGGGTCCGTGTGCTCCCGGTCGCGCTCCTTGAGGTGGCGGGCGAAGCGGCGGGTGAGGACCTCGTGCATGGCGGCGGTGTCGTCCGTGCGCCCGTCGACGTCTCCGCGCACGATGAACCGCCGGTACTCGTTCTTGCGGGCCACCCCGTCCTCGAACACGACCATCGAGCCGACGACATCGCTGCCCTGCACGTGGGCGATGTCGTAGCCCTCGATGCGCAGCGGCGCGTCATCGAGACCGAGCATCTCCTGCAGGTCCTGGAGCGCCTGGCTGCGCGCGGTGAGGTCGCCCGCGCGGGCGACCTTGTGCCGGGCCAGGGACTGGGTCGCATTGCGCTCCACCGTGGCCATGAGGCTTCGCTTGTCGCCCCGCTGGGGGACGCGGAGGTCCACCCGGCTGCCTCGCCGCTCCCCGAGCCACTGGGCCATCTCCGAGGCTGCCGGCGGCAGCACGGGGACGAGGACCTCCCGGGGGACGGCCTCGCCGCCGTAGACCTGCTGCAGCAGGTGCTCGACGAGCTCGGGAACGGACTCGGCGTCCTTCTCCGCGACCCAGCCACGCTGTCCGCGGATGCGCCCGCCGCGCACGTGGAAGACCTGGATGGCCACCTCGAGCTCGTCGTCGGCGACGGCGAAGACGTCGGCGTCAGTGTCGTCATGGAAGACGACCGTGGACTTCTCCAGGGCCTTGGTCAGGGCGGCGAGGTCGTCCCGCAGCCGGGCCGCCTGCTCGAAGTCGAGGTCGGCGGACGCGGCCTTCATCCGCTCCTCGACCCGGCGTACGAACCGGCCGGTGTTGCCGGCGAGGAAGTCGCACAGCTCATCGGCCAGCGCCCGGTGCTCCTCGGGGGTCACCCACCCGACGCACGGCGCCGAGCACTTGTCGATGTAGCCGAGGAGGCACGGACGCCCGGACTGCTCCGCCCGCTTGAGGACCCCCGCGCTGCAGGTGCGGACCGGGAAGACGCGCAGGAGCAGGTCGAGGGTCTCGCGGATGGCCCACGCGTGGGTGTAGGGCCCGAAGTACCTCGTGCCCTTGCGCTTGGCTCCGCGCAGGACCTGGGCGCGGGGGAACTCCTCGCCCATCGTCACCGCGAGGTAGGGGTAGGACTTGTCGTCCCGGTACTTGACGTTGAACCGGGGGTCGTACTCCTTGATCCACGAGTACTCGAGCTGGAGTGCCTCGACCTCGGTGGCGACGACGGTCCACTCCACGGCGGCACCCGTGCGCACCATCCGCGCGGTGCGTGGGTGCAGGGCGGCGATGTCCTGGAAGTAGGACGACAGGCGCGGGCGCAGGGACTTCGCCTTGCCGACGTAGATGACACGACCGTGCTCGTCCCGGAAGCGGTAGACGCCGGGCTCGGTCGGGATCGACCCGGGAGCGGGTCGATAGGTTGCGGGATCTGCCACTGCTCGAGCCTAGGAGACGACGATCTCGTCGCCCTCGACGGTCGCGGTCCTCGCCGCGAGTCCCTCGGTGGCGGGACCCTGGGTCATCGCACCGGACGCCGGGTCGAACTCACTCCCGTGGCAGGGACAGACGATGGCGCTCGCGGTCACCTCACCGACCGCGCACCCCTGGTGGGGACACCGCGCGTCGAAGGCCTTGAACTCACCGTCGGTGGGCTGGGTGATCACCACGTCGTCGCGGATGAGTCCACCACCCTGGGGGACGTCGGTGACCGGAACCCGGACGCTCTGCGTCGAGCCGGATCCCCCGTCGTCGGCACCACCACCGCAGGCCGTCACCGAGACGGCAGCAACGCCTGCCGTCGTCGCCATGCCGAGAGCATCCCGTCGTGTCGTCGTCATCGTGGCCTCCGTGGGTAGTACAGGACGTCGTGGCGATCATCCCACCCCGGGGAGGTCACCCCGCCTTCCGGGCACGGCGAGCGGCGGAGCTCGCCGCAGTGGACACCCTCGTCGGCGAGGCCTTTTTCTTCCCCTTCGTGGCCGAGGCCCGCTTCGTCCCCTTCGCCGCCCCCTTCGTCGTCCGGGCCGGCTCGGCGGGCTCCTCGACGAGCTCTCCGACGATCGGGGTGATGTCGGACTTGGCGAGGACCGGGCCGAGGAAACGACCGGTGTGCGAGGCCGCGACGGCCGCCACGTCCTCCGGGGTGCCGGTGGCGACCACGAGGCCGCCCCCGTCGCCGCCCTCCGGGCCCATGTCGATGATCCAGTCGGCGCTCTTGACGACGTCGAGGTTGTGCTCGATGACGAGGACGCTGTTGCCCTTGTCGACGAGCCCCTGGAGCACGAGGAGCAGCTTGCGGATGTCCTCGAAGTGCAGACCGGTCGTCGGCTCGTCGAGGACGTAGATCGTCCGGCCGTTGGATCGCTTCTGCAGCTCGGCGGCGAGCTTGACGCGCTGCGCCTCACCACCGGAGAGGGTCGTCGCCGGCTGCCCGAGGCGGACGTAACCCAGACCGACCGCGTTGAGCGTCTTCATGTGCCGCGCGATCGCCGGGACGGCGGCGAAGAAGTCCTCCGCCTCCTCGATCGGCATGTCGAGGACCTCGGCGATGTTCTTGCCCTTGAAGTGCACCTCGAGCGTCTCCCGGTTGTACCGGGCGCCGTGACACACCTCGCACGGGACATAGACGTCCGGGAGGAAGTTCATCTCGATCTTCAACGTGCCGTCGCCGGAGCAGGCATCGCACCGGCCACCCTTGACGTTGAAGGAGAAGCGCCCCGGCAGGTAGCCGCGCACCTTCGCCTCGCTCGTCTCCGCGAAGAGCCGACGCACGTGATCGAAGACCCCGGTGTAGGTCGCCGCATTGGACCGTGGCGTGCGTCCGATGGGGCTCTGGTCGACGTGGACGACCTTGTCGAGGTGCTCGAGCCCGGTGACCGTCTTGTGGCGGCCGGGGACCTGCCGGGCACCGTTGAGCTTGTTGGCGAGGACCTTGTAGAGGATGTCGTTGACCAGGGTCGACTTGCCCGAGCCGGAGACCCCCGTGATGGCGACGAAGGTTCCCAGCGGAAAGGAGACGTCGATGCCGTGGAGGTTGTGCTCACGGGCGCCCTTGACCGTCACCTCCCGCCCGGGCTGCTGCGGTCGGCGGGTCACCGGGAGGTGGATCTCGTCGGCCCCGGAGAGGAAGCGGCCGGTGGCCGAGCGCTCGTTGGCCAGCAGCCCCTCCAAGGACCCCGAGTGCACGACGTGGCCGCCGTGCTCACCCGCACCGGGACCGATGTCGACGACCCAGTCGGAGGCGGCGATGGTGTCCTCGTCGTGCTCGACGACGATCAGGGTGTTGCCCAGGTCCCGCAGCCGGGTGAGCGTCTCGATGAGGCGGCGGTTGTCCCGCTGGTGCAGACCGATGCTCGGCTCGTCGAGGACGTAGAGGACCCCGACGAGGCCGGAGCCTATCTGGGTGGCCAACCGGATGCGCTGGGCCTCTCCGCCGGAGAGTGTTCCGGCAGCCCGCGAGAGCGAGAGGTAGTCCAGGCCGACGTCGAGGAGGAAGCCGAGGCGGGCATCGATCTCCTTGATCACCTGCTCGGCGATCTGCCGCTCCCGGTCGGTGAAGTCCACGGTCTCGAGGAAGCCGGCCGCGTGCCGGATCGACAGCGCCGAGACGTCGGCGATGCTCTGGCCTCCGACGAGGACGGCGAGCGACTCCGGCTTGAGGCGGGTGCCCGCGCACGTCGGGCACGGGATCTCCCGCATGTAGCCCTCGTACCTGTCCCGGCTCCAGTCGGACTCGGTCTCGCTGTGGCGCCGCTTGATGAAGGGGATGACCCCCTCGAAACCCGTGCTGTAGGAGCGCTCGCGCCCGAAGCGGTTGCGGTAGCGCACGTGCACCTGGTGCTTGTACCCCTCGAGCAGGGCCGTGCGGGCCCGGCCGGGCAACGCCCGCCACGGGGTCTCCATGTCGAAGCCGAGGTCGTCCCCGAGCGCCGCCATGGTCCGCTGGAAGTACTGGGCCGACTGGGTGCCCTGCGCCCAGGGGGCGATGGCCCCCTCGCCGAGCGCCAGGTCCTCGTCGGGGACGACGAGATCGGCGTCGACCTCGAGCTCGGTCCCGAGACCGGTGCACTTCGGGCAGGCACCGAAGGGGGAGTTGAAGGAGAAGGAGCGCGGCTCGATCTCGTCGATGTCGAGCGGGTGGTCGTTGGGGCAGGCCATCGTCTCGGAGTAGCGACGTTGGCGCTGCGGGTCGTCCTCGTCCAGGTCGACGAAGTCGATGACGACGACCCCCCCGGCCAGGCCGAGCGAGGTCTCGATGGAGTCGGTGAGGCGCTGCTTGTTCGCCCGGTCGTCCGCCCCCTTCGCCACGAGCCGGTCGACGACGACGTCGATGGTGTGCTTGACCTGCTTCTCCAGCGTCGGGGGCTCCGACAGCGAGATCGTCTCGCCGTCGACCCGGGCGCGGCTGTACCCCTTCGCCCGCAGCTCGGAGAAGAGGTCGACGAACTCACCCTTGCGGGCGCGCACGACGGGCGCGAGGACCTGGAAGCGGGTGCGCTCGGGCAGCTCGAGCAGCCGGTCGACGATCTGCTGGGGGCTCTGCCGGGTGATGGCCTCGCCGCAGACGGGGCAGTGCGGACGGCCCACGCGGGCGAAGAGCAGTCGCAGGTAGTCGTGGACCTCGGTGATCGTGCCCACGGTTGACCGCGGGTTGCGGTTCGTCGACTTCTGGTCGATGGACACCGCCGGGGACAGGCCCTCGATGAAGTCGACGTCCGGCTTGTCCATCTGGCCGAGGAACTGGCGGGCGTACGCCGACAACGACTCGACGTATCGCCGCTGCCCCTCGGCGAAGATCGTGTCGAAGGCGAGCGACGACTTGCCCGAACCGGAGAGGCCGGTGAAGACCACGAAGGAGTCCCGGGGGATGTCGACGTGGATGTCCTTGAGGTTGTGCTCACGGGCACCCTGGACGACGATCCGGTCGTGGAGGCGGGAGCCGGCGGCCTTGGCTGCAGTCACACTCCACACCCTAGGCGTCTCCCCCGACAGCCCACCCCCGCCTCTCGGTCGTCGGACCCCCGACCGCCTAGCCTGTCCCCAATGAGCACCCCCATCGAGGACTACGCCGCCATCGGCGACACCGAGACCGTCGCCCTCGTCTCCCGGGCAGGATCGGTGGACTGGCTGTGCCTGCCGCGGTTCGACTCCTCCTCGTGCTTCACGGCACTGCTGGGGACTCCGGAGCACGGCCGCTGGTTGATCGGCCCGGCTGACGAGGCGACGACGACGCGCTCCTACCGGGGTGACTCCTTCATCCTCGAGACGATCCACACCACGGCGACCGGGACGGTCAAGGTGACCGATCTCATGCCACTCGGTGACGCCCGGGCCGATCTCGTGCGGGTCGTCGAGGGCCTCGAGGGCGAGGTGGAGATGGAACACGAGTGGATCGTGCGCTTCGGTTACGGGCGCATTCGCCCCTGGGTGGCCCACTCCCCCGGCCACGAGCTGGACGACGAGGTCATCACGGCCATCGCCGGCAATGACATGCTCGTCCTGCGCGGCAGCCGGCTCCCGACGGCCGTCGACGGTCACCACCACGACCAGTGGACCGTCCGGGCGGGTGAGCACTACAACTTCTCCACGACGTGGTTCGCGTCGTACAAGACGATCCCACCACCGCTGGACATCTCCTCGCGGATCGAGGCCACGCAGCAACGCACCACCGAGTGGGCCAACCGGTGCACCTACGTGGGGCCGTACCGGGAGGCGGTCATCCGCTCGCAGCTCACCCTGCGGATGCTCACCGACTCCCGACGCGGAGGGATCGTTGCGGCCCCGACGACGAGCCTGCCGGAGGACTTCGGCGGAGTGCGCAACTGGGACTACCGGTACTGCTGGCTGCGCGACGCCTCCCTCACCCTGGAGTCGCTGCTGAAGTCGGGCTATGTCGGCCCGGCGAAGCTCTGGCGGGACTGGCTCGTGCGAGCCATCGCGGGCGACCCGGAGGACATGCAGATCATGTACGCCGTCGACGGCGGGCGTGAGCTGCCCGAGCGCGAGCTCGACCACCTGCCCGGGTACGCCGGCTCCCGACCGGTGCGCATCGGCAACGGCGCGGTCGACCAGCAGCAGACGGACGTCCTCGGCGAGGTGATGATCGCCCTCGAGGACGCGCGCGTCCGGGGGCTGGTCGAGTCCGATCAGTCGTGGGCGATCCAGCGTTCGCTCGTGAACAACCTCGCCGATCACTGGGACCAGCCCGATCACGGGCTGTGGGAGATCCGCGGTCCGAAGCGGCACTTCACCCACTCGAGGGTCATGGTCTGGGCCGCCTTCGACCGCGCGATCCGCGCCGTCGAGGTGCACGGGTACGAGGGCGACGCCACGCTCTGGCGGGAGCTGCGTGACAGGGTGCGCGAGGACATCCTCGACCGGGGCTGGAACGAGGCCAAGCAGAGCTTCACCCAGCACTACGACACCGACGAGGTCGATGCCTCCCTGCTCGTCCTCCCGATGATCGGCTTCCTGCCCCCGGACGACCCGCGGATCCTGGGCACCGTTGCCGCCGTCGAGAAGGACCTCATGCACAGCGGCTTCCTGCTGCGCTACCGCACCGAGAGCGGCGTCGACGGACTCGAGGGGGCCGAGCACCCCTTCCTCGCGTGCTCGTGGTGGCTGGTCAGCGCCTACGCCCTCACCGGCCAGCTCGACAAGGGCCACGCCCTGATGCGCCGTCTCATCGGCCTGCTCAACGATGTCGGCCTCATCGCCGAGGAGTACGACGTCGAGGGCGGTCGGCAGGCGGGCAACTTCCCCCAGGCCTTCAGCCACCTCACCCTCATCGGCGCTGCGTATGCCCTGCAGGATGCCGAGACACAGGTCGCCACCACCAGCGAAGGAGAACCAGCATGACCGACACGTACACCCCCGAGGTCACGCCCGGTGGACCCTGGTCCACCCGGGAGCTCGACGCGCTGACGATCCGCAAGCTGGCCGTGTCCGAGATGCACAACAACGTCTACCTGCTCACCTGCCGCGCGAGCGGAACCCAGCTGCTCATCGACGCGGCGGACGAGCCGGAACGCCTCGGGGAGCTCGTCGCCGCGGGAGGTTCGGGGCTGGAGCACCTCGTGACGACGCACCAGCACTGGGACCACGTCCGGGCCCTCGTCGAGGTCTGCAGGATGTACTCGCCGGAGACCTACGCGGGGGAGGACGACGCCCCGGCCCTGCCGCAGCGCCCGGACCACCGGCTGCGTCACCTCGACACGGTGACGTTCGGTGAGATCAGCCTCGACGTCGTGCACCTGCGCGGCCACACCCCCGGATCGGTGGCACTCGCCTACGATGACCCGCACGGGCACGTGCACCTCTTCACCGGCGACAGCCTCTTCCCCGGCGGGCTCGGCAACACCGCGAACCCCGGCCAGAGCTTCGAGTCGCTCTACGCGGACGTCACCGCGCGGGTCTTCGACGTCTACGGCGACGACACCTGGGTCTACCCGGGCCACGGCTCGGACACGACGGTGGGCGCCGAGCGTCCGCACCTGCAGGAGTGGCGCGAGCGCGGGTGGTGAGCCGCGTCAGTGCGTCGAGGCGACCGTCGCGCTGAAGCCGATCATCACCACGCCCATGGTCCCCTCGATGCGGCGCCGGGCCCGCGGGGCCGTCAGTGCCCCGCGGGCCCGATCGGCGAGCAGGACGATCCCGGTGAGCCACACCGAGCCGATGGCCACGAGGCTGAGTGCGTACAGCGCCAGGAGGGGCAGCCCGGCCTGTCCCCCGACGAACTGGGGCAGCACGGCCAGGTTGAAGGCGAGGACCTTGGGGTTGGTGATGTTGCACAAGAAGCCCTGCAGGACCGTGCGTCGTCGGGTCCCTCGCGCTCGAGTGGGGGCGATCGACTCCGCCTCGGGGTCGCGCGTGAAGTCCCCCTTCCAGGCCGCCCACAGGGCCTGGGATCCGAGGAAGAGCAGGTACGCCGCGCCCACCCACTTCACGGCGAGGAAGAGCGGCTCGCTCGCGACGATGATCGCCCCGAGGCCACCAGCGGCGAGCAGGCCCTGGACCGCGCCGGCGGCACTGACCCCGGCCATGGTCAGCAGCCCGTTGGAGCGTCCGCGCACGAGCGAGGCACGCAGCGTGAGGGCGGTGTCGGGGCCGGGGGCGATGGTGATCACGAGGACCAGCACCAGGAAGGAGAGATACGTGGACACCCGGGAGAGCCTAGGGTGACGCCGTGAGCCGTGTCGATGCCGTCCCAGCCCCCGTCCTCGTGCTGGCCGGCGTCGTCTCTGTGCAGTTCGGGGGCGCCCTCGCCGCGACCCTCGTCCCCCAGATCGGGGCAGCCGGTTCGGTCATGCTGCGGCTGGGCTTCGCCACCGCGCTGCTCGTCGCCATCGCCCGCCCCCGCTGGAGGGGGCACAGCCGCCGTGACCTCGTCACCGTCGGATGCTTCGGCCTGGCGCTCGGGCTGATGAACTTCGCCTTCTACGGCTCGCTCGGCCACCTGCCCATCGGTGTGGCCGTGACCATCGAGTTCGTCGGCCCCCTCACCCTTGCTGCGGTCCTGTCCAGACGGCCTCGGGACCTGGTCGCCGTCGGAGCCGCCGGTATCGGCGTGCTCCTCATCTCCCGTGCCCTGAGCGTCCCCCTCGACGAGCTCGAGGGCACGGGCATCCTGCTCGCCCTGACCGCCGGAGCGTGCTGGGCGGGGTACATCGTCTTCTCCGGGCGCACCGGAGCGGCCTTCCCGCAGCTCGAGGGTCTGGCCCTGGCCATGGTCGTCGCCACCGTGGTCATCCTTCCCTTCGGCCTGTGGGACGTCGCCCGCCACGGGACGGGGGCCTGGGACGGGGAGGTGCTCCTCAAGGGTCTCGGGATCGCCGTGCTCTCCTCGGTGCTGCCCTACTCCCTCGAGCTCTTCGCCCTGCGACGTCTCGCCCCTGCGGTCTTCGGCATCCTGCTCAGCCTCGAGCCGGCGGTCGCGGCGATCGCCGGCCTCCTCGTGCTGGGGCAACGCCTGTCACCGGTCCAACTCCTCGGGATGGCGCTCGTCGTGCTCGCCAGCGTCCTCGTCCTCGGTCTCGGTGCGCGGCGGGCACCGCCGCAGCCCACGGACTGACCGGGCACGACGAAGGGGGTCGGTCACCGTCCGGGCGACCGACCCCCTTCGCTCCGTGGCCTCAGTCCGCCGAGTCGCCCGAGCGGACCTGGTCCCTCTCGTCGTTGCGCGTCTTCCACAGGCTGGCGACCGTGGTGACACCGAGGATGACGACGATCGCGCCGAGCGAGATCGCGATCGGGATGTCCGGGACCCCCACGTGCTCGCCACCGTTGATGAAGGGCAGCTCGTTCTCGTGGAGCGCGTGCAGGATGAGCTTCACGCCGATGAAGGCGAGGAGCACCGAGAGACCGATGCTCATGTAGACGAGCTTCTTCAGCAGGCCACCGATGAGGAAGTACAGCTGCCGCAGACCCATGAGCGCGAAGAGGTTGGCCGTGAGCACGATGTACGGCTCCTTGGTCAGGCCGTAGATCGCCGGGATCGAGTCGAGCGCGAAGAGCAGGTCGGTCATGCCCAGGGCGATGACCACGATGAAGAGCGGGGTGGCCACCCGCTTGCCGTTCTCCTTCGTGAAGAGGCGTGAGGTCCACTCCGTCGTGCTCGGCACGGCCTTCTGGAACCACGTGATGACGGCATTGGGCTCCCAATCGTCACCCCCGTCGTCATGGCTCTCCGTGGCGAGCTTGACCGCGGTGTAGAGGAGGAAGGCCCCGAAGACGTAGAAGACCCAGGAGAACTGGTTGATCGCTGCGGCGCCGACGAAGATGAAGATCGTCCGCAGCACGATGGCGATGATGATGCCCCACAGCAGGGCGATCTGCTGGAAGCGCTGCGGTACGCCGAACTTCGCCATGATGATGATGAAGATGAAGAGGTTGTCGACCGAGAGCGAGTACTCGGTCAACCACCCGGCGAAGAACTCGGTGCCGCGTTCCCCGCCGGCCACCACCCACATGCCGATGCCGAAGAGGACCGCGGCGGTGACGTAGAGACCGAGCGTGACCGAGACCTCACGCGTGGAGGGGACATGCGGTCGACGCGCGACCATGACGACGTCGAAGATCAGCACGATGGCGGCGACGCCGAGCGTGAGCAACCAGGCCCAGGTGGGCACCTCCATGGTGCCGCCGCTCATGATCGCCGGCTGGAGTGAGGAGTACGTGGACAACGGGAACCTTCCGGACAGGGGTCAACGTCCGGAGGTCTCTCCCACCAAGGTGGCCGATGTCCCGGGCCGGGGGCCGACCGTGTTGACGAGACATCGCTCGGGGATACTCCCCTCCGCTGCCTGCCATCGTCCCACACGAAGCCCCGTTCCGGCCCGACCCTCGGGTGGGCCGGTCGTGCGCCCAGCGCGCTCTCAGCTGGTCGCGGCGGTCATCTGCCGCAGCTCCTTCTTCAGGTCGCCGATCTCGTCACGCAGGCGGGCGGCCAGCTCGAAGTGCAGGTCCGTGGCCGCCTGGTGCATCTGGTCGGTGAGCTCCTGGATGAGCCGGGCGAGCTCGGTCGCCGGCAGGTCCCGGCCCCGCTCGGTGCCCTCCTCCGCGACGGCGCCCCCGCGGGCGGACTTCCCGCGGGACTGGGAGCGGCCCGACCCGAGCAGCTCGTCGGTGTCCGCGTCCTCGCGCTGCAGCATGTCGGTGATGTCGGCGATCTTCTTGCGCAGCGGCTGCGGGTCGAGACCACGCTCCCGGTTGTAGGCGGTCTGCTTCTCCCGACGTCGTTGCGTCTCGTCGAGCGCCTCCCGCATCGACGGGGTGACCTTGTCGGCATACATGTGGACCTGGCCGGAGACATTGCGAGCGGCGCGGCCGATCGTCTGGATCAGCGAGCGGGCACTGCGCAGGAAGCCCTCCTTGTCCGCGTCGAGGATGCTCACGAGGGAGACCTCGGGCAGGTCGAGGCCCTCCCGCAGCAGGTTGATGCCGACGAGGACGTCGTACTCCCCCAGCCGCAGCTCCCGCAACAGCTCGACCCGGCGCAGGGTGTCGATGTCGGAGTGCAGGTAGCGCACCCGCACGCCCTTGTCGAGGAGGTAGTCGGTGAGGTCCTCGGCCATCTTCTTCGTCAGCGTCGTCACGAGCACGCGCTCGTGGCGCTCGGCCCGCACCCGGATCTCGTGGAGCAGGTCGTCGATCTGGCCCTTGGTCGGCTTGAGGATGACCTCGGGGTCGATCAGACCGGTCGGACGGATCACCTGCTCGACGTGGCCGTCGGACTTCGCCATCTCGTAGTCGCCCGGGGTCGCCGAGAGGTAGACCGTCTGCCCGACGCGCTCGAGGAACTCCTCCCACGTCAGGGGCCGGTTGTCCATGGCGCTCGGCAGGCGGAAGCCGTGCTCCACCAGGGTCCGCTTGCGGGAGGCATCCCCCTCGTACATCGCCCCGATCTGCGGCACCGTCTGGTGGGACTCGTCGATGACGAGGAGGAAGTCCTCGGGAAAGTAGTCCAGGAGGCAGTTGGGGGCGCTCCCCGGCTCGCGGCCGTCGATGTGCATCGAGTAGTTCTCGATGCCCGCGCAGGACCCGATCTGCCGCATCATCTCGATGTCGTAGGTGGTGCGCATGCGCAGCCGCTGGGCCTCGAGCATCTTGCCCTGCCGCTCGAGGTCGGCCAGCTGGGCGTCGAGCTCGGTCTCGATGCCACCGATCGCCCGCTCCATCCGCTCCGGGCCGGCGACGTAGTGGGTCGCGGGGAAGATGTAGATCTCGCTCTCGTCGCGCACCACCTCACCGGTCAGCGGGTGCAGCGTGTGGATCCGCTCGACCTCGTCGCCGAAGAACTCGATGCGCACGGCGAGCTCCTCGTACATCGGGATGATCTCGACGGTGTCGCCGCGGACCCGGAAGGTGCCCCGGGTGAAGGCGAGGTCGTTGCGGGTGTACTGCATGGTGACGAACTGCCTCAGCAGGTCGTCGCGATTGATCTCCTGCCCGACCTTGAGCGTGACCATGCGGTCGATGTACTCCTGCGGTGTCCCCAGGCCGTAGATGCACGAGACCGAGGCGACGACGATGACGTCGCGTCGGGTGAGCAGGCTGTTGGTTGCCGAGTGCCGCAGCCGCTCCACCTCCTCGTTGACCGAGGAGTCCTTCTCGATGTACGTGTCCGACTGCGGGACGTAGGCCTCCGGCTGGAAGTAGTCGTAGTAGCTGACGAAGTACTCGACCGCGTTGTTGGGGAGGAGGTCACGGAACTCGTTGGCCAGCTGGGCCGCCAGGGTCTTGTTGGGCGCCATGACGAGCGTCGGTCGCTGGACCTGCTCGATGAGCCAGGCCGTCGTCGCCGACTTGCCGGTACCCGTCGCGCCGAGGAGGACGATGTCCTCCTCGCCCGCCCGGACCCGTCCCGCGAGGTCGGCGATGGCAGTGGGTTGGTCGCCAGCAGGCTGGAACGGGGAGATGACCTCGAAGGGAGCCACCGTGCGTTGTAGATCGGTCACCGGGCGCATGTCGACCACGGTATGCCACGGGTGCGACAGCCCTGCTCAGAAGTCGACGGGGTGCTCGCCGAGGCCCTCCCGGGAGTCGCCGCTGCGGATCGTGCGCCAGTGTCCACCCGGTCCCCGTCGCAGGGTCCAGCGACCGAGCCGGGCCGTCGGCGCGAGGTCGTGCACGAGCGCCCTGACCGAGGCCTCGGCATCGGCGTCCTCCCGGGCGTCGTGGGTCGCTGCGACGACGAAACGCAGCTCGATGCGCGGTTGCGCGCGCACGATCTCCACGGACCGGTCCTCCACCCGGTGGGTTCGGGCCAGCAGCTCCTCGGCGAGCGGGAGGAGTCGCTCCGGGGCCACTCCCGGAACCACACCGTGCACATCGACGGCAACCCGGTAGGAGGGCACCCTCAGGCGCCCGTCGGCCCGGGGGCCCCTGAAGGACTCCAGCCCGTCTCGCAGGCCCAGGCCTCGACCCGCTCGTGCACCGAGTCGAACCACGGCTCCTTGGCTGCGGCGTACTCCGCCCGCCGCAGACCCGCGGCGGCGAGGCGCTCCTTCTCGGCCCGGTAGTCGGCGCGTGCACCGGGCTCGGCGCTCAGCCAGTCGCGCAGGAGCAGCGCCCACCGCCACCCCGGGGAGCCGACCTCGCGCACGTGCACGTGCACGGGCACGGCCGGGTCGGTCCCGAGGTGGTATCGCTTGGCCCACCGTTGCCGTCCACGGTTCGCCCCCTTGGGGGTGTCCTCGGTGATGGCCTCGATCCGTGGCCATCCGCCCTCGCGCACGGCCTGCACGAAGGGCGCCGAGTCGGCGTCCTCGAGGGAGGCCACGCCGACCTGCAGGTCGATGATCGGCTTGGCGTACATCGGCACCGCAGTCGAGCCGATGTGGTCGACGGTCACCGCCAGACCCTCGAGGCGGTGACGCAGCCGGGCCATGACCCGGGCCGCCGTCGCGGCCCACTCGGGGTCGGGCTCCTCGAGCACGAGGTCCTGCGGGGCCCGCGCGGGGACCTCGTCGGCGAGGTGGTCGGCACAGGGCACCAACCGCTCGCGCCACACCCGGTCGACGGCCGCCACGAGATCGTCGGGGGTGCCGTTGTTGTCCAGCAGGACGTCGGCGACCGCGCGCCGCTGCGCATCGGTGGCCTGCGCGGCGATGCGGGAGCGGGCCTCCGCCTCGGGCATGCCACGGTCCTCGACGAGTCGGCGCACCCGGGTGTCCTCGTCGGTGTCGACGACGACCACGAGGTGGTACTCCCCGGCCATGCCCTTCTCCACGAGCAGGGGCATGTCGTGCACCCCGACCCGGGTCCCCGAGGCCCTGGCCGCCGCGAAGGTCTGCGCCGTGCGCCGCCAGATCGCCGGGTGCGTGATCCCCTCGAGGGCCGCCAGGGCCTGGGGATCGCCGAAGACGACCCGCCCGAGCGCCGGCCGGTCCAGTGCCCCGTCGGCACCGAAGACCGCGTCCCCGAACCGCTCGCGGATCTGCTCCAGTGCCGGCTGACCCGGCTCGACGACCTCACGGGCGAGGACATCGGCGTCGACGATGACCGCTCCGAGCTCGGCGAGACGGCGCGAGACGCTCGACTTGCCCGAGCCGATCCCACCGGTGAGTCCGATATGCAACATGAGCCCGATCCTAGGCACCACCACCGCTGAACCCGGGAACCGACCACGAGAAGGGGGGCGCCGCACCAGTGGTGCGACGCCCCCCTCTCGTGGGTGCTCGGGTCAGTTGCCCGTGAGCTTCTCACGCAGCGCGGCCAGCGCCTCGTCCGAGGCCAGCGTGCCCTCGTTCGTCGGCGCCGGAGCACCGGCACCGGCACCGGCACCGCCGCTCGGGGCTGCCGCGGGGGCGGACGGGGTGCTGTCGGAGCTGTACGAGGTCGTCGTGACCTCGTCGCCGCCCTCGGCAGCAGCAGCGTCGTCGGCCGCAGCCTTCTCCATCTGCGCCCGGTGGGCCTCCCAGCGTGCGTGGGCGTCGGCGTACTGCTTCTCCCAGGCCTCACGCTGCGCCTCGTAGCCCTCGAGCCACTCGTTGGTCTCGGAGTCGAAGCCCTCGGGGTACTTGTAGTTCCCCTGCTCGTCGTACTCGGCGGCCATCCCGTAGAGCGTCGGGTCGAACTCGGTCATGTTCGCGCCGTCCTCGTTGGCCTGCTTGAGGCTCAGCGAGATGCGACGACGCTCGAGGTCGATGTCGATGACCTTGACGAAGATCTCCTGACCGACGTTGACGACCTGCTCGGGCAGCTCGACGTGCCGCTCGGCCAGCTCGGAGATGTGCACCAGGCCCTCGATGCCGTCCTCGACGCGCACGAAGGCACCGAAGGGAACGAGCTTGGTGACCTTGCCCGGGACGACCTGACCGATCGCGTGGGTCCGGGCGAAGTGCTGCCACGGGTCCTCCTGCGTCGCCTTGAGCGACAGGGAGACGCGCTCGCGGTCCATGTCGACATCCAGGACCTCGACCGTGACGTCGTCGCCGACCTCGACGACCTCGGACGGGTGGTCGATGTGCTTCCAGGACAGCTCGGAGACGTGGACGAGCCCGTCGACGCCACCGAGGTCCACGAAGGCACCGAAGTTGACGATCGAGGAGACGACGCCGGTGCGGACCTGGCCCTTCTGGAGCTCCTTGAGGAAGGTCGTGCGCACCTCCGACTGGGTCTGCTCGAGCCACGCACGGCGCGACAGGACGACGTTGTTGCGGTTCTTGTCGAGCTCGATGATCTTCGCCTCGATCTCCTTGCCGACGTACGGCTGGAGGTCGCGGACGCGACGCATCTCCACGAGGGAGGCGGGAAGGAAGCCACGCAGGCCGATGTCGAGGATGAGACCACCCTTGACGACCTCGATGACGGTGCCGGTGACGACGCCGTCCTCTTCCTTGATCTTCTCGATGGTGCCCCAGGCCCGCTCGTACTGCGCGCGCTTCTTGGAGAGGATGAGTCGACCCTCCTTGTCCTCCTTCTGGAGGACGAGGGCCTCGACGCTGTCGCCGACGGCGACGATCTCGGCGGGGTCGACATCGTGCTTGATCGACAGCTCGCGCGAGGGGATGACGCCCTCGGTCTTGTAGCCGATGTCGAGAAGCACCTCGTCGCGGTCGACCTTGACGATGTGGCCCTCGACGATGTCGCCATCGTTGAAGTCCTTGATCGTGGCGTCGATGGCGGCGAGAAGATCTTCCTCAGAGCCGATGTCGTTGATGGCGATCTGAGGGGCTGCGGTCGTGTCGACCGTGCTGGCAGTCATGTAGTAGGAACTCCGATTGTGGACAGTTGATCGAACGGAACGGGTGCACAGCACCCGCGTGCCCGGGTGGGCACACCAAAGTGCAGTCCCATCGTAATGGCGCGTGGCGAAGGGGGCAAAACCGCCCGTCGGCTACCGTCCGGGGCATGACCCAGGACCGTCCGGATGCCGTCACCGCCTTTCCACGCCGCGAGAGCGGACAGCAGGAGACCGTCACCGCGAACCGCTCCTGGTGGGACCGGGAGGCCGAGGACTACCTCGACGAGCACGGGGAGTTCCTCGGCGACGCCGACCTCGTGTGGGGCCCCGAGGGATGGACCGAGGAGGAGCTGCAGGTCCTCGGCGATCCCGCACGGCTGCCCGGCTGCGACGTCCTCGAGTTCGGCGGTGGCGCCGCCCAGGGCGGCCGGTGGTTCGCCTCCCGGGGCGCCCGCGTCGTCTCCAGCGACCTCTCCCGCGAGATGCTGCGCACGGCCGGCCGTCTCGACCGGCGCTCCTCCGGGCCGGCACCCGCGCTGGTCCAGGCGGATGCGACGCGGCTCCCCTTCGCGTCGGAGGCCTTCGACGTCGTCTTCTCCGCCTACGGGGCCACCCCCTTCGTCGCCGACAGCGCCGGCCTCATGGCCGAGCTGGCCCGGGTGCTGCGCCCGGGCGGCCTCCTCGCCTTCTCCACGTCGCACCCGATCCGATGGGCCTTCCCCGACCTGCCCGACGAGACGGGGCTGACGGCCACCGGCTCGTACTTCGACGAGACCCCCTACGTCGAGGACGTCGGGGGTCGGGCGAGCTATGTCGAGCACCACCGGACGATGGGCCACCGGATCGCCGAGATCCTCGACGCCGGGCTCGTCCTGCGTGCCGTCCACGAGCCCGAGTGGCCGGCGGACAACGAGTCCGTCTGGGGAGGCTGGTCACCGCTGCGCGGCTCACGCTTCCCCGGCACGGCGATCTTCCTCGCCACCCGACCCTCGAGGGACTGACCCGGGTCAGCTGCCGGCGAGGATGTGCGCGGTCTCCCGCGCGTCGAGGGGCGGCTGCGCGAAGTGCGCCGTCTCGGTCTCGGTACGGAACCACTCGATCGTGCGCCGCAGGGCGGTCTCGATCTCGACCTCGGGCGCCCACCCGAGGAGCCGGTCGGCGAGGGTCGTGTCCGGCTGGCGCACCGTCGGGTCGTCCACCGGCCTGGGGATGTGCTCGATGACCGAGGACGATCCCGTGAGCTGGATGATCCACGCGGCGAGGTCCTGCATCGAGATCTCGTGCGGGTTGCCGATGTTCACCGGGCCGGCATGGTCACTGTCCGCCAGGGCCAGGATCCCCGTGACGAGGTCGTCGACGTAGCAGATCGAGCGGGTCTGCGACCCGTCGCCGGCGACGGTCACCGGTTCGCCCGCGAGCGACTGCCGGATGAAGTTCGGGATCGCCCGGCCGTCGTTGGGGCGCATTCGCGGGCCGAAGGTGTTGAAGATGCGCACGATCCCGGTACTGATGCCGTGGGTGTTGCGGTGGGCCAAGGTCATCGCCTCGGCGAAGCGCTTGGCCTCGTCGTACACGCCCCGCGGTCCGACCGGGTTGACGTTGCCCCAGTAGCTCTCCGGCTGGGGGTGCACCTCCGGGTCCCCGTAGACCTCGGAGGTGGAGGCCAGCACGAAGCGCGCTCCCGTGTCCCGGGCCAGGGACAGGGCGCGCATCGTGCCGATCGACCCGACCTCGAGCGTCTCGATGGGCAACTGGAGGTAGTCCACCGGGCTCGCGGGCGAGGCGAAGTGGAGCACGAGGTCCACGGCGCCCTCGAGCGAGAAGTCCCGGGTGACGTCGACGTCGCGCAGCTCGAACCCCGGCCGGTCGCGCAGGTGAGCGACGTTGGCGGGGTCACCGGTGACGAAGTTGTCCAGCGCCACGACCTCGTCCCCCCGAGCGATCAGCCGCTCGCAGAGATGGGACCCGAGGAAGCCGGCGCCACCGGTGACCACCACCCGCATCGTCACGGACGCTCAGTACCCGTCGATGTCGCGGCGGCGGCGCGCCGTCGTCTCGTCGGGGTCCGAGGTCCCGAAGACCGGGTCTCCGCGGCCGTCGTCGGCGTAGGCCGGCTGAGCATCGAGGCGGCTGCGACGACCGATGAGGACCGAGAGGACGATGCCGGCGAGCAGGAGCACGAGACCGAGGATCGTGAAGACGATGGGCAACGTCGTGTGGACCATCTTGAGCAGGGACGCCTTGGACTTGTACTCCTCGACGTTCGTGTCGACGGTGTCCTTGGTGAAGCGCGAGGTCGTCTCGAGCGCGTTGACCGTCTTGCCGTTGTGGCGGAACTCCTGCTTCTGGTCCTCGACCCGGTCGAGGACGACACCGGTGACGGGGTCGACCCAGAAGGTGCGCTCGTTGCTGTAGTAGCGGTCCGCCTGCACCGCCGGGGAGGTCGGGGCACCGCCGAAGAGGCTGCCCGGCAGCTCACGGGTCGCGTACTTCGTCTCCGGGACCGTCATCGAGTACTCGTAGGCCGTCATCCCCTGGATGTCCGTCTGGCCCTCGTAGGTCACCGGGAAGGACTTGCCGACGGTGCTGTCCCACCACGTGTAGCTGTCGACCTTCTGCGCGTCGAAGGGGAACTTCACCAGGAGGCCGTCACGCTTGACCTCCTCACCGTTCTTGGACTCGCCGCAGCAGTTGACGGCCTGACCGGTGTGCCGGTCGAAGACGAAGACCTCGGTGGAGGCGTCCATGGGCCAGTTGTCGTCGTTGTTGTCGCTGACCTGCCCGCTGTTCCAGACCGCGATGTCCTGACCGGACTCCTCCGAGGCCGCCGCGGAGGCCTCCGGGTCGCCGATGATGCGTGCGGTGGTGGTCAGCTCCCCCGAGCCCGGCCGGACGTTGTCCGCGTCGAAGAACTCGGCGTCCGGGTCCTGCACCTTCTGGGTGGTGTTCTGGTCGGTGGGGACGACCGCGAGCTGGGGGTAGGCATAGAACCGGAAGAGCAGTCCCATGGTGAGGATGAATGCACCGACGAACATGATGATCGCCGGCAACAGGTACTTGCGCACGAAAGAACCCTCCTTGGCCCGGAATAACTTACCGGACAGTAGCACCTTGACGCCGGTCGCACCGTCCGTCGGAAGCCTAGAGGACGTGGCCTTCGCCACGTCGCAGCTCGTCCGGCCCGTCATCGCGGGATCCACGCCCCAGGCGGTCGCCGACCGCCCCGCCGAGCCCGAGCGTGGCACCGACCCGGACCGTTCCCATCCCGAGGCCTGCGGCCGGCGCGAGGTCGGAGGGCATGTCGCCGATCATGAGGCACCGCGCCGGGTCCGCCCAGGGAGCCCGGGCGAGGGCCTCACGAAAGAGCCCGTCACGCGGCTTGCGGCACGCGCACTCGTCGTGGCCGTGCGGGCAGACCACGATCGCATCCAGCCGCGCGCCGGCCGCGGCCAGCTCGTCCGCGAGGCGCGCGTGCACGGCCTCGAGGTCGGCGCGGGTCAGCAGCCCGCGGGCGAGCCCGCGCTGGTTGGTCACCAGGACCGTGCGGCTCCCCGCCCGGTTGATCCGGGCCACGGCCTCGCCGGCACCGGGCAGGAGCACGAGCTCGTCGGGTGTCCTGACGTAGCCGTCCGTGATGCGCTCGTTGAGCGTCCCGTCACGGTCGAGCAGGACGAGGTCGAAGGGGGCGTCCGGCCCGACCGGCTCGAGGACCTGCGGACCGGACCACCAGGGACGGGGGGTCAGCGCTCCTCCTGCATGCTCAGGTCGACCGCCTCGCACCACGCGTGGGCCCACAGCATGTGGACCTCCTGGATGCGGGGGGTCTCGGCCGAGGGCACGACGAGGAGGTGGTCCGCGTGCTCGTGCTGCCCCTCCCCCTTCGCCCCCGTCATGAGGATCGTCACCAGACCACGCCGGCGGGCCTCGCCCAGGGCGGCCACGACATTGGGGCTCGTCCCCGACGTCGACATCGCGAGGAGGACGTCACCGGGGCGGCCGAAGGCCTGGACCCCGCGGAGGAAGACCTGCTCGAAGCCGTAGTCGTTGCCGATGGCCGTGAGCGAGGAGTGGGACTCGGCCAGGCTGATCGACGGCAACGGGTGCCGGTCCCGGACGCACTTGCCGAGGAACTCCGCCGCCACGTGGCTCGCGATGGCGGCACTGCCGCCGTTGCCCGCGACGAGCAGGGTCCTCCCGGCACCCAGGGCGCGCAGGACCTCCCGGCCCGCGGCGTCGACGCGGCCACGCGAGTCCGCCGAGGAGATCTGCCTCGCGAGGTCCGCCCAGGCGGCGATGCCCGCCTCGAGCCGTCGGGTGACCAGCTGCGCGTGGGTGTCGTCGTCCATCGTCATCCCTGCCCCTTCCAGGTCGTCACGCCGTGCTTGGTGAAGGTGAACTCCGAGACCGACAGCCCGAGCCCGAGCAGCGCGTCCGCGACGACGTGCCGACGCTCGAACTCGCAGATGAAGATCAGGTGCCCTCCACCTCCGGCACCGGTGACCTTGCCCCCGAGCGCCCCGGACCGCAGACCGAGGTCGACGGCCTCGGAGATCAGCGGCGTGGTGATCCGCGAGGACATCCGCTGCTTCTCCCGCCACGACTCACCGAGGAGGCGCCCGAGCTCGTCGACCTTGCCGCGCAGGAGCGCCACGCGCATGGCATCCGCCAGGTCACGCTGGGCCCGCAGACCGGCGACGGCGTCCTCGTTGCCCGTCTCGTAGCGGGAGACCTGGTCCTCGATGATGTGGTCGCTGACCCGGGTCCGGCCGGTGTAGGCCAGCAGCATGTTGTGCTCGAGCTCGTGGACCGTGTCGGAGCGCACGCGCAACGGGTTGACCACGACCTCGCCGTCCTGGCGGAACTCCATGAAGTTGAAACCGCCGAAGGCCGCCGCGTACTGGTCCTGGTACCCCCCGGGGATCGCGAGGTCGTCGCGCTCCAACCGGTAGGCCAGCTCGGCGATCTCGTGCGGACCGAGGTCGAGTCCGCAGTGCCGGGCGACGAGGTCGATGACCGCGACCATCACGGCGCTCGAGCTGCCCAGGCCGGATCCGGGGGGCGCATTGGTGTGCAGGAAGAGGTCGAAGCCGTCGGAGGGCAGCGCCCCCTGACGCGTCATGATCCGGGCGATCGCCGCCTTGGGCAGGTCGAGCGTGCCGTCGAGCACGAGCGGCGTCCCGACGTCATAGCCGATCGAGGTGCCGTAGTCGTGCGACTCGACGGTGATGTGCCCGTCGGATCGCGGCCGCAGGGTCGCATAGGCGTAGCTGCCGATGGTGGCGCTGAGCACCGCCCCGCCCTCTCGCTCCGGGAACGGGGCGACATCGGTGCCGCCGCCGGCGAAGCTCACCCGAAGGGGTGCGCGCGCACGCAGGACCGGGCGCAGGGTCATGGATCTCCCTCTCATGGAGCACAATCGGCTGTGATTACCGAATGGTAGGTGACGACATGAGTACCGACGTGCGATCCCGGTCACGCATCCTCGGCCTCGACCTGCTCCGAGCGGTCGCGGCGTGGCTCGTGCTGCTCTCCCACGTGGCCTTCTGGACCGGCGCCGGCGCCGAGGGGGTCATCGGTGGGCTGTCCGTGCGGGGCGAGCTCGGGGTGGCCGTCTTCTTCGCCCTGTCCGCCTTCCTGCTGTCCACCCCCTTCGTGCGGCGGGGGCTCGGCGCATCCGTCCCGTGGTCCCCCCGCACCTACCTGCTGCGCCGGGCCGCCCGGATCCTGCCCGCCTACCTCCTGGCGCTGCTCGCGGTCGTCGTGGCCGCCGCCCTCCTCGGTGGTGCGGCGGCGGACGCCCTCGACGTGCCCACCGTGCTCACCCACCTCGTCGTCGGCCAGGGCTGGACGGGCGAGACCTTCCAGGCGTTCACGCAGACGTGGAGCCTGACGACCGAGGTGACCTTCTACCTCGTCCTTCCCCTCCTCGCCGCAGCCCTCGCGCCCCTGACGAAGGGAGCCGGCCCCGCCTCCTCGGCCCGTCGGATGCTCGCGGCCCTGGGCGCCCTGGGGGTGGCCGGCCTCACCGTGCAGTGCCTGGCCGGCCTGCTGCCCGGTGCCCAGCTGGCCGGTGTCGTCGCGACGTCCGCTCCCGGCCATGCGGCCTGGTTCGCGCTGGGGGCCGCCGTCACGGTCGTCATCGAGGCCGAGCGCGCCGGCGTCCCGGTCTCCCGGCGACCCGGCCTGGAGGTCCTGCGCACGAGCCCGGGGACGCTCGTCGCCCTCGCCGGCGTCCTGTGGCTCATCGCCTCGACCCCGATCGCCGGCCCCCGGGGCCTCGAGCCGGCCTCGGTGCCATCGGCCCTCGCGGCCGAGGTCCTCTACGGACTCGTCGCGGTCTGCCTGCTGCTCGCGGCGACGAGCCGCGGCCTGAGCGACCTGCTCACCGACTCCCCCTCCGCCGGTTTCGTGGAGTGGCTCGGCAACATCTCCTACGCCGTCTTCCTCTGGCACGTGCTGGTCTTGCAGGTGGCCTTCGCGGTCCTCGACCTCGAGCTCTTCGCCGCCCCCTTCGCCCTGACGCTGCTGCTCGTCACCGTCGTCAGCGTGGGTCTGGCGCACCTGTCGTGGAGTCTGCTGGAGCGTCCGGTGCTGGCTCTCGCCCACCGGCGTACGCGCGCGCCAGGGCCGCAGCCAGCACCCCGAGCGTGAAGGCCCCGAGCCCCTGGGAGACCCAGGCGCCGGCCGACTGACGCTCGGCGACTCCGAGCACGGACAGGGCGATGCCCGCCGCGGACAGCACGACGGCCACGGCGAGGGGCCGGTGCCGCACGGGTACGAGGCCTCCGAGCGCCCCGGCGGCCAGCCCCATGGGTCCGGCGACCACGAGTCCGACCAGGGCGGCGAGCAGCACGCCGACGAGGACCGACCGGACAGCGAAGGGTGCGTCGCCCGTCTGGCCGGGAGGCGCAGGGCCACCGGCCTCGACCACCGCCTCCCCGCGGGCGGGGTCCCGTCGCCGCAGGGCGAGCTCGAGCGCCAGCCACAGCGCCAGCAGCACGACGGCACCCGCGCCGAGGGTCAGCGCCCACCGGTGGTCGTCGTTCGGGGTGAACTCCACGCGGACGGTGCCCGCGTCGCCCTCCGGGAGGAGGAAACCCTGGCGCCAGCCGTCGATGGTGGTCGCGCTCAGCTCCCGTCCGCTCTCGTCGACGGCCCGCCACCCGTCGTTCGCGCCCTGGGTGAGCACGAGGACGGACTCCTCGCCCGCACCGACGTCGAAGGTCCACTGCCCGGCGTGCTCCCGGCTCGACACGGGTCGCCGTGGGGCCACCTCGGCCGCCGCCCAGTCGGTCGGCACGAGGGCGACCCGCTCGGGGACGAGGCCGGGCACCCCTGCGGCGGTGATGGTCCCCTCGCCCGCGGGCAGGTTTCCGCAGGAGGACGCCGTGACGGTGTCTCCGGCGACGAGCTGCGAGAGCGGGGCGGTCAGGCCCAGCCCGATGCTCCCGTCCGCCCGGCCGACCGACCCGGCCCCCGTGCAGGTGAGGCGCACCTGCCCCCCGGGCCCCTCGACGCCGGGCAGGCTCACCTCGGGCCCGGACCACACCGCACGTCCGGGGGGGCGGGCGAAGGTCAGGGTGAGCTGCCTCGTGCGCTGCGCCGGGATCGTCAGCTCGGTCCCCGCGGGCAGCACGTAGCGGCGGGAGTCGGTCGCGACGGTCACCGGGCCGACGGACCGGGACAGGCGGATGGTCTCGACGCGTCGCTCCTCCCCCAGGTCGAGGGAGAGGGTCGGCTCCGCGGCCCCCGCGGCCGGGGTCCACCGGGTCGAGGTGTCGCCGTCGACCGCCGCGACCGGCCACTCCTCCAGGTCGAGGGAGGTCTCCGCCCCGGCCGGTGGAGTACTGCCCTGCAGGCTCCACGGCGCGGCGAGCAGGTCCTGACCTGCGTCGTCGGGGCGGACCCGGACGGCGGCCCGCACCCGGCTCTCGGGCAGCGCCCCGACCCGGCGCACCAGGTCGGCCGGGTCCTCACCGGCGGAGACGACGGCGCCCCCGCGCGGGTCACGGGTGAGCAGGACCGGTCCCTCCCCCGCCGGGAGCGTGAGCCCGGTACCGAGCTCGGGGACGCCCTCGAGCTCGACCTCGCGGACACCGACCGGTGGCGCGTTGCCGTCCGCGTCCGTCGTCGTGGTGAGGTCGATGGTCACCTCCTGCCGCGCGGACCCGTCGAGCGGGACCCGCCAGGTCTGCGACCCCTGCGGCTTCTCCCCCTCGCTCCCGCCGACCGACACCGACGTCAGGTCGCCGAGGTCACCGCCCCACGCCTCGTGCACGAGGACGGACGTCGGTCGCGACCGGGTCGGCAGCCGGAGGGTGACCTGCTGGCGGGCCCGCCCGTCCCCGCTCACCCACGCGGTCCGGGAGTCCCCGTCGACGAGCGCCGCCGCGCCCGCCCCTGCACCCCGCCACCCCCGGGCGAAGGGGTCGGCCGCGCTCGAGCTCGTGGTGAGGCCGCTCAGCCCGCTGTGGAAGCGGGTCGTCTCCTCGACCGGCGGGCCCGTGCCACCCGGAGCCAGGTCCCGGGTCCCGACGGTGCCGGGGCGGGCGTCCTGCGCCGGGAGGGTCGGGCTGGCGCCCGTCGTCGGGGTGCGCCCGGAGTTGACCGCCTGCCACCTCAGGGTGTCGGTCCGCACCTGCGCCTCCTCGCCGGACCCGGTCAGCCGCAGCACGGCGTCCGGGTCGAGCATCCCGGCGGCCACGAGCGCGAACCAGCCCTCGGGCGAGGCCGCGGCCGGGACCACCCCGTCCCTCGGGACGACGGTCGCCGGGGTCGCGGGCTCGTCGAGACGCCACAGGCTGATCTCCTCCTGGCCCTCCCCCTGGGACCAGATCCGCGAGAGGCCGGGCGACGCCTCGAGGGTCGCGGCAACGTGGCGGGAGTCGACGGCCCCCAGGTCAGGACTGAGCCCGCCCCGCACCACGACCCGCGAGACACCCAGCCGACGCAGTCCGTCCGCCAGGTGGGGCTGGCCGCGCCCGGTGGCGGTGAGCTCGTCGAGGTGATCGAGGACCCGGGTGGCGCCGGGGTGCCCGAGGGGCGCCGCCGCCCGGGTGAGCACCGGTGACTCCGCGAGCGCCCGCAGCGGCTCGTCGGTGACGCGCCCCCAGGTGAAGTCCGCCGACCGGGCGCCGGGCAGCACGAGGGTCGTCCCGCCGTCCTCCGCGGCGGCCTCGTCCACCTCGTCGGCGGCCACGGTCCAGACCGCGGGGATGCCCTCCGGGGCCCAGGCGTCACCGACACGTCCCAGCCACACCGGGGACAGCGCTCCGATGAGGGCGAGGACGCTCACGACGACGACCACCTGCCGGGCCAGCGCGCCGGCCCCGCGCTCGACCCGCGTCGCCCAGTGCGCGAGCAGCCCGACGCCGATGGCGACGGGAAGACGCACGAGCAGATCGGCCTTGTGGACATTGCGCAGCGGGGCCAGCGGACCGTCGAGCATCTCCTGCACGACCCCGGCCAACGGGCCCGACCCCGACCCCGACCGTCCGGCGGCCATGGCGACGGCACCGACGAGCACGAGCACCAGCGCCCACCGGGTGAGGTGGCTGCCCCTCTCGTCGTCCGTGGTCTCGCGCTCGCCCCGACGCCGCAGGATCCCGGCCAGGCCGAGGCCCGCGAGCACCGTCGTCGCGATGATCGCGGTGACCGACTGGGCGAGCACCCACCCGCTCTGCCACGTCGGGTGGTCGCCCCCCGTGAGGATGAAGGCGATCCAGTGCTCGGTGCCGCGCAGGACGTTGGTCACCGAGGCGACCGCCGTCGTCATGGCGGCGACCTCGATGTGGTCGAGGAAGGGGTAGGAGTACTCCCCGAGGACGAGGAGCGGACCCAGCCACCACAGGGACCCCAGCGCGACGGCGAAGGACCACCAGCCCAGGGCACGCCACCGACCGCGTCTGCGGGGCGCGAGCAGGATCCACGCCGCGGCGGGCACGAGCGCGACGAGGGAGACGGTGGCGTTGACGCCACCGAGGCAGGCGGCGAGCAGCCCGGTGACCACGGCGCCGCGCCGGCGGTCCGCTCCCTTCGCTCCGGGGCCCACCATGCGGTGCGCCGCCAGGACCAGCCACGGCGCGAGGGCGTAGGGCCACACCTCGACCGAGATCTCGGCGAGCACGGTGAGGACACGAGGAGACAGGGCGAAGACCGCGCCGGTGAGCAGCGCCGGGATCGCCGGGAGGCCCGCCACCCGGCGGGCCAGACGCTCCGCGCCGAGGAAGGCGAGGACGAGCAGGATCGTCCACCACAGGCGCTGCACGGCCCACCCGGGCATCCCTGCGGCATCCCCGGCGAGGAAGAGCGTGCCCATCGGCCACAGATAGCCGTAGGCCTGGTTCTGCAGCTCGCCGATGCCCGTGTGGTCGTTCCATGCCCACAGGGCGCGCTGGAGGTAGCGCGCCGGTGAGACGACGAGGTCGGTCTTGGTGTCCGGCTGGAGGTGTCCGGGTGCGACGAGCCACGGGAGGACGGCGACGAGCAGGGTCGCGACGACCCGCTGGAGTCGCTGACGGGAGACGTCGGGCGTCATCGGCGTCGCAGGATGAGCAGCAGGTTCCACGTGACGACCTCACGGATGCCGGGCAGGCGCAGGATCGCGGCGCAGGCGTCCGGGAGGTACCGGGGGCGGGCGGCGAGCACCTCGGCGTCCACCGCGTCCGCCCAGGCCAGCCCCTGCCGCACGCTGACCCGGTGGAGGGTGTCGCCGACCCGGTTCTTCGGCGGGTGCCCGTGCACGCGCTCGTAGCGACGGATCGCCCGCTCCCCACCGAGCCAGTGCCACGGGGAGGTCTCGTGGCCACCCCAGGGCGAGAGCCAGTTGGTGTAGGAGAGGAAGACCACACCCCCCGTCCGCGTCACCCGCAGCAGCTCGTCGGCCACGGCCTCCGGGTCGGGGACGTGCTCCCACATGTTGCTGGAGAAGACGACGTCGATCGACCCGTCGGCCAGCGGCAGGCGACGGGCGTCACCGACGAGGCCCCCGTCCCGCACGGAGGGCACTCCGGCGTCGTGGTCGAGCGGCACGTACTGCGCGCCGGCCGCGCGGAAGGCCCGGGCGAACTCGCTCGGCCCGGCCCCGACGTCGAGCACCGTCCGGCCACGCAGGTCGGTGTGCTCGCGCAGCAGCTCGAGGGAGTCGGCTGCCAGCTCGGAGTAGAAGCGCTGCGGGTCGCTCTGCTCGACGAGGAAGGCGGAGAACAGGCGTACCGAACGCCGGAGCCCGCGACGCGGTGGGGCGGTCACGGGCACCCCCGGTGACCGCCCGGACGACGGGCGATCAGCTGGAGGGTCGCCCGACTGCGCGGACGCACGAGCCGCTGCCCGATGACGACGGGGAGGCTGGCCACGGCGCCGACGAGCACGGCCCTCGAGCCGAGGACACCCCGCGGACGGGACCGGGGCCGCAGGGCACGGGCCAGGCTCGCGGCGTCGACGCTCAGGCTGTCGAGGAGCAGGCGACGGACCTCGATGTCGACGAATCCGGCGTCCGCCGCGGCCCGGGCGAGCGAGTCCGCGGAGAAGAAGCGCACGTGGGTGGGATCCTCGAGCATCCACCACGCGGCGCCGTACCGTCCGAGACCGTCGCCGTCGCCCGCAGGGGTGAGGAAGCTCGCGCGACCCCCCGGTCGCAGCAGCGCGAGGGAGGCCGCGAGCGCCCGGTGCGGGTCGGTGACGTGCTCGAGGACGTGGATGCCGTAGACGAGATCCTGGTCCCCCGGCAGCCCGTCGGTGTCCTCGATCCCGCCCACACGCAGGTCACCCTCCGCGCGCACGACCGGGTCGACGTCGACCTGCAGCTGGTCCGGGTCGACTCCGGCCACCGCGGCACCGGCATCACGGAAGCGACGCAGCATCGACCCGGCGCCGTAGCCGATCTCGAAGACCCGGTCGGGCACGCCCTCACGGACGAGCTCGCGATGCGTGAGGTCGAGGCGGATGCGGTCGAGGGTCGGCTCCCCGCCGTAGGCGAGGTCGCGGTGGTCGGCCGGGCAGCGTCCCAGGTCGCGCAGGACGTGCCCGCAGCGCTCGCACCGCTCGACCACACACCCACCCCGCAGGGCCTCGCCACGGACGGTACTGCCGCACACCTCACACCCCGAATCGGGCCGGCCGCCTACCGTTGGGTAACTCACGGCGCTAGCCTATCCGTCGGTGTCGTGAACTCCACGGGGCCGGCGAGGAGAGACGATGACGACGAGCAGGACCACCACGAAGACCCCTCTTCGGGTGCTGTACCTGTCCTGGCGCGACCGGGAGAACCCCGAGGCCGGCGGCGCCGAGACCTTCACCGAGCGAACCTCGGAGGTCCTCACGCAGCAGGGGCACGAGGTGACGATCTTCACCGCCTCCTTCCCCGGGGCCAGCCCGCGGACACGGCACGGCGACGTCGACGTGGTCCGGCGGGGCTCGAAGTTCAGCGTCTACTTCCACGGCATGTGGCACGTCCTGCGCCACGGTCGCGACTACGACGTCGTGCTCGACGTGCAGAACGGCGTGCCCTTCTGGTCGCCGCTGGTGTCGAAGGTGCCGGTGGTCAACATCGTCCACCACGTCCACCGCGACCAGTGGAGCGCGGTCTTCGGTCGCCGGGTCGCCCGACTCGGGTGGTTCCTCGAGTCGAGGGTCGCCCCCTACGTCTACCGCCGCACGCGCTACGTCACCGTCTCCAGGTCCACGCGCAGCGAGCTCGACGAGCTCGGCGTCGACCCGGGACGGGTCGACCTCGTCTACTCGGGCAACGACCGGCCGGGCGACCTCGACCACTACGCCGCGATGGAGCGGACCGAGGTCCCGTCGATGCTCTTCCTCGGACGCCTCGTGCCCCACAAGCACGTCGAGCAGGCCATCGACATCCTCGCCTCCCGCGCCATGAGCCACCCCGACCTCGAGCTCCACATCGTCGGCGGGGGCTACTGGGAGGAGGAGATCGCGGAGCACGCCCGCGCCCGCGGCGTCGAGGCGCGCGTCCACCTCCACGGCTACGTCGAGGAGTCGGTCAAGCACGAGCTGCTCGCCCGGGCCTGGGTCGTCGTCATGCCCTCGCACAAGGAGGGATGGGGTCTGACCATCGTCGAGGCCGGTCTGCACGGCACCCCGGCCGTCGCCTACGGCTTCGCCGGGGGGCCGAGCGAGTCGATCGTCCACGGTCGCACCGGCCTGCTCGCCGACTCGGTCGGCGAGTTCGAGGACCACGTCATCGAGCTCATCGACGACCCCGCCAAACGCCGCGCCCTGGGCCGCACGGCCCGCCTCTACGCGAGCTCCTTCGACTGGGGCCGCGCCGGCCGTCGCCTGGAGTCGGTCATCGCGTCCGTCGTCGGGCACGGCGACCGCTACCGCGATGACGTCATCGACCTCGATGCCCTCATCGCCACCCGGCCCCCCGAGCTGGCGCTCGTCGACGACGAGCAGCTGCGCACCGTCGCCTCCTGAGGGCCCCGCGCCCGACCCAGCGCGACTGCGACGTCGCGCCCGAGCACAGACCGAAGGGGGGCCGTCCGCGTGATGCGGACGGCCCCCCTTCGGTCTGTGCGGAGGTCAGCTGTTGTAGTTGATGATCTGCTGGTTCTCCTGGGGCACGTCCTGGCCGTTCTGGTACTGCACGATGCCGAAGATGGACAGGGCGGCAAGGAGCGCGCCGAGCACGGTGCCACCCACGTTGTACGCGATCTTCTTGGTACCGGTGTTCACAGAGGCCCTCCAGAGCGGATGTCTTTTCCCGAATACTAGACCCACGAGTCACATGTGTGCGAGCCCGACGCACGTGTGCGTCATGTCTCACCGCGCCGGCCCCGCCACAGCAGCACCGCGGACACGACGAGCGCCACCGCGGTGCCGAGGAGGCCCAGCGCCCGCCAGGGGTCCCCGGAGGGCGTCGCGACCGGCGGTGCCCCGAGGTCGTGGACCTCGAGGTCGCCGGCCACGAGCGTCGGCTCCCCCGACACCCCGGGCAGCGACCCCTCCGGAGCGGGCTGGTCGGTCTGGACGACCACCCAACGCACCCCGTGCCCTCGCAGGACCGCGGTGACGTCCTCCCCCTTCGCCAGGGCCGCGGACACCTCCGCCGCGACGCGGTCCTCACCCGCGACGGGGTCCTCCCCCTGCAGGGGCAGCCGGTCGTCGGCGACCACCTGCTGGGGCAGCAACCGGTTCCACGGGTCGAGGAGGACGCGGTCGTCGTTCCACCGGTACTGCCGGTAGGTCGACCACGGGAAGACGGCGACGGGCTCACCGGACGCCGCCAGCCGTGAGCTGACGGTCTCCACCTCGTCCGGCCACGCGGTGCTCCCCCACGCACCGGCGTGACCCCAGGCGAGGGTCGGCAGCGTGGCCACCGGCCAGAGCACGGCGACGGCGAGGAGGACCGGGGGCAGCCGGTCCGTGCGAAGGCGGTCGACGACCCGCGCGGTGGCCACCGCGAGCAGGAGCACCCACAGCGCGGCGAACTTCTGGCCGTCGCGCAGCAGCCCGGCCCCCGGGAGGGTGGTGATGGCCCCCTCGAGCAGGTCCTGACCGCCGGGCACCACGCCCAGCGCGGCGACGGCCAGCCCGACCCCGCCGACGAGCGTCGCGCCACGGGAGAGGGGGTCCTGCCACCATTCGCGCCTGCGGAGGGCCAGGACGAGCAGGACGAGGACGGCCACGAGGGCACCGGACGCCACCGGCCACGAGGTCCGCTCGAGGAACCAGGTGCGCTCGTTCCACAGGCCACCGCCGAGGACGAGGGACCCCAGGGCGCCGAAGGGGGTGTCCGCCGCGGCCGCGAAGGCGCTCGCTCCTCCGGGGTCGGCGGCTCGTGACGCGACGCGCAGGAAGGGCCACCACCACGCGGCGTTGGCCAGCACGGCGACACCGAGGACGATCCCGAGGTGGCGGGCACGCGGCCGTCGCGGGCCCCCCGGGACGAGGACGACGAGGACGGCCACGAGGGTGGCGAGGACGCCCGGGGTGGACCCACCGAGGGCGGCGAGGGTCAGGGTCACCACGAGCGCCGGGACGCCGGTCCCGGTGGACCGGACCCGGGCCGCCGCGAGGAGCACCCACGGCAGGAGAGCGAAGCCGAGGAGGTATCCCCAGTGCCCGATCCCGAGTCGCTCGCCCACCCACGGGTTCCAGGACCACCACGTCGCCGCGGCAACCGCCCCGACTCCGGTCGTGGCCAGTCGGCCCGCACCGGCGCCACCGAGGACGAAGGCCGTGAGGAGGAGGAGCTTTTGCACCAGCCACCCGGGGAGGACCAGCGAACCGAGCGCGACGAGCAGGTCGTTGGGCACCGCACGCGGCACGCTGCCGTCGGTGCCCAGGGTGCGTGGTGACAGGGCCAGGTCGGGGACGAAGACGAGGTCGTAGTGCAGCGTGTAGCCGGGAGCGAGAGCGGGGCCCAGCACGAGGGCCCCGAGGACGAGTCCGACGACTCCCCCGACGACCCCGGTGCGGGGTCGGGCGCTCGCCGTGCCCATCATCGTGACCGGTGGAGTGCCTCGACCTCGCTGAAGGCCCGGCCCATCGCCACGCACTGGGTCGCCAGGTCATGGTGGGCCACCACGTGCCGGCGGTTGCCGGCCCCGACCTCGGCCCGGCGTGCCGGGTCGCGCAGGTGGTGCAGCAGGCCGTCCGCGATGGCCTCGGCGGAGTCCTCGACGAGGTGGTTCGGTGGCCGGACGGCCTCGTCGTTGGTGCCGCACCGGGTGGTGACGATCGGCAGGCCGCAGGCGAGGGCCTCGAGGTAGGCGAGTCCCAGCTGCTCGGTCCACTTCCAGGTCGGCCGTGGTGCGGTCGTGAAGACCGCCGCGGAGCGCATGAGATCCGCGACTCCTGCGGTGTCGAGCGAGCCGAGGAGCTCGACGCCGGTGCGAGGGTCCTCGGCCTCGGCGCGCACGAGGTGCTCCAGCGGACCACGGCCGGCCACCCGCAGCCGTGCCTCGGGGATCTCGCGGCGCACCAGCCGCATCGCCTCGAGGACCCGGTCGATCCCCTTGTTCGGCGCGAGCGGTGAGGCGAAGACGACGACCGGCTCCTGCGTCGGGGTCGCGGCCGGGTGGAAGAGGTCGGTGTCCACGCCGGGCTTGACCACGCGGATCAGCTCGTCGTCGAAGTCATTGGCGAGCAGGTGGTCCCGCGCGGCGTCGACCGTGCACAGCAGGAGGTCGGCGTCCCGGCAGGAGTTCAGCGCCTGCCGGTAGGGCGGGAGCTTGTACAGCGGCTGGTCGGGCAGGTTCTCCCAGGTGATGACCGCCTGGAGCGGACGGCCCGCACCGCCGGACCGGGCCCGACGGCGCCACCGCGAGGCCTGTCCCGTGACGAGGGAGCACAGCTCGAGGGAGGCCACCCAGTCGTACTCGCGGGGGTCCTGCTCGTCGATCCCGCGCACCCAGGCGAGGGCGCCGGCCTCGACGAAGCGCGTGACCGGCCGACGGTAGGTGCTGGGGATCCAGTCGACCGCTCCGACCGGCTCCTGACGGGCCATGGCCCGCACCCGTGTCCCGGGCATCCGGGACATCCAGTACAGCTCGCGCCGTGCCCGCTGGTCGGGCAACGAGACCCAGAGCATCCGACGCACGTCCTCCCGCGACGGGCTCATCGGCTCTCCTGCGCGGCCCGATCACGCCGTCCGCGTCGGGCCCCGAGGGCGTAGCCACCGGCCTCCATCGCCCGCAGGAGCACCATGCCGACCGCGTGCCCGGGATCCGCCAGGAGGCGGCGGTGGTTGCGGGCGTAGGACCGCAGCACCGCGCGGCCCTGGGCGGTGACCGCACCCTCGTGCTCGGTGGCGAAGGCGGGGATGCTGCGGCCGTAGTAGTAGCGCTTGCCCATGACGTCGCGGACGGTCAGCCTCCCTTCGTCGTGGTCGATGATGATCGGCGCGAGCTCGATGCCGGCCCCGGTGGAGCGCATCTTCATCCGCAGGTCGGCGTCCTCGGGTCCGGACATGGCGAGGTGGAAGGCCCCCTCACCGAGCAGGTAGTCGCGGCGGACGAGACGCGGGTTGTGCAGCCACGGATCGTCGAGGTAGCACTCCCGCTCCAGCGCCCGGCAAGCCGTCCAGTACCCGTCGCCGATGGTGCGCTCCGGCAGGGCGATGCCCGTGGCCCCCGTGGCCACGGCCGTCTCCAGGGCCAACGCCACGGTGCGGGGCGGGAGGATCATGTCGCTGTCCAACCAGAGGACCCACGGCGAGCTCGCGGCCTCGATCCCGATGTTGCGCTGGGCGGAGCGCTCCGGGCCGGCGGTGATGACGCGGTCGGCGAAGCGCTCGGCCACCTCCACGGTGCCGTCGGTGCTGTGGTTGTCCACGACGACGAGCGCGACGTGCGGGTGGGTCTGCTCGGTCACCGAGCGCAGGCACGCCTCGAGGGTGCGGATGTTGTTGCGGGTCGGGACGACGACGGTGACGGAGTCCGTCACGGACTGGTCCTCTGGCACGGTCACGGGTCGAGCTCCTCGGGTGGGTCACGTCGCATGAAGGTTCCGATGATGGCCAGGACGAGTCCTGCACCGGCGATGTGGTGGGGCACCAGTGCCGCCTTCACCGCATCGGCACTGACCGTACCCAAGGTGTCGGTGGCGGCGCTCTGGAGGACGAAGGCGAGCGCCGAGGCGAGGACGAGGCCGGCACCGACGGTGATGAGCAGCCCGGCCCGCGGACCGCTGCGTCGCACGAAGACCATCGCGGCGAGCGCGGCGAGCGCACCCCCGATCCCGCTCACGGCTCCCGCGCCGAGGACGAGTGCTGCCTCGAGGGCGAGACGGCGCCGGCCGGTGCGCGCGGCCAGGACGTCGCCGAGGCCGCGCGTCACCGGGCGAGGCGAAGGGTGCTCGGGCTCGGCCTGAACCGGCGCCGGCGCCGGGGTCGCCGTCGTGGTCGTCCCGGCGTGGGCGGCCGGTGCCTCCTCGATGGGACCGGTCGGCGCGTCCGGATCGGTCGGCGCGTCCGGATCACCGTCCTCCGCCGGCGTCGGTTCGTCGCTCCACTCGCTCTCGCGCTGGGCGCGGATGTCCGCGATCCGGCGGCGCGTGATCGGGACGAGGAAGACGATGGTCGCGACGACCAGGCCCAGGCCCGAGATGGCCAGGGCGATGTTGGCCCGCCGCTGCGGGCCGTAACCGATGGTCACCGTGTGCCCGCCGAGGTCGTCGACGTACCAGCCCGCCGCATAGCCGTTGACGACGACCGGCGGACCGAGATCGCTCCCGTCCTCGAGCGTGGCAGTCCACCGGGGGTCGTGCCCCTGGCCGATCGAGAGGAAGTAGGGCTCGGACGAGGGCCCCACGTCCACCGTCATCGACGACGACGTGGCGCTGCGCTCGACCTCGACGACGGGTGCGGGCACCGGCTCGTCGCCCCCGGTCCCCTGCACGTCACGCAGGGTCAGCCCATCGACCTGGAAGCCGCTGACGGGACGCAGCCGGTGCTCACCCCAGCCGATGGACTGCTTCGAGCACCCCACCCACTCGGTGGCCGGTCCGTCGGTCCCGGCGATCTCCTCCGGCTCGGTGGGTCGCATGCTCACCGGCTCACCGTCGATCGTGGCGACGGTGACGCACTCGCGCGAGCCGTCCCCCTTCGCGATGGTGGCCCCTGTGTCGATGCTGGTGAAGCGCGCCGGGCGGGTGCCGTCCGAGTCGTCGACGTCGTCGAGGGTGAGGCGCACGGTCGAGCCCCGGGTGCCCTCCGGGAGGTCGATCGTCGAGGTGCCCCGCCCGAGGGGGCCGCTCGCGACCTTCTTGCCGTCGACGAGCACCGTGCCCCGGGTCGCCCACGCCGTGTCGTCCTCGTCCCCGGGACCGGGCGCCTGGGTGACTGCGACCTGCGAGAGCCCGCGCTCGGGCCCGGTGATCTGCCACCAGGCCTTCGCGACGTCCCCGCCGGGGACCCACGCCGAGGAGGTCGACGCGTCCGCCGCCTTCGATGCGCGGCGGGTCAGCGAGTCGAAGTAGGTGCGGTTGGAGCGCGCCCGGTACTTCGTGTCCATCCCCGCGAGCTCGTCGACGAGCGGCTCCAGCTCCCCCCGGGCCCGGATCTGCCCGCTGGCCCTGAAGGTCCGGTCGTCGGGCATCGTGAAGTCGCGACGCAGGTCCTGCTCGGTGTCGTCCCCGGTGGAGTCGGTGTTGCGCACCCGGGTGAGGGAGACGTCGAGCGGTTGCTCGGCGAAGGCCTGCCGCTCCCCGGACGGCAGCTCGCCGTAGAGCCGGGTGAGCGTCTGGGGAAGCCGGGTCGTGCGAGCCGCCGTGAGGTCGTCATCGCCGAGGTCGATCTCCGAGACCCCCACGAGGCTGAATCCGCCCCCGCGGATCTTCTCGACGGTGAGCTCGACCTCGTCGGTGCTCACCCCGCCGAGATCCACGCTGGCCGTCCCGTCCTCACCGACCGCGACCGACCGGCTCTCACCGCCCGCATCGACGGCCAGGCGCTCGATCCGCACGTCACCGAGGGAGGTCGTGTCGATCTCGATCTCGTCCAGCTCCCGCGCCTCGGGCAACGTCAGGGTGAGCGACTCCCCCTTCGCCCGGTTGAAGTCGCCGAAGAGCCAGGCGGTCCCGGCGTCGCCGTCGATGGCGTTCTCCGCGACCCCGTGCGGGAGGTCGAAGAAGGCGCCCCCCTCGCTCGAGGCGGAGACCTGCACGCCGTCGGTCACCAGCGTGCTCTGGTCCTTCGGGTCGTCCCCGAGGGTGCGGGTGGTCTTCGGGCTCTCGTCGGCGGAGACCACCGCGCCCTGGTTGGCGGTCAGCCGGTTGGAGATCGCGGCGCGGCGCTGGTTGGTGTCGGTGAGCACCATCCGCCCGTCCTGCTCCAGGAGCTCGCTGAACTCGTCGCTCGAGATGTCGTGGGCGTAGCGGATGGCGGGCGACTCCTCGAGCAGTCCCTCCCGGGACAGCGGCGGGATCGCCCAGGCGTCACCCGCGACGATGAGGCTCCCGGAGGAGGGTGTCGCCCGGACCGTCCCCGGCGAGTTCTTCACGCCGTAGAGCTGCAGCGGGGAGAGCACCGCCTCCTCCTCGGAGATCGGCGGCGCACCCCGGGTGAACATGTTTTCGCCCGGCTGGCCGAAGTTGCGCAGCCCCTGGAGGCCGGGGTCCTCGCTGAGCGCCGTCGCGGTCTCTCCGGGGCGGGCTCCACCCGTGTCCTCCCACACGACGTCGTGGCGCAGCAGGACGTGGTCGACACCGAGGTAGCGGGCGAAGGGAGAGATGTCCCGGGTCCCCGCCGTGCCGGACTGCAGGGTGTCGTCGAGGGCGGCGAGGTAGTTGCCGCCGCTCTGCGAGGTGTTGGGGACGGTTTCGGGGATGACGGCGTCCCGGTGGAAGAGGGAGTTGGGCACATCGTCCGGCCGCTCGAGGCTCCACCGGTAGGAGGAGCGGGTCTGACCCGGCAGCAGGAGGACCCGGTGGTTCGGATCCCCTCGGTCGACGGAGTCGGCGGCCTCCTCCCAGTAGTCGGGGACGTCCATCGGCGAGATGTAGAGGTTGCCGGTCACGGCAGGCGCGACGAGGGCGAGCACGACGGCGGTGGACAGTCCCCCGAGGAGCGGGGCCCGACCCGGCTTCCCGAGGAACCGGGGCAGCACGCGCACGAGTGCCCACCCGATGAGGAGGGCGAAGGCCAGCGCCAGCCCGGCACCGATCTTGTTCGTCGTGCGGAAGGCCACGAGCGGGTCGATGACCTCGAAGATCCAGCGCAGGACGGCGGCGAAGGGGGATCCGCCGTATCCCCCCGGGTACAGCCCGACCATGATCACCGCGACCATCCCTGCGGCCACGGCGCAGAAGCGGGCCAGTCGCGCCGGCACGACCTTCAGGGAGAGCATCGCGGCGGCCGGCCAGAGCATGGTGAAGAGGATGATCACCGCGCTGGTGAAGTACAGGGAGTACTGCGGGATCCACGGCCCGGCGTCGGAGGACCCGTAGTAGGACCACAGGCCGAGGCCGCGAAGGACCTCGACGAAGGAGCTCGTCCGGGCGATGCCGTCGAGGGTCTCGGAGCCGGCGGCGATCTGGTTGCCCGTGTCGGTGGCTGCAGCGCCGGGAACCAACCAGTACAGGGAGACCACGACGACGAAGAGGGCGCTCTTCGACAGCACCCCGGCGACCTGTCGCCAGGTCAGACCGCTCTCGCCCTTGACGTACAGGGCCAGCGGCATGACGAGCACGAGCTGGTAGACGGGCACGACGCCGACATTCATCCCGCTCATGCCGAAGAAGGTCAGACCCACGGCCGCCGGCCAGGCCCATCCCGACGGGGTGCGCAGCGCCCGGGTCATCGCGACGAGCATCCACGGCAGGAGGGCCATGGGCAGCGCGATGGCCAGGGTGCTGCCGGCGGCGACCGCATAGGGGTTGGCGATGTAGGCCACGCCGGCGAGGAGGCCGGCCCAGACGCTCGCGGAGGGCACGAGCGTGCGCAGGAGCCGGTTGGCTCCCCAGGCGGCCACGGCCCAGAGCGCCAGGTGGTAGACCTTGAAGGCCATCTCCGGGTCCAGGCCGATCTGGCGCAGGACGGCCGTCACGGCGAGCACGGGGACGAGCCCGACATTGAAGTTCGGTGACCCGAGATAGGGCGAGGAGGTCCACGCCGACAGGTACCGCGGCAGCATCTCCCCGGGCGCGAGGTAGACCTCCGGCTTGATGTCGGTCTGGAAGACGCCCCAGCTGTTGGCGAAGACGATCACGCCGAGGACCACGAGCAGGATCACCGAGACCACACGCACGGAGATCGCACGGGGAAGCCGAAGCCGGCTGCGCACGCTGACGTCTCCTCTCGCCTGGGTCCAGGGTGACGCACCTGCAGCACGCCGGACGGCCGATCCTAGCCGACAGGGACCCCACGGCTACCGAGGCGTAACATCGAGGTCGTCGCCCCGTCCCGTCCCGACCCGCCCGAGGAGTGTCATGTCGTCGCGCGCCCGTCGGGCCCTCCCCGTGGCCGGGCTGAGCCTCGGTCTGGCGATGGGGCTGGCCAACCTCATGGGCTACGTCTTCGTCGCCCTCCTCTCGGCGGCCCTCGGACCAGCGGACTTCGGCGGTTTCTCCGCGCTGAACACCTATGGCGTGCTCCTCGCGATGCCCGCGGGGGCCTTCCAGATCGTCGTCGCCCGCCGCCAGACCCGCGCCCACCGCGATGCCGACGGACAGGTCACCGCGCTGACGACCTCGGCGGTCGTCGGACTCGCCCTGGCGGCAGTGACGATCGCCAGCGCTCCGGTGATCAGGGACCTGCTGCGTCTCGACACCGCCTGGTCGGTCGTCTGGCTGGCACTCATGGTCGCGCCGATGACCGTCACCGGTGCCCTCCAGGGCGTGCTCCTCGGCCGGGAGGCCTATCGACGGCTCTCCGTCGTCTACGTCGTGACCGCGGCCACGCGCCTGCTCGCGGCGGTGTGCGCCGTGGGCTGGGACTTCGCAGTGGCCGAGGTCTTCGCCGCGACCTTCGTCGCCGCGGCCGTGACGCTGCTGGTGGCGCTGCTCCTCGCCCGGGGGGACCTGGCCCCGGGAGTCCGGGCGCCCCGCGCCCTCGAGGTCCTCGACGACCTCGTCCGCAGCAATGTCGCCCTCGCCGGCCTCATGGCCCTGTCCAGTCTCGACGTCGTGCTGGCCAGGACCGTGCTCACCGACCACGACAGCGGCTCCTACGCCCTGGCCGCGCTCTTCGGGAAGGTCGTCTTCTGGGGCACCCAGTTCGTCGCCCTCACGGTCGTGCCCGCTGTCGCCGACGCGAGCGGTGGCGGACAGGTGCGGAGCACGCTCCACCGGTCTGCCCTGGCCGTGCTGGCCATCGGCTCAGTCGTGGCGCTCGGGTGCGCGCTCGTCCCGGGGCCGCTCGTGGCGTTCTCCGGGGGCCCGGCCTACACCGACGCGGAGCCCCTGCTGGTGTGGGCGGCCCTGACCGGCACGCTGTGGGCCGTGATCCAGGTGTGGCTCTTCGCCGGGATGAGTCGCGGCGACCACGTCATGACGATCGTGGTCTGGGCGGCTGCCGGCCTCCAGAGCGCCCTGGTCCTCCTCTGGTTCAACGACTCCCCCTACGAGGTCATCGCGACGGTGGGCGGGACCGCGGCGGTGGTCGCCCTCGTCGGGCTGCTGCGGGTGCCGAAGGGAGAGACCACCCCGGCCCCCGGCTCGGCCGAGACGGCCGAGGCGCTGGGCCTGACCCGGGAGTGAGGCAGGCACGGGAGTGAGGCAGGCACGGGAACTGTCGCCTGATGGTGCGGTGTCATTGCTGACATGGACCATGTGGGTTCGTATCGCACCGCAGAACCTCAATGAACTTCACGTACGCCGCACGGCAGGGTCCCTGGTTCGCAGGCCCTTCTGCCGGCTCGGAGTCGGGCAGACGTCATGAAGGTGGCGGTGCAGCCGCCACTTGGCCACCTGCCCGGTCGGCCTCCGCGCTCTCGACCGACGCCATGCTGTTGATCCACCCTGGACGTCGTATCGCGCAGTCTGAAGCGTGGCCGTGCGTCAACCGTGCAGGGCTGGCCCTGAACAGCAGGTAAGTCGGTCCCGTCCTTGCGCTCCTTATGCCTCGTGCGGTCTGCCACGGCGAACACCTGCGCCGCGTCCAGAACCTCCAAGTAGCCCGGTCGGCGGAGATCGCGCAAGTCTTGATTGCGAGCCTCGAAGAACTGCTCACTCTGTTGCTCCCGTGACGAACTCAACTGGCTCGTGGTCCTCCACACCACGCACGCCAGCCCGCGCCACGCCCAACCACGGGCCAGGCACCGCCGCGGGGAGGAGCTTCCGAGGAAATCAGCGAACGCAGGAGCGCCGAGGAGAGTTCGGCGGAGGCGGTCGGCACGCCAGGACCGCACGCTCGGGATCGAGACGCCGTCCGAGGGCCTGAGGCCGATCTCGTCGAGGCGACAGAACGAGGTCAGGTCAGGGTCGGTGAGAGTGCGTCAGGCACGTCGGGGTCTTCCAGACGGGCAGTAGGAACTTTCATCATCGGAAAGGCCCGGACCCGCCGTAGGAGACCCACTCGCCCGAGGAAACCCAGAGGCAGCCACCGAAAGGCTGAAGCGTGAGCGAGTACTTCATCGGTCATCCACCCACCAGGATGGTCTTCACGGTTACCGCACTGGCCAGCGTGTCCCTGATTGGCGAACGCTGCTGCACCGCATCAGTCAGTTCCTGCAGCTGCTCCCTGCTGGAGTTCGAGGATGTGGCGTGTACGTCGACGCGGACCTCCTGCACTCCTGGTCGCACGGACTCGTCCAGACCGAGGAAGCCGTGCAGATCCAAGTCGGCCCTCATGTCGAGACGCAGCGAGTCGAGCTCGATCCCGCGAGCGGCGGCATTGGCTGCGAACGTGACCGCATAGCAACCGGCCAGAGCCTGTAGCACGTACTCAGCTGGGCTGGCGGCCTTGTCGGTCCCGAGGAGGGCAGCCGGCTCGTCCGACTCCATGGTGTAGCGAGTGGTGTGCGTCTCGACGACCTCCCCGTTCTGGCGAAGGTCGGTAGTCGACGCCCTCTGGTGGCAGCCATCGAGCCATTCGGATTCGAGTCCGAAGGTGACATCGGCGAGACCGGGATCTCTGCCCACGGCATCCAAGGTCGCTGACAGCGCTTCAGTGTCAATGCCGTTCATGATGTTGTCTCCTTGAGTTGCTATCGGTGGTGGGTTGCGCCCAGCCGAGGCCGGGCTTCTTCGCGCCGAGAGGACGGTCGTGTTGCCAAAGACGTCGCCGGGCCCATGGCCGCGTGCGCAGAGTCGATCTCGTTGAAGGTGATGACTCGACCGACAAGAGCATCGATCTTGCCAGCTTCGACGAGGTCGTCGTCAGCGGTTGCCTGCTCGTCGTGGGGTGCCATGGCACCCCTGGAGCAGCTGTTCATCGGCTCTTCACAGATGAGAGCCACACCCTCATCTGTGAAGAGCCAAGAACGCGTCCTTGCGTCATCCGCTCCGGCTCGTTTCTCAGGCGGGACGGACGTCCACCGGGGTGGTCAGAACGGGAAGCCGTGCGCTGTCTCTCGCGAGGTGACCCACTGCCAGGTGGTGAACTCGTCCCAGCTGGACATCGAGCCGTAGCGTGTGCCGTTGCCGGACGCGCCGACCCCACCGAAGGGGGCATAGGCGTCGTTGTTCAGCGTCTGGTCATTGACGTGAACCATGCCGGTGCGCAACGAGCGCGCCAGTCCGAGGCCCCGGGCGACGCTGCCGGTCTGGATGGCTGCCACGAGGCCGTACTCGCTGGAGTTGGCCACCGCGACAGCCTCGGCCTCATCCTTGACAATGGTTACCGGAGCGACCGGACCGAAGATCTCCTCACGGAAGGCCGCCATCTCCTGCGTCACACCGGCCAGGACGGTGGGCCAGTAGAAGGGGCCGTCTTGCTTGCCACCGGCGCGAACCTCGGCGCCGGCGGCGACCGACTCGGTGACGATGCGGTGGACATTGGCGGCCTGTCGCTCGTTGATGAGCGGGCCGAGTGCCACCTGCTCGGTATGGGGATTGCCCACGGGGAGTGCTGACGCCCGATCCGCGATGCGGGCGAGGTACTCGTCGGCCACCGATTCGAGCACGATGTGTCTGCCCGCGGTCATACACACTTGGCCTTGGTGAAGGAATGCCCCCCAAGCACCCGCGGACGAGGCGACGTCGAGGTCCGCATCATCGAGAACGATCAAGGCATTGTTCCCACCGAGCTCGAGCGAAACCCGCTTGAGGTTGCGGCCCGCTGACGCCCCCACTTCGCGACCCACGGCCGTCGACCCAGTGAAAGCGATCATCGCGATGTTCGGGTCACGGGTCATGGCGGCGCCCGGCTCGGCGTCGCCGGCGAGGACGTGAAGCAGCCCCTCAGGCAAGCCGGCTTCCTCGAAGAGCCGCGCGACGAGAACACCGCCGCAGACGGCCGTCTGCACGTCCGGCTTGAGGACGACCGCGTTGCCAAGTGCGAGCGCTGGCGCGACCGCCCGCAGGCTGAGCACCTGCGGGAAGTTCCATGGCGAGATCACACCAACGACACCGAGCGGCAGGCGCCGCGCCACCGACTCGCGGCCCGCCTCGCTCGAGGGCAACAGCAAACCGTGCGGCTGGGTCGGCAAGGCAGCCGCCTCGTGGAGTTCGCCCAGCACGAGGTCCACCTCGAAGGCCGCCTTGCCCGGGACGCATCCACCTTCGCGGATCAACCAGGTTTCGAACTCCTCACGGTTGACGGCAAGAATCTCCGTAGCCCGGCGGACGACAGCCGCCCGCTCCGGGCCGGTCTTCGCCGCCCACTCGGGCTGCGCGGCCGCAGCCGAGGCAGCAGCCCTGGCGATGTCCTGCGCATCGGCTGCGCCAACCTGGGCGAGGGTCTCCCCAGTGGCCGGTTCTATCGCATCGATCACCCCGCCTCCGGCCTCGACCCAGCCATTGCTGAAGACTTTGCCCTGCCACGTGGCCCGATCCAAGAGTTTGCTCATGTCAGTCCTTTTCGTTGTCATCGTCGAGGTCGTGACGGCTGCTGCGCACAGCTAGTACGCCCTGCTCGAAGCGGTGTGATGTCGCTTGCAACAGCTCAGGTGCGAGGAGGACCTCTTCGACCCCTGGGACAGTCCCTTCATCGGAACCGTCGACATGCACACCTACTGAGTACGCCGCTCGCCGCCTGGCTGGCTGGCTCATCCCGAGATGGGTTCCCGGGAGTACGTGTCGACGATCCGGCGCATCGGATGATCTTCACTCAGACGCTTCTCGCCGGGTCCGGAGACCAGCTCCCGAAGTGTCGGCCCCTCGTCGTCGTACGAGGTGCGCATCCTGCCCCGTCGCTGCAGTTCGGGCACCACGAGCTCCACGAAGTCCTCGAAGTCGGCAGGGCTCTGTACGGAGATGAGATTGAAGCCGTCGATGTCGGCTTCGTCCATCCACCGCTCCAGCTCGTTCGCGACCGTCTGAGGTGAGCCCACGAGGACGGGCATCAGACTGGAGACCTTCATGTACTCGCACATCTCCTCGAACGTCCAGTCTCGCTCGTCGTCGATTGAGCCAAACATGCCGGCAATGTGCTGCATCCCTTGCGACTCGAAGGCAGCCATCTTGTCCTCCGGCGCAAAACCCGCGAGGTCCACGCCCGTCCATCCGCCGAAGAGCGCCAGTGTCCCGTCTACCTCACCGTTGGCTTGGTAGCGCTCAAACTTGGCTCGGGCGGCTTCGTCGGTCTCATCCACAACGGTCGTGATCGCAGCGAGAATCTTGATGCTCTCCGGGTCCCGCCCCTCCTTCGCTGCTGCCTCGCGGATCCTCTTGCTGGTGGCTGCCCCGGTCACAGTGCTGGTGTTGACGGTGAACACGGCCTCTGCGTGTCGCCCGGCGAAAGCCGTTCCTCGCGAGGATCCACCCGCTTGAACGAGGAAGGGAGTCCGCTGGGGGGATGGCTCGCACATGTGCGGACCCTCGACCTGGAAGTACTTCCCCGAATGCTGGATCTTGTACACCTTCGCTGGGTCGGTATGGGTGTTCGTTGCGTGGTCGAAGACCACTGCATCCTCGTCCCAGCTGTTTTCCCAGAGCTGGTAGACGACATCCATGTACTCATCGGCCCGGTCATACCGCTCGTCGTGCTCGAGGCGCTCGCCCAAACCGTTGCGATAGGCGCTGTCGAGGTAGCCCGTGACGATGTTCCAACCAATTCGGCCATAGGTGTAGTGGTCGAGCGAGGAAAACAACTTTGCCGCGTGAAAGGGGCTGAAGAAGGTCGTGCTGTAGGTGCAGATGATGCCGATATGGTCGGTAGCCTGCGCAAGCATCGGGGCCAGGACCGTCGGGTCGTTGCCGGGGAACTGCACAGCATGTCGCACGGGGTGCTCGGCCTTGTCTTCGTACTTGTCGTAGAGGCCGTGGACGTCCGCGAACATCATGGCGTCGAAGCAGCCGGACTCAAGGAGCTGCGCCAGGCGGATCCAGTAGTCGGGGCTCTTGTAGTCCCGGTGCCTGTCGCCGTCGTCCTTCCATTGGCCGAAGCTGTGTTCTGCAGCAGCATTTTGCGAGAAGCCGTTGATGATCATTCGTTTGGACATGACATTCTTCCTTTGCTGGTGTGGTGAGGGACAGGGAGGAGGCACAGTTGCTCTGTGACGGTGGTGTTCATGACCCCCGGAGGGTGGGAGCCCAGCGCGAGGCATATCTCTCGAGCCGCCCGTCGTCGTGGTACGAGCTGTCGACGAGGAAGAGACCTGGCGCCGGGCAGACGAAGCCCACCTCGCAGAGGAGCGGGCGCAAGAAGATGTCGGCAGCCAGCGAGTGCCTCATGTCGCCGCCGAGCATCAATGGCACGGCTATGACCCGCGAGAGGTCATCGCCACCTGGAAGCCGGTCGATGAAGAGTTTGAGTAGGCCGGTGTAGGTGCCCTTGTACGTCGGAGAGGCGACAACGACGAGCGAGGATCCGGCCAGGGTCGCGATGGTCCCTTCCAGGCGAGGACCCTCGTCATGGATCAGGTCCTCAGTCATGAGGGTCAGGTCCACGACGTGATCACTCGGGCCCCCGGTCAGCTCGTGCGTCAATCGCTGGGCGGCATCCAGGGTGCGGGAAGCGGGCTTGGGGTTTCCCACCACGATGGTCGATGCCATGGGGAGAGTTCCTCTCGGGGCGCGGGCGTCCGGAAGGACAGGGCGATTCATGGCGGAGCCTGATTGGCTCACGGCCGAAGGACCTTGAAGGTCGACCCGTGGAAGACAAGTGGGGCCGTCTCGGGGCGAAACCCCATGTCCTCGATCCGCAGGAGCACCATGACGTGGTCGCCGGCGGGGTACTCGTCGAACAGGCTGCATTCGAACCACGCGGCCGCGTCGTTCAACACGATGGCGCCGCCTTCGGGTGACGTTCGGTACGACAGACCAGCGAAGCGGTCGATGCCCTTGGCGGAAAGCTGACGACAGGTTTCGCCCTGTTCCGCGGCAAGAACGCTGACCCCGAATCGGCCGGCGTCGCGCATCTTCGGCCATGTCGTGGACGTCATGTCCACGCAGATCGACACCAATGGAGGGTCGAGCGAGGTGGTGACGAAGGAGCTCGCGGCAAGACCCACGGGTCGCCCTTCCCCCATCGTGCAGACGGCAGTCACTCCCGAGGGGAAGCAGCTGAACGCCTCACGCAGGAGAGCGGGGCGGAAGTCGTACCTCATTGAGTCGTCCACGGTGTCGGTCATGTCACCCTCCACGTTGAGTGTGCTGTGTAGGACCAACACTGTCGTCAGTGCGCCGCAAGGGCATCCGTGCTGACCACCGAAGTCTCATCGGTGTGCGGTGATCAGCTCCTCGCAGATGCGCGCATGGCGTCCCATCCCCATGTCGGCGTAGGCACTCTGGGCTCGCTCGAGCATGGTCGTCGCACGATCGCGTTCGCTCGAGCGCCCCGTCATCAAGAGCAGCATCCCGTGCACACGCAGAATGTGCGCATGCTCCACCACGTGGGGCAATTCCAGTGACTGCGAGAGTGCCTTGGCGAAGTGGGCTTCGGCTGCCTCCCACGCCCCGCCCGCCGCGGCCGCGATCCCCGCGGACCTCTCGAGGAGGCGGCCGTCCCGGAACTCAATGCACACGACCCCGGTGTCGCGGATACACCTGAGGACCATCGGGTAGAGCCGATGGGCGTGCTTGAGTTCGCCCATGACCGTCAGGCCTTCGACTGCGGACATGAGCATGGTCCAGGAGCCGTAGGTGTTGACCTCGCCCGGCAACGGCAACCGGTGCGCATGATCGCGCAGCATCCGAAGGGCCTCGCCGTTCTGACCGTCGTAAGCCAAGAACTCGAACAACGACGACCAGGCCCAGCCAGTCATGCCGGAGTGCGGCTCCGTTCGGAAGGCCTCACGCAGGTGCGCCTCCGCTCTAGCCCAATCGCCGCCGAGGAAGGTCGCCAAGCCCAACCACCCCAAAGAGTGGTCGGCCATGCCGGTGCCGACCGAGCGACAGAAGTTGAGGTCCGTGCGTGCGAACAGCTCGAGCGCCTCGACGTCACCGTGACGGTAAAACTCCACCTGTGCTTCCATCCGCTTGCCCTGTTGCCAGGCGCCGTAATTTCCCACCCGCTCGGCGAGCACATCCAGCTCGTCACACACGGCGCGCGTCTCGGCCACCTGTCCGAGGCCAAGATGTGCAAAGGCAAGGAAGCCGAGCATGCTGGTCAGCTCCCAGAGCTCGCCGGCCTCGCGAAGGACAGGCGCAGCCTCGGTCCCGGCCGCGACAGCTGCTCCATGCTGGAGGAAGGCGGTGTGGTGCACCGTTGCCGACGCCAGCCACCGTGCGCGGGAGAGGTCATCTCCGAGGTGTTCGGCAATCTTCATCTCCTCGAGGAGGGCCACCGAACTGGACCGATGGTCCCCGAACCACGCCGTCGCGAAGCTGACGTTCCCCAGCAGGGCGGCCCGTTCCGGGCTCGGAGCCCGGCTGAGTTGGGCGAGCCCTTGGTTGGCCAGGCTGACGGCCTCCTCCAGCCGCAGCCCGAACGCAATGTTGTAGCTGGCAGCGAGGCAGGCGCGAATCATGCTTCGTGCGTCGTCGAGGTGGGCAGCGATGTCTATGGATGTGCGCCATGAGGCGACGGCGTCGGCCCACTGTCCCACGCTCCGTTGGGCAAGGCCCAGTTGGAAGTGGAGCTCGGCCTGCTGGTTCTGGGTGGCCACGTCGCGGAAGCGCAGAGCCCGCTCGAAGTACTCCAGCGCCTCCTCCGGTGCCGCTCCGTTCAACGCGGACCGGCCGGCCATCGTCAGGTGGTGCAGGGCCATCGAGCGATTCGGGAAGTGACCGGACCCCAGCAGATGTCGGGCGATCTCGTCGGACCGGTCATGACCATCGGGGACCACCGCGCGCTCCAACGTGCGGGCGATGGTGGCGTGCAGCCGTCGTCGTCGTGGCCGGGATATGTCCGAGACGATCTTGCGGCGCACGATGGCGTGGATGAAGGAGAACCTTTCATCGGAGATCCCGGCGCGCAGTGGCGTCACGTCGTAGATGAGCCCCGCGTTGGTTGCCTCCTCCACGCACCCGAGTAGCTCGGTCTCGGGGATCTCGGCCACTAGGCCCAGGAGAGGGAGTTCGAACTCGTGACCGAGGACGGCGGCGATCCGCAAGACGTGCTGGGTCGTCGGTCCCAGACCCTGGAGCCGGCCGTCCACCACGTCGTTGACCGCCAGTGGGATGGGGCGTGTGGTTCCGGATCGCAACGGTCCGGCGTTGTCCTGGACGGACCTCAGCAGCTGCACGGTGAAGAACGGGTTCCCTCGTGTCTCGGCGCAGACGCTGGCAGCCAACGCCTCAGCCGACGCGAGGCTGGTTCCCGCGTCAGATCGATGGATCAGTTCAGCGACTTCGAATCGCCCGAAGGGATGCAACCTCATCGGGGTGTAGTAGGGCTCCCGGGCGAGGTCCGCCAGGAGTGAGGACTGGTCCTTGTCCACCTCGCCGTCTCGGTAGGTGAGCACGACCATGACCCTTCCGAGGCGGGGGCCGCGCAGCAGGTGCTTGAGCAGGAAGACCGTCAGGGGGGGCGCCGCGTGAACGTCGTCCAGCACGAGCAGGACGGGGCCGCGGTCAGATGCACTGCGGAGCAACCGACCCAGCCCTTCCACCAGGCGGTGTCGAAGGACGTTCGGTCCGGCGTGGCGGGGAGTCTGTGGCGCCGGCAGTCGATCGCTGACACCCGGCATGATCCGGGTGAGGTCCGGGAGGAGGTCACCGATTGCGGTGCGGAGTTCTTCTGGTGGACAGGAGCGTACGTATGCGGAGAGCGCGTCCCCGAGTGCCTCGACAGGGCCGGTGCGCTCTTCATGACACGTGCCGTAGAGGACCGCGGCCGCGTCGGGCATCACTGCCCGTGCCAGCTGCGCGGCGATGGACGTCTTCCCGATGCCAGCCTCGCCGCTGATGGAGACGACACGCTGCTCCCCGTCCAGGACTTCGTGCCACGTGGCCTTCAGCAGGCGCAGTTCCTCCCGGCGACCGACGAAGGGAGCGGTGCCGTTCCAGTGGAGTAGGGCCGACGGGGGCTCGATCGACTGGGGCCCCCCAGCCGCTAGCTCGGTCATTCGGTCAGACAGCGCGATGCGGTCATTGACGTCGAACTTCGACAGCAAGGAGGAGATGTGGCTCTCGACCGTTCGTATGGAGAGGGTCATGGCCTGGGCGATTTCAGCGTTCGTACGGCGTCGGGCCACGAGGAGCAGGACCTCGGCCTCGCGTGCGGTGACTCGATGGTGGCGCAAGGACTGGCCAAGGGGGCCCGGCTGCGTGGTCATCGTGGCATCCGAGGGCATTCGCGGTCGTCCATGGAGGGGCGTTGCCTCCGGTGGGGCATCACCCGCCTCCTTGCTGACGCCAAGTTTCGTTGACGCGACTCCTTCAACTTGGGTTCCTCCGGTCGATCCACGAGTTCCGCATCAGCGCGCAGGGGGACGGATGCGTCCAGGGCCCGCATGGCCAGTGCGCCGAGGGCCGGTCCCGGCGCGAGGACGAGGAAGGCGTACCGCCAGCCGATGCCGTCGGCGATCATGGGGACCACCTGGATGCTGACCACGGTCAGCGCGAAGCCCAGCGCGGTCTGGGCAGTGAGGGCGGTCCCGATGAACCGTGGATCGGCCGTCTCGCTCAACGAGGTGGAGAACACGCCGGAGTCCGCGATCACCGATGCACCCCACACCGCGCAGAAGGGAACGAGGAGGAGCGCTCCGGCGCCGAAGGCGAGTGGGGAGAGCACACAGCACGTTCCGCTGACGACCAGAGCCGTCGCGGCGGCCCTGGGGCGTCCGAACCGGTCCGCGCCCCACCCGCCGAGGAGACACCCGATCGCCCCGCAGACGCCCATGGTGACGAAGACGACCAGGCCGATGGAACCCGGCAGGAACGCCGCCGCGGGACTGCTGGCGAGGAAGACCGGCACCCACACCCAGAGGGCGTAGAGCTCCCACATGTGCCCGAAGTACCCGAGGTTGGTCAGGAGCGGGCCACGCTCGGTGAACATCGTCACCGCGTAGCGGGGCCGGAGGGTCTGGGCCGTCGGTAGGTGCGGGCCCGGTCGCACGACGAGCACGGCCACGAGCGCGCCGAGGACGCCGAGGCCGGAGGCGATGAGCAGGACCGTGGGCCAAGGGAGGTCACCCACCCCGCCGATCAGCTGGGGCGTGATCGACCCCAGAGTCAGCGCACCGATGAGCACACCCAGGGCCAGGCCCCTGTTGGAACTCGGCGCCCACGAGACCATGAGCTTCATCCCGACCGGGTAGACCCCGGCCAGACACACTCCCGTGAGGAACCGCACGGGAATCGCCGCGCCCATCCCGTCGACGAGGAGAGCGAACCCCACAGTGCACATGGCGGCGGCTGCGGCACCGGCAGCGAGGAGGCGGTGTGCGGGGAACCGGTCGGCGAGGTTCAGGGCAGCCGATGCGACGGCCCCGACGACGAATCCGAGCTGCGTCGCCCCGGTCAGCCACACGCCGCCGGCAGTGCTGATGCCCCAGTCCTCGCGCAGGGCGGGTACGACGGCGGAGACCGAGAACCACACGGCCAGCCCCAGCACCTGCACCGCGGCAATCGCAGCTCGTTGTCGGCGAGCCGTCGCGCCCTGCTCCTCGTCCACCCGTGGGTCCTGGATCATCCGCGCCACCTCGTCGTGTTCGTTGGGTGGACACTAGACAGACCTGTCTGCCTACGCAAGGGCGTACCATGAGGCTGATGGAGGAGGTGGTCCGTGTGGCGCAACGAACCCGGCCCAACAAGCGGGATCTGATCGTCCACCAGGCCTCGAGGCTGTTCTACGAGCGCGGAACCGGTCTGGGTGTGGACACCCTGATCGACGAGATCGGCGTCGCGAAGATGACGCTCTACAAGCACTTCGGGACCAAGGACGAGCTCATCGTCGAATGCCTGCACCACATCGCCTCGCGCTACCGCGATCACCTGCGCCAGGGCCTGTCCGCCGACTCCTCGGCCACGGATCAGGTGCTCGGGATCTTCGACTCCTTGCGGGAATGGTTCATTCGACCGAGCTTTCGGGGGTGCGCCTTCGTCAACGCGACGGTGGAGCTGAGCGACCCCGCCCACCCGGCACACGAAGCCGTGATGCGGCACAAGGCGAGTACCCGCGAGTGGGTCACCGAACTCGTCGCGCGGTGCGATGTCACGGACCCACAGCTCGTGGCCCGTCAGATCGTCCAGCTCATGGAGGGCACGATCATCACGGCGTTTCTCGAGCACGATCCGACGGCGGCGGACGTCGCCCGTGTTTCCGCGGCACAGGTGCTCGCCGCGAGCGGGAGGCACGACTGAATCGTCCGCCAGCCGGCCAACCCGATTTTCGGGATGGTCGACAAGACGTTCTGCTCACCACCGGTTCGCGACGTCGATCACCAGACGGGCGCCGCAGCCCCACGCATGGTGAACTCATTCAAAAGCCCTGCGGTGCCTCTACCCTGGCGGAGCAACTCCGCCAGCAAGTCTTGTGCCTATGACTCGCCCTGTTCCGACGGTCTTTCCTGTGTTCCTCGCGAGTCGATCGAGCTGGCCCTCTTCGAGGGGTAGAGCTTCTTCGCCAGCGGGATGAGCTCCGGGAAGCGGTGGATGGCCGTCCACGCGGCCTTCTGACCGGGACCGAGGGAGGAGAGGTAGGTCAGACGGCGCCAGCGCACGTCCCAGGGCTCGGCGCTGCCACGGGCGGTGTCCTCGTCCCGACGGAAGCTCAGCGCGTGCAGGCCGTTCGCCCAGCGCGGGTCGCCGTTGGTCTCGGCGTCCCAGCGGCGCTCGACGCGCCACTGCGGGTGCCTGGCGATGAACTCCTCGTGCGCCCCGCTGACCATGGGGTAGGTGGCGTCGTCGACGAGGACGACCGCTTCGTCGGCCAGCCAGGGCTCGATGATCCCGAGCGCGAGGTAGTGCGAGAGGCCGGTGTGCTCACCGTCGTAGAAGTAGACGCCGACCGGACGGTCGATGACCCCCGGCCGGCGCAGCAGCGAGAAGCAGTTGCCCTCGATGAGTCGAACGTCCGCGTGGGCGGCGTGGGTCCGGAGGTTGCGCTCGAGCTCGGCGCGCGCCTCCTGGCCCTGCATGCCGAACTCGAGGTAGTTCTCCACGATGTAGAAGGCCTTGTCGCTCACACCCCGGACCGCAGCGCACATCGAGCGGCCCTTGTAGCTGCCGACCTCGAGGTAGCACTCGTCCGCGGGCAGGACCCTGGCTGCTGCGTTGAGCACCGCGAGCTCGTTGGCCGAGGTGTACCCGTTGACCGTCGCAGCGATCTCGGCGAAGGCCGGATCCCGCGGCTCGCTCGTCTGCGGGTCCCCGCCGAAGGCCAGGTCGACCTCGGCGAGGAAGTCCTCGACCCGCATCAGCGCCAGCCGTCCGAGGACCAATCGTCATCGGTGCGACGCCGCGGCGCCGGGTCGGCGAAGTCGTCATCGCGCAGCACCGCCCTGCGGCCGCCCGCGCCCCGGCGGGAGGAGCGGGTCGGTGCGACCTCGACGTCGTCGGGCGTGCCCACCTCGGGGTCACCGTCCGTGGCCCGCCCGCGACTGCGGCCGCGGTCAGGGTCGACTCCACGCAGGGACCCGCGCGGACCGCGACCACGCTCTTCGCGGTCCTCGCGCAGGTCGATGTCGCGAGCACGACGACCGTCCTCGTCCAACTCGTCCTCGTCGTCGCGCTGGCCGCGGAGCAGCCACATCGCGCCCAGACCGAGCAGCGTCACCCCGGAGAGCCCGGAGTACATGGCCTTGTTGCGCTCGACCTTCTCCGGTACCTGGCACACGTTCTCGGCCTTGGTGTTGGGCGAGCTCGGCGACCCGCACTTGAAGATGCCCTGGTCACCGCCGGTCTCGAGCACCACCGGACTGGTGTAGAAGAAGACTGCCGCGAAGAGGAGCGGGATCGCGAGGATGATGGCCAGTGGGGCGAACTTCCGTGTCGGAGAGATCGCCTCGGTGTGCTCAGTCATACAGCGCATATTACCCACGGGTCGGGTCATAATGAGTCGCCCCCTCCGGAATCAGGACATGACCTCGCCAGCACCGACGCACACGTCCCTGCCCTACCGCCCGGCCATCGACGGCCTGCGGGCCCTTGCCGTCCTCTCGGTCATCACCTACCACGTGCTGCCCTCGGCACTGCCCGGTGGCTGGTTCGGCGTCGACGTCTTCTTCGTCATCTCCGGCTTCCTCATCACCTCGCTCCTGCTCGCCGAGCACCGGCGGCGGCGCGGCCGGATCGATCTCATCGGCTTCTGGCTGGCCCGGGCCCGTCGGCTCCTCCCGGCGCTGTTCCTCGTCCTCGCCGCGGTCCTGGCCGCCGCGACCTTCCTCACCCTCCCCGGCCGGACGACAAGTGTGGCCGGCGACGTCATGGCCACCCTCGGCTATGTCGCCAACTGGCGCTTCGTCCTCGGTGACGAGGCCTACTTCGGCCAGCTGGCCTCCCCTTCGCCCGTGCGTCACGCGTGGTCGCTGGCGGTCGAGGAGCAGTTCTACATCCTCTACCCGATCCTGCTCATCGGGCTGCTCGCGCTCATCCGCCGCCGCGCGACGCTCGTCGGCGTCCTCGTACTCCTCGGCGCCGGCTCAGCGCTGCTCATGGCACTGCTCCACCACCCCGGCATCGACCCCAGCCGCGTCTACTACGGAACCGACACCCGGGCGCACCAGCTCCTCGTGGGTGCGGCCGTCGCCGCCTTCATCAGCAGTGGACCGGGCGCGGTGGACCGCGACCTCGTGCGGGCCCTGGATCTGTGGTGCCGCCGCCTGGCCCTGCCCGCACTGCTCGTCGTGCTGTCCGCCTTCTGGTGGGCCGGAGCGGCCCAGAGCGCCCTCTTCGAAGGGGGAGCCGTCGCCCTCTCCGTGCTCATCAGCGTGGTGCTCGTCGCCGCGACGAGCCCGTCCACCTCGTTCGTCCAGACGGTGCTCTCCTGGGAGCCGTTGCGCCGGATCGGGGTGGTTTCCTACGGCCTCTACCTGTGGCACTGGCCGATCGTCATCTTCCTCAACGACCAGGTCCTCCCCTGGCCCACCTGGGCACGGGTCCTGCTGCAGGTCACCCTGACCGGGGTGCTGGCCTGGCTGTCCTACCGCTTCGTCGAGCGGCCCGTCCGCCGCGAGGGTGTGCGAGCTCTGGTCCCCCGACTCCCCCGGACGAGTGCGCTGATCTGTTGGGCCACGGTGCCTGCACTCATCCTCGGTGCCCTGACGATGCCTGCCGCGGCGCGCACGGTCGCCCCGCCCCTCGCCGGCTCCGGGGAGGTCACCATCCCCGACGTCAGCTACCGGCCAGGTGGCCAGCTGACCTCGGTGGCCTTCATCGGCAACTCGGTCCCCGAGAGTCTGATCACCAACTTCCGCTCATCCAACCACCCTGATCTGCGGGTCACGGGCGTGACGAACGTCGGGTGCGACCCACTGGACGCCCCTCGGTTCAGCGACGGGGCGACGGTCCCCGACCGGAAGGGTTGCGCCCAGTGGCGTGAGAGCTGGACGAGCGAGCTGCAGAAGGATCGGCCCGACGTCGTGCTCTACTTCGTCGCCCAGACGATGGTCACCGACCGCATGGTCGACGGCCGCCTCGTGAAGCTCGGCTCGCCGGAGTGGGAGAGGCTCATCGAGGACAATCTGGACAAGGCGGAAGCCGCCGCCGCGGGGAGTCATTTCGCCGTGATCAACCTCGCCTGCCACCGGATGCCGACCTTCAGCAGCGAGGAGATCGAGCGGGTCAACGACACCGACGTCGTCACCACCCTCAACGAGAGCGTCGAGGCCTGGGCGAAGGCGAATGACGTCCCGGTCCTCGACCAGTACTCCCGGCTGTGCCCCGGGGACGACTACCACAGCCGGGTCAACGGTGTACCGCTCTACGAGGACGCCATCCACTTCACGGACCGGTCCGGCCCGATCTTCTGGCGCTGGCTCGCACCGCGCCTGCAGCAGATCTCTCGGGGGGAGGACCCCTCCTGAGCCGCACCGACGCCATCATCCTCGCCGGCGGGCACGGGCGCCGGATGCACCCCCTGACCGCGGACTGCCCCAAACCCCTGCTGCCCGTCGGCCCCTGGACCCTCGTCGAGCACCAGGTCGCCGCCCTCACCGCCATCGGCGTCGACCGGGTCGTGCTGTCCACGGGATACCGACACGCTGACTTCGCGGGCCTCATCGCCCGACTGCACGCGCGGGGTGTCGACCTCATCACGGTCGTGGAGGAGGAACCACTGGGCACCGGCGGTGGCCTCCGGGAGGCCCTGCGGGCCCTGCCGGACGCGGAGGCGGTGGTCGTCCTCAACGGCGACCTGCTCTCCGGGCACGACCTCGGCGCCCAGGTCCGTCGACTACGGGCCGCGCCTCCCGAGGTGGTGGGCGTGGTCCACGTCCGTGAGGTGGCCGACGCCCGCCCCTACGGCAGCGTGCTCATCGATGACGACCGGCGGATCACGGCCTTCGTCGAGAAGTCGCCGACGCCCCCTTCGCACACCGTCAACGCCGGCACCTACGTCGTGCGCCCGGACCTCGTCGACGACCTGCCCGACACCGGACCGGTGTCGCTCGAGAGGGAGGTCTTCCCCGCCCTCGCCACCCGCGGAGCGCTGCTCGCCCACGACGCGAGGGCCTACTTCCTCGATGTGGGCACCCCCGCCGGCCTCGTCACGGCCAACCGGGACCTGTTGCTCGCCCCCTGGCCGGGGGCCGCCCCCACCCCGCAGGGTCCCGCCCTCGTGCTGGCCGGCGCCACCGTGGACCCGAGCGCAGAGCTGACCGGCGGGACGGTCGTCCATCCGGGCGCCCTCGTCGGCGCCGGCGTCACGATGGATTCGGCCGTCGTGCTCACGGGGGCCCGGATCGACGCGCACGCACGGGTCCGACGGTCCGTCATCGGCCGAGGCGCGCACGTGGGCGCTGGCGCACGGGTCTGCGACGACGCACTGGGGACCGGCGAGGTCCGGACGGCGCCCTGACGAGGCTCAGTGAGCGGCGTCGTGCCAGGTCCGCCCGAGGCCGATCGACACATCGAGCGGGACGTCCATGTCGATCGCCGCGCCCATCTCGCCCCGCACGAGCTCCTCGACCCGCGCGGCCTCCCCGGTCGCCACCTCGATGACCAGCTCGTCGTGGACCTGCAGCAGCACGCGCGAGGTGAGGTCGGAGGCGGTGAGTGCCTCGTCGACCCGCAGCATCGCGATCTTCATGATGTCCGCGGCCGAGCCCTGGATCGGCGCATTGAGCGCCATCCGCTCGGCCATCTGACGTCGCTGCCGGTTGTCGCTCGTGAGGTCGGGCAGGTAACGGCGACGCCCGAGCATCGTCTCGGTGTACCCCGTGGCACGCGCTCGGTCGACGACCTCGTCGAGGTAGTCACGCACCCCGCCGAAGCGCTCGAAGTACTCCTCCATGAGACCGGTCGCCTCCCCGGTCGAGATGCCCAGCTGCTTGGACAGACCGAAGGCGCTCAGCCCGTAGGCGAGGCCGTACGACATCGCCTTGACCTTGCTGCGCATCGGCGGCGTGACGTCCTCCGGTGCGACGGAGAAGACCCGGGCGCCGACGAAGCGGTGCAGGTCCTCCCCCGTGCGGAAGGCCTCGATCAGCCCCGCGTCCCCGGACAGGTGCGCCATGACCCGCATCTCGATCTGGCTGTAGTCGGCCGACATCAGGGTCTCGAATCCCGGACCGACGACGAAGACCTCGCGAATGCGCCGGCCCTCCTCCGTGCGGATCGGGATGTTCTGCAGGTTCGGGTCGGTCGATGACAGCCGACCGGTCGCCGCGATCGTCTGCTGGTAGGTCGTGTGGATCCGTCCGTCGTCGGCGACCGACTTGATCAGCCCCTCGACGGTCACGCGTAGCCGCGTCGCGTCCCGGTGACGCAACAGCGCCTCGAGGAAGGGGTGCTCCGTCTTGGCGTAGAGGTCGGCCAACGCGTCCGCATCGGTGGTGTACCCGGTCTTGGTCTTGCGGGTCTTGGGCAGTCCCAGCGTGTCGAAGAGCACCGTCTGGAGCTGCTTGGGCGAACCGAGGTTGATCTGCTCGTCGTCGATCGCCGCCCACGCGTCCGCCTGGGCCGTGGCGACCTTGGCGGCGAACTGCGACTCGAGGGTCGTCAGCGCCTGGGCGTCCACGGCGATCCCCGCGGTCTCCATCGCGGCGAGCACGCCGACGACGGGCATCTCGACCTCCCGCATCAGTCGCGTCCCCCCGGTCTCCTCGACCTGCTCCTCGAGTACCGCGGCGAGCTCGACGGCCGCAGCCGCGCGGGTCATCGCGCCCTGCCCGGCCTCGTCGTCGTCCGCGGTGAAGTCGAGCATCCCCTGGTCCTGCCCGGACTCGTCGCGGCCCGAGAGGTCGCGGCCGAGGTGGCGCACGGCAAGGTCGGTCAGGTCGTAGGAGCGCTGGTCCGGTCGCACGAGGTAGGCCGCGATCGCCGTGTCGACGGCGAGTCCCGTCAACGGGAGCCCCGATGACGCGAGGGCGAGCAGCGGCCCCTTGGCATCGTGCAACACCTTCGGACGCTCGGCGTCCTCGAGCCAGCCGCGCAGCGCGGCCTCGTCCCCGGGGCTGAGCTGCGGCACGCTGACGAAGGCCGCCCTCCCTTCGACGGTGGCGAGCCCGAGGCCGGTGACCTCCCCCGCACCGCGACCCCACTCACCGACGACCTCGACGCCCAGGCGACCGCCGCCGTTCTCCTCGAGCCATCCCGCCAGCTCGTCCTCGGCGAGGACGCTGCCGTCGACCTCGATCCCACCGCTGACCTCGGTCTCGGCGGTGTCAAAGGTGGCGAAGAGCCGGTCCCGCAGCACCCGGAACTCGAGACTGTCGAAGAGGGTGTGGACCTTCTCCCGGTCCCACTCCCGTCGCTCGAGGTCGGTGACCCCGACATCGATGGGGGCGTCCCGGACCAGGGCATTGAGACGTCGGTTGCGCAGCACCTGGTCGAGGTGGTCACGCAGCGACTGGCCGGCCTTGCCGCCGATCTGGTCGACGCCGGCGACGATGCCCTCGAGGTCGCCGTGGGTGTTGAGCCACTTCGCCGCCGTCTTCGGGCCGACTCCCGGCACCCCGGGAAGGTTGTCGCTCGTCTCGCCGACGAGAGCGGCGAGGTCGCTGTAGCGGTCCGGACCGACCCCGTACTTCTCCGTCACCGCCCCGGGCGTCATCCGGGCGAGGTCGGAGACCCCCTTCTTGGGGTAGAGCACGGTGGTGCGATCGTCGATGAGCTGGAGGGTGTCACGGTCGCCCGAGCAGATGAGGACGTCCATCCCGGCGTCCTGGCCCTGGGTCGTCAGGGTGGCGATGACGTCGTCGGCCTCGTAGCCGTCGAGCTGCACGTGCGTGATGTTCAGCGCGTCGAGGACCTCCTGGAGCAGGGGGATCTGACCGCTGAAGGCATCGGGGGTCGCACTGCGCCCGGCCTTGTAGTCCGAGTACTCCGCGCTGCGGAAGGTCGCCCTCGAGACGTCGAAGGCCACGGCCACGTGCGTCGGCTCCTCGTCACGCAACACGTTGATGAGCATCGCGACGAAGCCATAGACACCATTGGTGTGCTGACCCGTACTCGTCGAGAAGTTCTCCGCAGGGAGCGCGAAGAAGGCCCGGTAGGCCAAGGAGTGTCCGTCCAGCAGCAGTAGTCGACTCACGCGCGACAGCCTAGGCGCTTGGGACGACAGGCCACGGTCGTGGCAGGCTGACCCGAGACCGATCGACGGATGTAGGAGACACGATGACCGACGCCACCATGCCGGTACCGAGCCACGCCCCGACCGTGGAGGAGCTCAACTCCTACCGCGGAGCCCTGCCGGAGCGCATGGGCATCGAGGTGCTCGAGGCCGTACCGGAGCGGGTCCGGGCCCGCATGCCGGTCGAGGGCAACACCCAGCCCTACGGAATCCTCCACGGTGGGGCCAGCGTCGTCCTCGCGGAAACCGTCGGATCGATCGGCTCGGCGCTCCACGCCGGTCCGCTGGGCAAGATCTCCGTCGGACTGGACATCAACGCCACCCACCACCGTGCCGCGCGCTCGGGCTGGGTGACCGCCACCGCCGTCCCCGTGACCCTCGGCGGCACCGTGACCTGTTACGACGTGACCCTCACCGACGACGAGGGCCGTCGCACCTGCACCGCCCGGATCACCTGCCTGTTGCGCGACCTGCCGCCCGGCGCCTGAGCCCGAGAGTGCGAACCCGCACCCTCGCACCCGCTCTCGTCCGCCGCCTCGATCCCCGGGGGTGGGACGCCACCGATCGGTTCGTCGCACTCGCGGTCGTCGCGGTCCTGCTCGGCCCGGTCATCGCCGTCCTCCGGGCCCTCGGCAACGACTGGGCCCCTCACGGCGACGACGCCACCGTCGCCCTGCGCACGGCCGATGTCCTCGACGGGCGCTTCCCGATCACCGGGATGCGCAGCACCTCCGGCGACGGCGTCGACGAGGGCCTGGCCACCCACCACCTCGGGCCGCTGCAGTTCTACCTCCTCGCGCTCCCCCTCGCCCTGACCGGGGGCGCCAGCGCCGGTATCGCCGTCGGGGGCGCCCTCATCGCCGCCATCGCCTCGGTCCTCACCGTCGTGTGGGCCCGCCGCCTCGGCGGCGGCCTCGGTGTCGTCGTCTTCACCGGGGGGCTGATCCTCGCCCAGTGGGCCATCGGCCCCGAGGCGATGTTCCGGCCGCTCAACCCCTATGCACCTCTTCTGCCGACCTACCTGAGCCTGCTCCTGCTGTGGGCGCTCGCTCGCGGCGACCACCGGGCGCTGCCCCCCTTCGTCATCGCGGTCTCGCTCATCGCCCAGGGAAACCTCGCCTTCGTCCCCCTCGCGGTGGCTCTCGCACTCGGCGCCGTCGCGCTCGCGGTGGAGCCCGCACTGCGTCGGCGCCGCTCGGACCATGCCCTCGTGCGTCTGCGGTCGCGCACGCACCGCGGCCGACGCGTGCGGCCCTCACCGGGTGTGCGGGCGCGGATCCGTTCCGGACGCTGGGCCCTCGGACTGGGGATCCTCGTCTGGCTCCCGAGCATCCTCGAGATCTTCATCCACCGACCCAACAACCCCACCCAGCTCTTCCGGTGGGCGACGTCGGGCACCGGCGACCCGATCGGGCTGGCCGCCGGACTGCGCCACCTCAGCCTGCTCGCGCCCCTCCCGCATGGGGGCTTTCGTCCCTACTCCGGTGAGCTCCTGACGCAGGGGACGAGCGTGGGCACCGCCGTCGGCGTCGCCGTCCTCGTCCTGCTCGCCGTCATCAGCAGCGGGTGGCGGGTTCCGCAGGGACGCGCCAGCAGTGTCTGGCCGGCGCGAGTCGCCCTGCTCGCCAACCTCGGGATGGTCGCCACGGCCTCCCGGCTGCCCGAGTTCCCGGCCGCCCCCTACTGGGTGATCACGTGGCTGCCCGTCGTCGCCTTCACCTGGGCGGCGCTGGCCTGGCGCGGTCTGGCCTACTTGGAGAATGCGACGCCCCACCTCGCCCCGCGGATCGCCCTGCCCTTGGCCGGCGGTCTCGTGGTGGCCGGTCTCGGCGCCGCCGTCCTCTCGTCGCAACCCCGCTGGGCCGAGACCCGCGCGATGAACACCGTCGCCCGCGAGAGCGTGGCCGACCTGGGCCCGGGCGAGGGCCGGCACGTCAAGATCGTCGGCCTCGGCTTCGTCCCGACGCTGGGCGCTGCCCCGGGGGTGGCCTGGGAGGCGCAGCGGGCCGGGTGGAACCCCCACTACCTGAGGGCCTGGCCCTTCACCGAGGACGCCGAGCACCTGTGGGGTCGCTCCGCACCGGAGGGGTCGGATGTCCTCTTCATCACCGACAGCGCCGAGCCGGACCTCATGCAGGGCATGTCCGCCTCGGCGTACGAAGTCACGACCGTCGAGATGGAGTACCGCGAGGGAACCCTGGGCGTCTACCGTGACCCCGGCGAGTGACGACGAAGGGCGTTGACGTGGACTTCATCGGTGCCGGCACGGTCCTCAACGTGCTCACGGTCGTCGCCGGCGCGCTCGCCGGGATGGCCGTGGGCGGGCGTCTGCCGGCAGCGACCCGCGAGGTCGTGACCGACTGCCTCGGCCTGGTGACGCTCATCGTGGCGGGACTGTCCGTCATGGACGTCCTCTCCCCCGCACTCGCCGATGCCGTCGGCTCGAGCGCTCCGGTGCTCATCGTCCTCGGCTCGCTGCTCATCGGCAGCGTCATCGGCTCACTGCTCGGCATCGAGCGCCGTCTGGGCACCCTCGCCGGGACCGTCCAGGGCTTCCTCGGGCGCGGCCGGGAGGATCACGCCGCCCGCGAGCGGTTCATCGAGGGGTGGCTCACCGCGAGCCTGCTCTTCTGCGTCGGCCCGCTGGCCATCCTCGGTACTCTCGACGACGGCCTCGGGCGAGGCATCGACAAGCTCGCGCTGAAGTCGGTGCTCGATGGTTTCGCCGCCCTGGCCTTCGCCTCGACCTTCGGCATCGGGGTGCTCATGTCGGCGGTGAGCGTCGGTGTCGTCCAGGGCGGACTGACCCTCGTCGGCGTCATCGTCGGCTCGGTGCTCCCTGAAGCCCACATCGCCGCGCTCACGGCCACCGGCGGCCTCATCCTCGTCGGGATCGCACTGCGGTTGCTGCGGATCCGTCAGATCCCCGTGGGAGACATGCTGCCGGCGCTCGTCGTCGCGCCGCTGCTGACCCAGCTGGTGGTGCTCCTGCGCTGACTCGGGCGCCGCGGTGGATCAGGCCTTGTCCATGCCCGAGACGACGGCGTCGGCCACCTCTCGCATGCCCAGACGACGGTCCATCGCCGTCTTCTGGATCCACCGGAAGGCCTCGGCCTCGGTGATCTTCAGCTTCTTCATCAGCACGCCCTTGGCCTTCTCGACGGCCTTGCGGGTCTCGAGTCGCTCCCCGAGGTCGGCGACCTCGGACTCCAAGGCCTTCAGCTCGGACCAGCGGGAGGTCGCGACCTCGATCGCCGGGGTCACGTCGGAGACGGTGAAGGGCTTGACGATGTAGGCCATGACGCCCGCGTCACGTGCCCGCTCGACGAGCTCCTTCTGCGAGAAGGCCGTGAGCATGATCACCGGGCAGATCCGCTGCTCACCGATGGTCTCGGCGGCCGTGAGTCCGTCCATGACCGGCATCTTGATGTCCATGATGATCAGGTCGGGACGCAACGACTCCGCCAGGGAGACCGCCTCCTCGCCGTTGCTCGCCTGCCCGACGACGTCGTACCCGGCCTCGGTGAGCATCTCGGCCAGATCGAGGCGGATCAGCGCCTCGTCCTCCGCGAGCAGCACCCGCTGGCCCTGCTGGCTCTCGGTCTGCGCCGTCATGGTCCATCCTTCGTCGTTGGTGAGTCCGTGGTGCCGAGGGCGGGACTCGAACCCGCACGCCCTTTCGGGCAGAGCATTTTGAGTGCTCCGTGTCTGCCGTTCCACCACCCCGGCGGGAGTGCGCCGCAAGCATACCGACCGACGGTGATGATTCCTGCGTCAGCCCATCCCACCGGGGAGTGCACCGGCGGGGGGCTCCGCATCCTCCTGGTAGGCGATGGCCGTCTTGTTCTTCGCATCACCGATCCGGTGCACCCGCAGGGCGTTGGTCGAGCCCGGGACACCGGGGGGTGACCCGGCGACGATGACCACCCGGTCGCCCTCCTCGCACCACCCGAGTCCGAGGAGCTGCTCGTCGACCTGGAGGGCGTACTGGTCGGTGTGGGTCACCGGCCCGGTGAGGAAGGTCTGCATGCCCCACACGAGCGAGAGCTGGGAGCGGGTGTCCTGCACCGGCGAGAAGGCGAGCATCGGCAGGCCCGAGCGCACCTGCGCCAGACGGCGGGCCGACCCCCCGAGCTGGGTGAAGGCGACGAGGTACTTCGCGCCCAGGGCCTCGCCCACCTCCGCGGCGGCAGCGGTGACGACGCCGCCCTGGGTCGTCGGCGGACCCATGAGGTTGCGGATCCGGCTCATGCCCTCCTCCTCGGTCGCCTCGATGATCTTCGACATCGTCTTGATCACCTCGATGGGGAACTTGCCGACGGCGGTCTCCCCGGAGAGCATCAGGGCGTCGGCGCCGTCGAGGACGGCGTTGGCGGCGTCGGACGCCTCGGCCCGGGTCGGCCGCGAGTTGTCGATCATCGACTCGAGCACCTGCGTCGCGACGATGACCGGTTTGGCCTTCTGCCGGCACATCTCCACGGCGCGCTTCTGGACGAGCGGCACCTCCTCGAGGGGCAGCTCGACGCCGAGGTCCCCGCGGGCGACCATGATCCCGTCGAAGGCCTCGATGATCTCCTCGAGGGCGGCGACGGCCTGGGGCTTCTCGATCTTCGCGATCACGGGCAGCCGCACGCCGGCCTCGTCCATGATCTCGTGCACCCGGGTGATGTCCTCCGCGGAGCGCACGAAGCTCAGGGCGATGTAGTCGGCGCGCAGGCCCAACGCCCACCGCAGGTCCTGCTGGTCCTTCTCCGACAGCGCAGGAGCGCTCACCGCGGCACCGGGCAGGTTGATGCCCTTGTTGTCCGAGAGCGGTCCTCCGTAGACGACGACGCAGCGCACGTCGGTCTCGTCGACGTCGTGGACTGCGAGGGTGATCTTGCCGTCGTCGACGAGGATCGTGTCGCCGGCGCTCACGTCCCCGGCCAGGCCCGGGTAGGTCGTGCCGACGGTGTCCTGGTCGCCGGGCACATCGCGGGTGGTGATGGTGAAGTGGTCACCCGCGCCCAGGGTGATCGGCCCGTCGGCGAAGCGGCCGGTACGGATCTTGGGTCCCTGCAGGTCGACGAGGACCCCGACCGCGTGACCCGTCTCGTCGCTCGCGGCGCGCACGCTGCGGTAGTTGGCCTCGTGGACCTCGTACTCGCCGTGGGAGAGGTTCAGCCGGGCGACATCCATGCCCGCCGAGACCAGCTCACGGATGCGCTCGGGGGTGGAGGTCGAGGGGCCGAGGGTGGAGACGATCTTGGCGCGGCGCATGTCTCCACCCTATGCCGCCCGACGCGGACGGACCTCACGCCATGAGTGGCCGGTCCGTCGGGTTGATCGGACGCGGAAGCTGGGAGCGACCCATGAGGAAGGTGTCGACGCCGTGCGCGGCGGCCCGCCCCTCCGCGATGGCCCACACGATGAGTGACTGCCCGCGTCCGGCGTCGCCGGCGACGAAGACCCCCGGCACGCTCGTGGCGTAGGTGCGATCGCGCACGATCGCCGAACGGTCGTCGGTCTCCAGGCCGAGCTGTGCGACGACGCCCTCCGGCTCCGGGCCGAGGAAGCCCATGGCGAGCAGCACGAGCTGTGCGGGGATGACCCGATCACTCCCCTCGACCGGCTCGAAGCCGCTGTCACCGCGGGTGACCTCGGTCAGGCGCAGTCCGCTGACCATGCCCTCCTCGTCACCGAGGATCTCGGTCGTGGAGACCGAGTAGACCCGCTCGCCACCCTCCTCGTGCGCGGAGGCGACACGGAAGAGCATCGGGTAGGTCGGCCACGGCTGGTTGTCCGGACGGTCCTCACCGGGCTGCGGCATGATCTCGAGGCTCGTCACGGACCTCGCGCCCTGACGGGTCGAGGTGCCGAGGCAGTCGGCGCCGGTGTCACCGCCACCGATGATGATGACGTCCTTGCCCTGCGCGGTGACCTGTCCCTCGACCTCCTCGCCGAGCGCGACCCGGTTGGCCGGCGGCAGGAAGTCCATCGCCTGGTGGATGCCGCCGAGCTCGCGGCCGGGGACCGGCAGGTCGCGGGGGACGGTCGCGCCGATGGCCATGACGACGGCGTCGTAGCGGTCCCGCAGCTGCTGTCCGGTGATCTCGGTGCCGATGTCGACGCCGGAGCGGAAGCGCGTGCCCTCGGCCTTCATCTGCTGGATGCGGCGGTCGACGATGCGCTTTTCCATCTTGAACTCGGGGATGCCGTAGCGCAGCAGCCCACCGGGCTTGTCATCGCGCTCGTAGACGGCGACGGTGTGCCCGGCCCGGGTCAGCTGCTGGGCAGCGGCCAGTCCGGCCGGGCCGGAGCCGACGACGGCGACGGTCTTGCCGGTGAGCCGGTCGGGGATCTGGGGCGGGACGTCGCCCCGGCCGAAGGCCTCCTCGATCGTCGTCACCTCGATCTGCTTGATCGTCACTGCCGGCTGGTTGATGCCGAGCACGCAGGCGGTCTCGCAGGGGGCCGGGCAGAGGCGGCCGGTGAACTCGGGGAAGTTGTTCGTCGCGTGCAGCCGCTCGATCGCCTCGTGCCAGTGACCGCGCCAGGCGAGGTCGTTCCACTCGGGGATGAGGTTGCCCAGCGGACAGCCGGAGTGGCAGAAGGGGATGCCGCAGTCCATGCACCGACCGGCCTGGCGTTCGAGCTCGCCGGACTGCTGCTCCTCGTACACCTCCTTCCAGTCCTTGATCCGGACGTCGACGGGACGACGCTGCGGGAGCTCGCGCTCGCGGGTGGTGAGAAAGCCGTGCGGGTCAGCCACGGGGTACCTCCATGATCCGGTCCCAGACGAGCGGCCCGTTGACGTCGAGGCCCTCGGCCTCGGCATCGGCCCGCACGTCGAGGACGCGCTGGTAGTCGCGGGGCAGGACGAGGGAGCAGCGGCTCAGGGCCGTCTCCGGGTCCGCCAGGAGTCGCTGGGCGACGGCAGACCCGGTCTCCTCGAGGTGCTGCCCGAGCAGCTCGAGGACGGCCTGCCGGTCACCGTCGCGAAGGGGGGTGACGTCGACGAGCTCGCGGTTGACGAGCGACGCGTCGAGGTCGAGGACGACGGCCGTGCCTCCGGACATCCCGGCCGCGAAGTTGCGACCGGTCGGCCCGAGGACGAGGACGGTGCCACCGGTCATGTACTCGCACCCGTGGTCACCGACACCCTCGACGACCGCCGATGCGCCGGAGTTGCGCACGCAGAAGCGCTCACCGACGACACCGCGCAGGAAGAGCTGACCGGAGGTCGCCCCGTAGCCGATGACATTGCCGGCGATGACGTTGTCCTCGGCGACGTAACGGGCATCCTCCGGCGGACGGACGATGATGCGGCCCCCGGACAGGCCCTTGCCCACGTAGTCGTTGGCGTCGCCGACCAACCGCAGGGTGATGCCCCTGGGGAGGAAGGCACCCAGGCTCTGACCGGCGGAGCCGGTGAGCGTCAGCTCGATCGTCCCGTCGGGCAGGCCCTCCGGGTGCCGCTTGGTCACCTCGTGACCGAGCATGGTGCCCAGGGTGCGGTTGACGTTGCGGACCGTGACCTCACCGGTGACCGCGGTGCCGTCCTCGAGCGCCGGCCCGGCGAGGTCGATGAGCCGGTGGTCGAGGGCGTCCTCGAGCCCGTGCTCCTGGGCCTTGGTGTGCCGGACACCGGATCCGTCGAAGGAGCTGACCTGGGCGAAGATCGGACCCAGGTCGAGACCGGAGGCCTTCCAGTGGTCGACGGCCGTGCGGGTGTCGAGCAGGTCCACGCGCCCGACGGCCTCTTCGAGGGTACGGAAACCGAGCTCGGCGAGCAGCTCGCGCACCTCCTCCGCGATGTACTCGAAGAAGGTCTCGACGAACTCCGGCTGGCCGGAGTAGCGCTCGCGCAGCTCCGGGTTCTGGGTCGCGATGCCGACCGGGCAGGTGTCGAGGTGGCACACGCGCATCAGGACGCACCCGCTGACGACGAGCGGAGCGGTCGCGAAGCCGAACTCCTCGGCGCCGAGCAGGGCCCCGATGATCACGTCACGCCCGGTCTTGATCTGCCCGTCCACCTGGACGACGATCCGGTCGCGCAGGCCGTTGAGCACGAGCGTCTGCTGGGTCGAGGCGAGGCCGAGCTCCCACGGACCGCCGGCGTGCTTGAGCGAGGTCAGCGGCGAGGCGCCGGTGCCGCCGTCGTGCCCGGAGATGAGCACGACGTCCGCGTGGGCCTTGCTCACGCCCGCGGCCACGGTGCCGACACCGACCTCGCTCACGAGCTTCACGTGCACCCGCGCCTGCGGGTTCGCGTTCTTCAGGTCGTGGATCAGCTGGGCCAGGTCCTCGATCGAGTAGATGTCGTGGTGCGGAGGCGGGCTGATCAGGCCGACACCCGGGGTGGAGTGCCGGGTGCGCGCCACCCACGGGTACACCTTCGGCCCGGGGAGCTGCCCCCCTTCGCCCGGCTTGGCTCCCTGCGCCATCTTGATCTGGATGTCGTCGCTGTGCGTGAGGTAGGTCGAGGTGACGCCGAAGCGCCCCGAGGCCACCTGCTTGATCGAGCTGCGTCGCTCGGGGTCCATGAGCCGGTCGAGGTCCTCACCGCCCTCCCCCGTGTTGGACCGGGCACCGAGCCGGTTCATCGCGACGGCCAGGGTCTCGTGCGCCTCCTGGCTGATCGACCCGTAGCTCATCGCACCGGTCGAGAAGCGTCGGACGATCTCGCTGACCGGCTCGACCTCGTCGATGCTGATCGAGGGTCGCTCCTCGCCCCCGGCGAGGGCGAAGAGCCCGCGCAGCGTCATCAGCCGCTCGGCCTGCTCGTTCACCCGCGCGGTGTACTGCTTGAAGATGTCGTAGCGGCGGGCGCGCGTGGAGTGCTGCAGACGGAAGACCGTCTCGGGGTCGAAGAGGTGCGGCTCGCCCTCGCGCCGCCACTGGTACTCGCCACCGACCTCGAGCTTGCGGTGCGGCAGGCGCGTGCCCTCGGGCGGGTAGGCGCTGGCGTGCCGGGCCGCGGCCTCCGCCGCGATGACCTCCAGCCCGACGCCGCCGAGCTGGCTGACCGTGCCGGTGAAGTACTCGTCGACGAGCTGCTGGCCGAGGCCGAGCGCCTCGAAGACCTGCGCACCGCGGTAGGAGGCGACCGTGGAGATGCCCATCTTCGACATCACCTTCAGCACGCCCTTCCCGAGGGCCTTGATGAGGTTGGTGACCGCGGTCTCCTCGTCGACCTCGGTGATCACCTCGCGCCGGACCATGTCCTCGACCGACTCCATGGCGAGGTAGGGGTTGACCGCGGCCGCGCCGTACCCGATGAGCAGCGCGACGTGGTGCACCTCGCGCACGTCCCCGGCCTCGACGATCAGCCCGCACTGGGTGCGGGTGCGCTCCCGGATGAGGTGGTGGTGCACCGCGGAGGTGAGCAGCAGTGACGGGATCGGCGCGAGGTCGCGGCCGGAGTCGCGGTCCGACAGCACGATGAAGCGGGCGCCCTGGGCGACCGCCTCGGAGACCTCCGTGCAGATCGTCGTCAGGCGTGCGCGCAGCGCCGCCTCTCCCCCGGTGACGTCGTAGAGTCCGCGGACCACGTGCGTGGCCTTGTCGGGGCGTTCCCGGTCGGCATCGATGTGGACGATCTTCGCCAGCTCGTCGTTGTCGATGACGGGGAAGGGGAGGATGACCTGGCGGGCGTGCTCGGGGTCGGCCGAGAGGACATTGCCCTCAGGGCCGATCGCGGTCCCGAGGGCCGTCACGAGCTCCTCACGGATGGAGTCCAGCGGAGGATTGGTCACCTGCGCGAACATCTGGGTGAAGTAGTCGAAGATCAGCCGCGGCTTCTCCGACAGGACCGCGACCGGGGTGTCGGTCCCCATCGAGCCCAGTGCCTCCATGGCCTTCGTGGCCATCGGGGTCAGGAGGATCTTCAGCTCCTCCTGCGTGTACCCGAAGGTCTGCTGACGACGGGCGACGGACGCCGGCGTGTGCATGATGTGCTCACGCGGCGGCAGGTCACCGAGCATGATCCGGCCCTCGTCCAGCCACTCCCCGTAGGAGTGCTCCGCAGCGAGCTGCCCCTTGATCTCCTCGTCCTCGACGATCCGCCCCTCGGCCGTGTCGACGAGGAACATGCGACCGGGCTGCAGACGCCCCTTCTGGACCACGTGCGCGGGGTCGAGGTCGAGGACCCCCGACTCGGAGGCGAGGACCACGAGGCCCTCGTCGGTGACCCAGTAGCGGCCGGGGCGCAGGCCGTTGCGGTCGAGCACCGCACCCGCGAGGCGACCGTCGGTGAAGGTGACGCAGGCCGGCCCGTCCCAGGGCTCCATGAACATCGAGTGGAACTCGTAGAAGTCCTTGAGCGCGGGGTCCATCGTCGCGTGGTTCTCCCACGCCTCGGGGATCATCATCAGCACCGCGTGCGGGAGTGAGCGGCCGCCGAGGTGGAGCAGCTCGAGCACCTCGTCGAAGGAGGCCGAGTCCGAGGCCTCGGGGGTGCACACCGGCAGGATGCGCTGGAGGTCACCGGGGATGATGTCGCTGGAGAGCAGGGACTCGCGGGCACGCATCCAGTTGCGATTTCCCTTGACGGTGTTGATCTCGCCGTTGTGGGCGATGAACCGGAAGGGGTGGCTCAGCGGCCAGCTGGGGAAGGTGTTCGTCGAGAACCGGGAGTGGACGAGGCCGAGCTCGCTCTCGAAGCGCTCGTCGGACAGGTCGGGGTAGAACGGCTCCAGCTGTGCCGTCGTGAGCATGCCCTTGTAGGAGATGGTGCGGGCGGACAGCGAGGCGAAGTAGACGCCGGTCTCCCGCTCGGCGCGCTTGCGCGCGACGAAGGCCAGTCGCTCGAGGGTCATCCCCGAGACCTCACCGCCGGGAGCGGCGACGAAGAGCTGGTGGAACTCGGGCATGCAGTCGCGGGCCATCTGGCCGACGACGTCCCGCTCGACCGGGACCCGACGCCAGCCGAGGACCTGCAGGCCCTCCTCGGCCACGATCTGCTCGATGCGCCCGACCATGGACTCCCGCTCGGCTGCACCGGTCGGCAGGTACGCCGTGCCGGCCGCGTAGTGGCCGGCCTCCGGCAGCGTGGCGTCGACGACCTCACGGAAGAAGCGGTCCGGGATCTGGCAGAGGATCCCCGCACCGTCCCCGACGAGCGGGTCGGCGCCGGTGGCGCCGCGGTGCTCGAGGTTGGTCAGGGCGAGCAGCGCCTGCTCGATGATGTCGTGCCCGGCGTGGCCGCGCATCGTGGCGACCATCGCGACGCCGCAGGCGTCCTTCTCGGCGTCGCGACGGTAGAGGCCGGCGTCGGGGGGCAGGGCAGACCAACGCTCGTAGGGGGAGAAGGACACGTCGGTCACGTCGGTCACCGTCCTCGGGTGCGTGGAGTCGGGAAGGCACCCGGCGCTCGCGGGGCGAGGCGACGGGGTGCTCATCTGGGGGACCCGCAGACAACGATGGCCACGGTTGCGCCGAAGTGTAACAGCGCTCTGTCTTATCTGGTGAGAGCGGTTGTCTCACTCGATGAGATGCCACGGTCGTCGGACGTCGTCGCCCGGCGTCCGCAGACGGTGTAGATGACCACACCCAGGACGAAGACGAGGATGCTCGTCCAGATGTTGACCCGCAGGCCGAGGATCTCGTTCGCCGCATCCGTGCGCATCGTCTCGATGACGATCCGGCCGAGGGGGTACCCGGCGACGTACAGCCCGAGCACCTGGCCCGGGGCGAGCCGGGCCCGCCGGTCGATGACGAGGATGACGATCGCCAGGACGAGGAGGAAGAGCGACTCGTAGAGGAAGGTCGGGTGGAAGGTCCCCATGACGATCGGCTCGCCCCCGGCGTCGAGGACCGCCCGGCCCGCCGCGGTGTCCCAGCGGTGGATCTGCAGCCCCCACGGCAGATCGGTCCTCTCACCGAAGATCTCGTTGTTGAACCAGTTCCCCCACCGGCCGATCGCCTGGGCCACGAGGACCCCCGGCGCGGCGGCATCGGCGAAGTCGAGGAAACGGATGCCGGTCGAGCGCAGCCCCAGCCAGGCACCGAGCGCACCGAGGGCGACGGCGCCCCAGATCCCGAGGCCGCCCTCCCAGATCTTCAGCGCATCGACGGGATGGCCGCCCTCACCGAAGTAGGGCTGGGGCGTGGTGATCACGTGATACAGCCGGCCGCCGACGATGCCGAAGGGCACCGCCCACATGGCCACGTCGAGGGCTGCACCGGCCTCTCCCCCGCGGTCACGCAGGCGCCGATCGGTGATCCAGATGGCCGTGCCGATCCCGGCGAGGATGCACAGGGCATAGGCGTGGATGGTCAGCGGACCGATCTCGATGACCGCCGTCGTGGGCGACGGGAGCGCCCCCGGCAGGATCACTGCTGCATCACCATGTCCTTCGGCACCTCACCGCTGGTGAGGACCTTCTCGAGCTTCGTGCCGGTGGCTGCTCCCAGGTCGAGCGTCGTGCCCTCGACCTTGACCGTCGGGGTGCCCTTGATCCCGGCCTTCACGGACGCGTCGTCGACCCCCTGGACGTAGTCGACGTAGGTGGTGTCGTCGGTGCACTGCTGCCACTCGTCGAGGGCGTCACCGCTCAGACCGGCGGCCTCCGCCGCCTGGGGGTACGCGCTCTCGGGGAACCCGTCCGCCGTCTCCGTCGGGGGCTGGAGTGCGAACAGGGCCTCGTGGAACTCGGTCCACTTGCCCTGGTCCGCGGCACAGATCGCGCTCGACCCAGCCACCGCGGACGACTCACCCCCGGTGTTGTTGTCGATGAGCGTCATGAGGTGCACGCGCAGCCGGATCGTGCCGTCCTCGGCGAGCTCGGTGATCGTCTGACCGGAGGACGCCTCGAACTGCTTGCACGCAGGGCAGCGGAAGTCCTCGTAGACGTCGACGACCGGGGCGTCCTTGGCCGGCTTCGCGTCGGCGTACGGCTCGATCGGCTCGCCCTGCTCCACGCCCTGCGGGAGCTCGCTGGCGCCACCGCTGGTCCGCACCGCGTTGATGCTCACGGCGGCGACGACGATGACGATGGCCAGGACCATGACGATCCCGCCGATGACGATGGCATTGGCGCCCGCCCCCGCCTTGGGTGCGGCGGCCCGTGCCTTGGCCTTGCGGTCCTGCGTGCTCACATGTGCTCCTTGTCGTCTCCGAAGAGAGCTCGGTCGAGACTGTAGGTCGTGCGCGGCCGGACCACGAGCCAGGCCCCGCACACGGCGAAGAGGAGGTCCCGGGCGATCTCACGGCCGTACTTCGTCTGGTTGGCGGCCACCTCGCCACCTCCGCCGAAGCAACCGCAGTCGATGGTCAGCCCGCGGGCCCACGCCTGCCCGATGCCGATGACGAAGGCCACCATGAGCAGCGTCCCGAGCAGCGCGTTGACGCGGGTGAAGAGTCCGAGGACGAGCAGGACGCCGATGATCACCTCGACCCACGGCAGGGCGTAGCCCACGTAGGCGGCCACCTCGAAGGGCAGCACCTCGTAGCCCTGCACGGCCCGGGCCGAGCCGCGCGGGTTCCCGAGCTTGAGCCCACCCGCGACGAGCAGGGTGATGCCCAGGGCGAGGCGGGCGAGCAGCCCGACGAGATCGAACCCGCGCCGGCGGGTCATGCCCGACCCCGCACGCCTTCCGCGAGCTGCTCGGTGAGCGCCCCCAGCGCGGCCAGACCCTCCTCGGGTCCTCGATCGAGCAGCGTGGCCACGAGGGCGGAGCCGACGATGACGCCGTCGGCGAAGGAGGCGACCTCGGCGGCCTGGGCCCGGTTGCTCACGCCCAGCCCGACACAGAGCGGCAGGTCCGTGGCCGCACGCACCCGGGTGACGAGCTCGGAGGCTCCCGTGCCGACGCTCCCGCGGGTGCCGGTCACCCCCATCGTGGAGGCCGTGTAGACGAAGCCGCTGCTCGCACCGGTGACGACCGAGATGCGCTCGGCGGTCGAGCTCGGGGCGACGAGGAAGATGCGGTCGAGGCCGTGCTTCTCGCTGGCCTCGCGCCACTCCCCCGCCTCCTCGGGGACGAGGTCGGGAGTGATCATCCCGGCTCCTCCGGAGGCGGCGAGGTCCGCGGCGTAGCGGTCGACCCCCCGACGCAGGACGAGGTTCCAGTAGGACATGACCACCGGCACCGCGCCGGCGTCCCGGACCGCTGCGGTGGCCCGGAAGACGTCGTCGACGTGGACCCCCTTCGACAGGGCCTCGGTCGCGGCACGCTGGATCACGGGTCCGTCCATGACGGGGTCGCTGTAGGGCATGCCGACCTCGACGATGTCGGCGCCGGCCTCGGCCAGGGTGCGCACGGCGTCGAGGGAGCCCTCGACGCTCGGGTACCCCACGGGCAGGTACCCGATGAGGGCGGCGCGGCCCTCGGCCCGGCAGCGGGCGAAGACCTCGTCCAGCGGGGAGGTGGCGCTCACGCCTGGCCCCCTTCGCCGCCGTCCACGAGACCGAACCACTCGGCCGCCGTGTGCATGTCCTTGTCCCCGCGCCCGGAGAGGTTCACCAGGAGCAGCGCGTCGGGGCCCAGCTCACGGCCCACGTCGAGGGTGGCCGCCAAGGCGTGGGCGGACTCGAGCGCGGGGATGATGCCCTCGGTGCGGCAGAGCAGCTCGAAGGCGTGCATCACCTGCTCGTCCGTGGCGTAGCGGTACTCCGCCCGACCGGTGTCGCGCAGGTAGGAGTGCTCCGGTCCGACGCTCGGGTAGTCCAGACCGGCGGAGACCGAGTGGGTCTCGAGCGTCTGGCCCTGCTCGTCCTGCATGAGGTAGCTCATCGCCCCGTGGAGGACCCCGGGCTCGGCGGTGGCGAAGCGCGCGGCGTGCCGACCGGACTCGATCCCCTCACCGCCGGCCTCGACGCCGATGAGTCGCACCCCCTCGTCCTGGACGAAGCGGTGGAAGATGCCCATCGCATTGGACCCACCACCGACGCAGGCGATGACGACGTCCGGCAGGCGACCCGCGGTCTCGAGGACCTGCTCGCGGGCCTCCTCACCGATGATCTTGTGGAAGTCGCGGACCATCTCGGGGAAGGGGTGCGGGCCGGTGACGGTGCCCAGGACGTAGTGCGTGTGCTCGACATTGGTCACCCAGTCGCGCATCGCCTCGTTGATCGCGTCCTTGAGCGTGGCATTCCCGTGCTCGACGGGGACGACCGTGGCGCCGAGCATGCGCATCCGGGCGACGTTGAGCGCCTGGCGCTCGATGTCGACGCTGCCCATGTAGATCGTGCAGTCCAACCCCATGAGGGCAGCCGCCGTCGCGGTGGCGACCCCGTGCTGACCGGCCCCGGTCTCGGCGATGACGCGACGCTTGCCCATGCGCGTGGTGAGCAGGGCCTGGGCGAGCACGTTGTTGATCTTGTGGCTGCCGGTGTGGTTGAGGTCCTCGCGCTTGAGGATGACCCGGGCACCGCCGGCGTGCTCGGCGAAACGCGGCACCTCGGTGATGATGCTCGGCCGACCGGTGTAGGTGCGGTGGAGCTTCGCCAGCGCCTCCGTGAACTCGGGGTCGACGGCGGCCTTGCGACGGGCCTCGTCGAGCTCCTCGAGGGCCGGGATCAGGGCCTCGGGGACGTATCGGCCACCGAAGGCGCCGAAACGCCCGGGGGTCTCCTGCTCGCTCATGAGAGTGCTCCTGCCGTGATCATTGCTCGAACGCCCTCGGCGGGGTCCCCGCCGACGACCAGGGCCTCGCCGACGAGGATCGCGTCGGCTCCGGCGCGGGCGAAGAGGTGCGCCTCCTCGGGACCCCGGACGCCCGACTCGGAGACCCGCACGCAGGTCTCCGGGATGAGCGGGGCCAGGCGCGCGAAGGTGTCGGTGTTGACCTCGAGGGTCTTGAGGTTGCGGTTGTTGACGCCGATGACGCTCGCCCCGAGGTCGACGGCGCGGGTGGCCTCCGCCTCGTCGTGGACCTCGACGAGGCAGGTCAACCCGAGGGAACCCGCGAGGGCCATGAGCGTGGCGATCTGCTCGTTCGTCAGCGCAGCGACGATGAGCAGGATGACGTCGGCGCCGTGGGCACGGGCCTCCCACACCTGGTACTCGGTGACGATGAAGTCCTTGCGCAGGACCGCGACGTCGACGGCCTCGCGGACCGTCGCCAGGTCGGTGAGGCTCCCGTTGAACCGACGCCCCTCGGTGAGCACCGAGATGATCGCGGCCCCACCGTCCTCGTAGGCACGCGCGAGGGCGGCCGGGTCGGGGATCTCGGAGAGGGCGCCCTTGCTCGGGCTCGACCGCTTGACCTCGGCGATGACCGACAGGCCCGGCCGGCGCAGGAGGGCCTCCGCGTCGCGGGGTGCGGGCATGCCCTCGCACTGGCGCTGGAGCTGCTCGAGGGGGGTCCGGGACTCGCGTCCGGCGAGGTCCTCCCGGACACCGTCGATGATCTGGTCGAGGACGCTGGGCATGTCCGACAGGCTAGTCGACGCTCGGGTCGTCCCCGCGGGTGACCCGATCCCAGTCCGAGTCCACGCGCTCCCCCCGGGAACCGCCGACCTGCGCGCCGGTCTCGCCCGTGGGGCGCTCGTACTTGCCACCCAACGCACCCCAGGTCCGGCTCCCGACGGCGGCACCCCCGGCCGCCACGAGCAGGAGCAGCGCACCGACGACCGCGATCCACGGCCAGGTCGTCGCCGACGCGCTCGCCTCGAGCTCTCCGGTGGCGCCCGACTGGGTCGCCGAGACCGCGCCGAGCACCGCGGGCGCGTCGAGCACCGCGCGCAGCGAGAGAGCGATCACCCCGCCGCTGACGGCGACGAGGGCGATGATGCAGATCCACCGCGCGATCCTCCCGGACGTGGTGGAGGCGATGGCAGCCGCGATGGCCACGAGGGCCAGGCCGGCCAGACCCGGGGCGGCCTCGGTGCCCACGGCGGCCGCCCGAACGGGTCCGGCCACCCCGTCGACGGTCCCGGTGACCCAGTCGGCTCGCCCGGAGGCCAGCAGGACGATGCCGGCCGCCACGGCCAGGAGCACGACGACGGGCTTGCGCGTCAGGAGACTCATCCGCCCACGCCCCCCGCGGCCCGCAGCGCGCGCGCCGAGGCGACGGCTGCGAGCGCGGATCCGGCCTTGTGCACCGTCTCCTCCTGCTCGAGTGCCGGGACGGAGTCGGCGACGATCCCGGCTCCGGCCTGGACGTGGGCGACCCCGTCCTTGACGAGCGCGGTGCGGATGGCGATCGCCATGTCCATGTCGCCGTGGAAGTCGAGGTACCCGACGACCCCGCCGTAGACCCCGCGACGGCTGCGTTCGTAGTTCTCGATGAGCTGGAGGGCCCGGGGCTTGGGCGCCCCCGAGAGCGTGCCGGCGGGGAAGGTGGCCACGAGCACGTCGAAGGCGCTGACCCCCTTCGCCATCTCGCCGACGAGGGTCGACTCGAGGTGGATGACGTGGCTGTAGCGCCGCAGCTTCATGAACTCGACGCACTCGACCGTCCCGGCGGCGCACACCCGCTGGAGGTCGCTGCGGCCGAGGTCGACGAGCATGACGTGCTCGGAGCGCTCCTTCGGGTCACCGAGGAGGTCCTCCTCGAGCTGGAGGTCGTCCTCCGGGGACTTCCCCCGGGGGCGCGTGCCGGCGATCGGGTGGGTGATCGCCTGGCGGCCGGTCACCTTGACCAGGGCCTCCGGGGAGGAGCCGACGACGTCGTAGGTCGACCCGTCGGGGTGCGGGAGGCGGACGAAGTACATGTACGGGCTGGGATTCGAGCGGCGCAGCGCCCGGTACACCTCGAGCCCGTCGACGGGGCACGGGATCGAGAAGCGCTGGGAGAGGACGACCTGGAAGACCTCTCCGGCGCGGATGTCCTCCTTGGCCTCCTCGACGATCTCCTCGAAGCGCTCGACCGTCACATCGCTCTCGACCTCGGTGCGCGCGGCCGCGGCGACCTCGGCGTCGATCGTCGCGACGGTGCTCTCCGCCGGGGCGGCCAGGCGCTCCTCCATCGCGTCGAGCCGGGCCACGGCATCCTGCCAGGCCTCCTCGACGCGCTCGTCCGTGTCGTCGTAGTTGATCGCGCTGGCCACGAGCAGCAGCGAGCCGTCGCTGTGGTCGAGGACGGCGACATCGGTGGCGAGGACCAGCCCGATCTCGGGGACATCGAGGACGTCGGGCAGGTCGTTGCGGACCTTTTCCCACCGGCGCACCGCGTCGTAGGAGATGGCGCCGACGAGACCGCTGGTCAGCGGCGGGAGGCCCTCGACGGGGTCGGTGGTCAGTGCCTCGAGCGTCGCGCGAAGGGCGGCGGTCGGGTCCCCGTCCGTCGGCACCCCGACCGGTGGCTCCCCGATCCAGTGCGCCTGCCCGTCCCGCTCGGTGAGAGTGGCGCGGCTCTGGGCGCCGATGATCGACCAGCGCGACCAGACACCACCGTGCTCGGCGGACTCGAGGAGGAAGGTCCCGGGAGCGCCGCCGGCGAGCTTGCGGTAGACCCCGACCGGGGTCTCGCCGTCGGCGATGAGCCGCCGGACGACGGGCACGACCCGGCGGTCGCGGGCGAGCACGCCGAAGGCATCGGCGTCGGGCCAGGTGCGCCCGTACGCGAGGTCGGGGACCTCCGTGCGGGGGGCCGTCATGCGCCCTCCCCCACGACGGCCCCGAGGTCACCGGAGTCGAAGCACGTGTGCGCGCCGGTGTGGCAGGCGGCGCCGACCTGGTCGACCCGCACGAGCAGGGCGTCGCCGTCGCAGTCGATGGCCACGGAGCGCACGTGCTGCACGTGCCCCGAGGTATCGCCCTTGCGCCAGTACTCCTGCCGGCTGCGGGACCAGAAGGTCACCCGCCCGGACGTCAACGTGCGGTGCAGGGCCTCGTCGTCCATCCAGCCGAGCATGAGCACCTCGCCGGTGTCGTGCTGCTGGAGGACGGCCGCGACGAGGCCGGCCGGGTCGCGGCGCAGACGCGCCGCGAGCTGCTCGGGCAGGGGCGAGGAGGAAGGGATGGACACCCTCGCCATTCTGCACCCCAGTCGGTCTCGAGTCGGCCACGGTCCCCCTTCGCATCGCGCGCAGTGGACCGGCCGGGTTAGCCTGCCACGTCAGGCACAGCAGACCCGCCACGCCCCAACCGACCGCCACCGGAGGTCCCATGACCCGCCACGCCCGCGTCGAACGCGCCGCTCTGTGCGACACCCTCCTCGAGGTCGGTCCCGACGCGCCGACGCTGTGTGGTGACTGGACGAGCGGCGACCTGCTCGCGCACCTCATCATCCGTGAGGGACGCCCCGACCACGCGGCAGGGATCCTCGTCCCCGGACTGGCCGGTCGCGCCGAGCAGGCCATGGCCGACCTGCGATCGACGACCGGGCACGCGGCGCTCGTCGATCGCCTGCGGCAGGGCCCTCCCCGCTGGCACCCCACACGGGTCCCGGCGGTGGACGAGAAGGTCAATCTCGTGGAGATGTTCGTCCACCACGAGGACATCCTGCGCGCGGACCTCGGTGCCCCTCGTCGCTCGGTCAGCCCGCAGATGGTCTCTGCCCTGGGGGACCGGCTCGCCCTGATGGGGCCGATGCTCTTCCGCAAGACCCGGGGAGCGACCATCGAGATCGCCACGGCGAAGCGGTGGACGCGCGTCGGCAAGGGCGACGACCCGGTCGTGCAGATCCACGGTCGCCCCGGCGAGATCATCCTCTTCGGCTTCGGCCGTCAAGCGGTCGCCGAGGTCGAGCTCGTCGGCCCGCCGGAGGCCGTGGAGACCGTGCGGACGACGAGCTACGGCTTCTAGTCCGTCCCTGCCGCGCCGCGACGTACGGGGTGTCCGGCGGCTGCCAGGGCGTCCTTCGCCTCGCCGATGGTCATCTCACCGAAGTGGAAGATGCTCGCCGCGAGCACGGCACTCGCGCCCGCCTCGACCGCTGGTGCCATGTGCGCTGCGTTTCCGGCTCCCCCGCTCGCGATGACCGGGATGCTCACCTCGGGCCGCACCACGCCGATGAGCTCGAGGTCGAAACCCGCCTTGGTCCCGTCGGCATCCATCGAGTTGAGCAGGATCTCTCCGGCGCCGAGCGCGGCCGCCCGGGCGCACCACTCCACGGCATCGATCCCGGTACCGCGGCGCCCGCCGTGGGTCGTCACCTCGAAGCCACCCACGAGGGACCCGTCCTCGCCCCGACGACGTCGCACGTCCGCGGAGAGCACGAGAACCTGCGCCCCGAAGCGGTCGGCCACCTCGCTGATGAACTCGGGTCGGGCGATCGCGGCGGTGTTGACCCCGACCTTGTCCGCGCCGCAGCGCAGCAGGCGGTCGACGTCCTCGACCGTGCGCACTCCCCCGCCGACGGTCAGCGGGATGAAGACCTCCTCGGCCGTGCGGGTCACGACGTCGTAGGTCGTCGAGCGGTCGCCGCTGCTCGCGGTGACGTCGAGGAAGGTCAGCTCGTCGGCACCCTCGCGCCCGTAGCGACGGGCGAGCTCGACGGGATCGCCCGCGTCGCGGAGGTTGCCGAAGTTGACCCCCTTGACCACCCGACCGGCGTCGACGTCGAGGCAGGGGATGACACGTACGGCAAGGGACACGCCTGCAGCCTACCGAGACGTCGCCGCCGGGCTACGCTTCGCCCCGATGTCCCCCCTTCGTCAGGTCCTCGCGCACGCGGCCCACGCACCCCCTTCGTGCGGCGTCGTCCACGTCATCGGCATCGACGGGCGGAGCGGATCCGGCAAGACCTCGCTCGCCCGGGAGGTGGCGGCGGCATGGCCGGCCGCTCTCGTCTCGATGGACTCGATCTATCCGGGCTGGGAGGGGCTCGCCGCGTCCACGGGGATGCTCGTGGAGCATGTCCTCACCCCGGTGGCCCGGGGGCGCGACGCGCTCGTCCCGACGTGGGACTGGCTCGCCTCCCGGCCGGGCCCCCTCCTGCCGCTCCCGGCGCCGGCCCGGCTCGTCGTCGAAGGGTGTGGCAGCACCGTCGGTCCCGCTGCGGCCCTCATCGGCACGCGGGTCTGGCTCGACGGACACGAGCGCGTGCGGCGGGAACGCGCCCTCGTGCGTGACGGCGAGGTCTTCGCCGCGCACTGGGACATGTGGGCGGAGCAGGAGGCGCAGGTCTTCGGTGCGGACCGGACCCGTGAGCGGGCCCACCTGGTCCTGCGGGTCTAACCTCACGGGGTGACCACCGAAGAACTCGCCCTCGAAGCGGCCCAGACGATCGGCCTGTGCCTCGCGGTCGGGGTGTTGGCCGTGATCCTCTCCGACGTGACCGCACGGTGGCTGCCCCTGCCCACCGTCGTCCTCGAGATCCTCGGGGGCATCGTCATCGGGCCGGCCGTGCTGGGCATCGCCGAGGACAATGTCATCGTCTCCTCGTTCTCGGAGCTCGGCCTGGCCGTGCTGATGTTCCTCGCCGGCTACGAGCTGCAGATGTCACGCATCGCCGGGGCGCCGCTCCGCTCGGCCTGCACCGGATGGGTCGCCTCACTGGCGATCGGACTCGCAGCGGGCATCACGCTGGTGACACTGGCCCGCCCGGAGGACGACGTCTCCAGTGGCGTCATGATCGGCCTGATCTTCACCACGACGGCTCTCGGGACCATCCTGCCCATCCTGCGCGATGCCGGCGAGCTGGACACCCGGTTCGGCAGCATCATCGTGGCCGCCGGCGCAGTGGGCGAGTTCGGCCCCATCCTCGCCATCGCGCTGCTGCTGTCCGGCCAGAGCCCGCTCCACACCATCCTGGTGCTCGTGATCTTCGCCGGGGTCGCCACGATCGCGCTGACGATGGCATCGCGACCACGATCCCCGCGGTTGGCCCGCCTGCTCAGCCACACCCTGACGACGAGCGGCCAGCTGGGTGTGCGTGTGGCCATGCTCATCGTGATCCTCCTCGCGTGGATCGCGGGGCACCTGGGCCTCGACGTCCTCCTCGGGGCCTTCATCGCGGGCCTGGTGGCCCGGCTGTTCCTCTCCGGTGCCGACGAGCACGCGCAGGAGCAGACCATCGCGCGCCTGGAGGGCGTGGGCTTCGGGTTCCTCGTCCCGATCTTCTTCGTCGTCAGTGGCATCCGGTTCGACCTCGTCTCCCTGCTGGCCGACCCCTTCGCGCTGGTCATGATCCCGCTGTCGCTCGTCGGCTTCCTCCTCATCCGTGGAGTCCCCACCTACGTCGTGCTCCGCGGGACCCTCTCCGGCAGGGAACGCGTCGGCGCGAGCATCTACACCGCGACCGCCCTCCCCCTCGTCGTGGTCATCACCACCATCGGGGTGGACAGCGGAGAGCTGACGAAGGCCACTGCCGCCGCACTCGTCGGGGCGGGGATGGTGTCCGTGCTGCTGCTGCCGCTGATCGCCACCCGCGTCCGCGGTGTCCCCGCTCCTGCGTCCGACGACACGTGGACCGGCGCCTCCGACGCGCTGTGACCCCGCACGACCCGCCGGGAGCGGGGTGACGACGCGCGGTCCGCCCGTGACGTTCACCCCCGCTCCGAGGCCGCCTCCCCTACGCTCCGACACATGGACGACGTGGTCACCTATGCACCCGGCGAGGAGTTCGCGGGCCGTATCGCCGACACGGCGGCGGAATCGACGCCTGCCTGGCCGGCGATGCCCGCTCCCCCACCGGGAGCGCCCAACGTGGTCGTGATCCTGTTCGACGACCTCGGCTTCGCCCAGCTCGGTTGCTTCGGCGGCCTCGGGGGCCGCGTGCGTACGCCGAACATCGACCGACTCGCCGAGCGCGGCGTGCGCTACCGAAACTTCCACACCACCGCGCTGTGCTCGCCCAGCCGGGCCGCGCTCCTGACCGGGCGCAACCACCACAGCGTCGGGGTCGCGACGATCATGGAGCGCGCGACCGGCTACCCCGGATACAACGGTCGGATCCCCCAGGACTGCGCCATGCTGCCCGAGGTGCTGCGCCAGCACGGGTACGCCACGATGGCGGCCGGAAAGTGGCACCTTGCCCCCGACGAGGAGGCAACTCCCGCGGGACCCTATGACCGCTGGCCGCTCGGCCAGGGTTTCGAGCGCTACTACGGCTTCCTCAGTGGCGAGACCTCCCAGTGGGAGCCCGACCTCACCGCGGACAACCACCGGGTCGACCCACCGGGACGGCCCGAGGACGGGTACCACCTGACCCCGGACCTCGTCGACCGTGCCGTCGAGTGGATCTCCGGAGTCAAGGCGGTCGCGCCGAACAAGCCCTTCTTCCTCTACTTCGCTCCCGGAGCCATGCACTCACCGCACCACGTCCCCCAGGCGTACGCCGCGGCCTATGAAGGCGTCTTCGACGACGGCTGGGACGCTGTCCGCGCGGCGACCCTGACCCGGCAGCAGGACATCGGCATCATGCCGCCGGAGGTTGAACTCTCTCCCCGCAACCCGGGGGTAACGGCCTGGACCGACCTGCCCGAGGACGAGAAGCGCCTCTTCCGTCGGCAAGCCGAGGTCTTTGCCGGTTTCCTCACCCACACCGATGAGCACGTCGGTCGCCTCCTCGACTTCATCGACGGTTCAGGACTCGGCGACGACACCCTGATCATGCTGATGAGCGACAACGGCGCCAGCGCCGAGGGCGGAGTCAACGGGCTGCTCTCCGAGATGAGCTACTTCAACGGCAGCCCCGAGGGCATCGAGGCGATGCTGGACGCCCGCGCCTCCTGGGGCTCTCCCGAGACCCACCCGCACTACGCCACCGGATGGGCGATGGCGGGCAATACCCCGAACCGCTTCTACAAGGCATTCGTCCACGAGGGCGGCACCCTCGACCCGCTCATCGTGGCCTGGCCGGGCAAGGTCGCCGACCCGGGGTCGGTGCGGACGCAGTTCCACCACGTCGTCGACATCACCCCGACACTGCTGGACGTGATCGGGATCGAGTGGCCCGAACAGGTCAAGGGGGTCGCCCAGCGCCCACTCGAGGGCACCAGCTTCCGCTACACCTTCGATGCCCCGCAGGCGCGGACGCGGAAGGAACGGCAGTACTTCGAGATGTTCGCCCACCGTGCGATCTGGGAGGACGGCTGGAAGGCGGTGGCTCTCCACTGGTCCTCCTCGGTCCTGCAGCGGCTCGGCCACATCGACCACGAACTGCACGACGGCGACTGGGACGCCGACCGGTGGGAGCTCTACCACCTCGACTCCGACCCGGCCGAGAACCATGACCTGGCCGCCGAGCACCCTGAGATCCTCGAGCGGCTGGTCGCCCTGTGGTGGGAAGAGGCGCGCCAGTACCAGGTGCTGCCGCTCGACGACTCGCTGCTCGCCCGCCTGGACGTCAAGCGGCCGTCGGTCTTCGAGCCGCGTTCGAGGTACACGTATCGCGGACGGATCCGGCTACCACGACCTGCGTCACCGGACGTGCGCGACCGCTCGCACACGATCACTGCGCGTTTCGTCGTGACCGAGGACCCCGCGGAGGGCGTGCTGGTGTCGAACGGTGGCCTCGATGGCGGCTACACCCTCTGTCTGCACGCGGGGGCGGTGCACTACGTGAACAACTTTCTCGGCCGCACACACTCCACGGTCAGCAGCGAACAGCCACTGAGGCCGGGCGAGCACACTGCCGAGGTCCGATTCGAACGCACGGGCAAGCACGCGGGGAGGGCCACGCTCAGTCTCGACGGGGCGGTCGCCGGGACGGTGGAGATCCCGGCCACCAACCCGATCGCCTATGCGGCCACAGAGGGGCTCGAGGTGGGCTCGGACAGCACCTCGCCCATCTGGCCGGCGTATGCTCCGCCGTTCACCTTCACCGGCCAGATCGTGGAGGTGACCATCGACGTTCTCGACGACGCAGCACCGCTCACCGTTGAGGAGGCCGCCGCACAGGACCGCGCCGACATGACTCGCCAGTGAACCTGCACGGGGCCGGCGGCCGGCACGATCGACCGTGACGAGTCCCGCTGCGGCGGGACCGCGCTGTGTACTCTGTCGAAAGACTCATCCTCCGACAGCGAAGGTCCCAGCCATGCCCGTTGACCTGCCTGCCGACACGATCGGTCCCGTCGACGTGGCGGTGATCCACTTCGAGGGAAACGAATTCAACGGTGAGGTGGCGCCGGCCCTGGCCGACATCCACACCAGCGGAGCCGTCCGGATCATCGACCTGGCGTTCGTGCGCAAGGACTCGGCCGGGTCGGTCGCAATCCTCGAGATGGGTGACAGCGAGGTCGCCGAAGCCTTCGACCAGGTGGAGGGTTCGCGGTTCGACCTGTTGAGCGACGCCGACCTCGAGGGGGTCGCGACCGGCCTGGAGCCGGACGCCTCGGCACTGGTCGTCGTGTGGGAGAACAGCTGGGCTGCCCGGTTGGCGTCCGCCGTCCGCGGCTCCAACGGCCGACTCGAGGCGCTGGAGCGGATCCCGCGCGAAACCGTGCTGCGAGCAGTTGCTGCACTCGACGAGGACTGAAGGAGGACACCATGCGAGGACGACGTGGACGCCCGGGTCTGATGGGCACCATGGCCCGAACGGCTGTCATCGCGGGGACGGCGACCGCGGTCTCCGGGGGCGTGCGAAATCGGCAAGCACAGGGCTTCGCGGAGCAACAGGCCGCAGCCGCCCAGCAACAGGCAGCAGCCGCCCAGCAACAGGCGATGACCGACCAGGCCGCCGCCCCCCTGCGGGCCCACCCGGCGGCAGCGGCGCCGCCCGCTCCCGCGATGTCGATCGACGACAAGATCGCCAAGATCAAGGAGTTGGGTCAGCTCAAGGACGGCGGGCTCCTGACCGAGGACGAGTTCGCTGCCGAGAAGGCGAAGCTCCTCTCTCTCTAGCCCCGGCCGTCGGGCCGTCCGAGGCCACGCCGCGCGCCTCCCGGATCCCGACGACCCGTATCAGGACGAGCTAGATCCCCACGAGGTCGGCGAGCCGCTGCGCCTCGTCGACCGAGCGTGGTCCGTCGGCTCGCTGGATCGCCATGACCGCCAGGTCCGTCCCGTCCTCGAGGTCGAGGCGAACCCAGGGCATGCCCTGGGAGAAGCGCACCGCGGTGATGTCCTCCCAGGGGACGAGCTCCCCCGAGCCGAGGTTGCGCACGTGGAGTCCCCGTGCGTCCGGTCGGGCGTGGATCGTCGCGTAGCGACTCATGAAGGCCGCGACGGCGACGCCGATGCCGGCGCAGGTGAGCCGGTCCATGATCTCGTACTGCCCGGGCAGGGTGATGGCCAGGGCGATCGCCCCGACGAGGATCGCGATCCCGATGACGATGGCCACGAGGCGTCCACGCACCGGCCGGAAGTCGGCCGCCGTCTCCCGATCCGGTGTCGTCACAACCGACACGCGGTGATCTCGGTGACGAGGATCGCGCGAGCGCCGAGGTCGTAGAGCTCGTCCATGATCCGGTTGGTCCGGCCACGCGGGACCATCGCGCGCACGGCGCACCAGCTCGCGTCGTGCAGCGTGCTCACCGTCGGGGACTCGAGCCCCGGGGTCAGCTCGACCGCCTGGGAGACCAGCTCCTCGGGGCAGTCGTAGTCGAGCAGGACGTACTCGCGTGCGGTGACGACACCGGTCAGACGCCGGTGGAGGACATCGATCCCCGCCTCGTTGGCGTCGCTGCGGCGGATGAGGACGGCCTCGCTGCGCAGGATCGGCTCGCCGAAGACCTCCAGGCCCTGCTGGCGCAGGGTGGTCCCGGTCTCGACGACGTCGGCGATGGCGTCGGCGACACCGAGGGTGATGGCCGTCTCGACGGCCCCGTCGAGACGCACGACCTCGGCGGAGACCCCCTTCGCCTCCAGGTGGCGGCGCACGAGCCCGGAGTAGGAGGTGGCCACCCGTCGCCCGTCGAGGTCTGCGGCGCTGCTCGCCTCGCCGGGTCGGCCGGCGAAGCGGAAGGTCGAGCCGCCGAAGCCCAGCTCCAGGACCTCGGTCGCGGCCGAGCCGGAGTCGAGGAGCAGGTCGCGCCCGGTGATCCCGGCATCGACCTGGCCCTTGCCGACGTAGAGGGCGACGTCCCGGGGACGCAGGTAGAAGAACTCCACGTCGTTGTCGGGGTCGGCGACGATCAGTTCCTTGGTGTCGCGTCGGACGCGGTATCCCGACTCGCGGAGCATCTCCACGGTGGGTTCGGACAGGGAGCCCTTGTTGGGCACGGCAATGCGCACGTCGGTCCTCTCAGAGGTGGGCGTAGACGTCGTCGAGGCCGAGGCCGGCGTCGATCATCAGCACCTGCAGGTGGTAGAGCAGCTGGCTGATCTCCTCGGCCAGCTCCTCCTTGCTCTGGTACTCGGCGGCCATCCAGACCTCCGCGGCCTCCTCGATGACCTTCTTGCCGATGGCATGGGTCCCGGCGTCCAGCTGCGCCACGGTTCCCGACCCCGCGGGCCGCTCGGCCACCTTGCGGGAGAGTTCGTCGAAGAGGGTTTCGAAGGTCTTCACGGGAGTCCAGCCTAGTTGGCCACGGTGGCTCGCCCGTCCACGGGTTCACCGTCCGGACGCTCGGTGCGCGAGGCGCGCAGCCAGACGACGAATCCGTAGAGCACGAAGGCCGCGTACACGGCGTAGAGCACGGCCGTCGGCAGGTAGCCGCTGTGCCACAGGAGTGGCACGCCGACGAGGTCGACGCCGATCCAGATCAACCAGAACTCGTTCCACCCGCGGGCCATGGCATAGGTCGCGAGCAGCGACCCCATGAAGATCCAGGCATCGGCCCAGAAGTACCAGCGAGGAGCGGGCCAACCGGCGCCGAGGACGGCGAAGACCTGCTGCACGACGACGACGCCCAGGGCCATGGTCACGGCGAGCCCCACGCGCTCGGCCACCGTCGCCCACCGCGGGGTGATCGCGTGCTCGCCCCCGGACGTGCGCCGGCGCTTGACCTGCCGCCAGCGCCGCCACCCGTAGAGCGAGGTGATGATGAAGAAGATCTGCCGGCCCGACTGGCCGAAGAGCGGAGCCTTGTCGTCGACACCGAGGGTGACGCCGATGTAGACGAAGAACAGGATCGCGTTGCCGACGATCCCGACCGGCCAGGCCCAGACCTTGCGGAGCATCCCCCCGACCGCCGAGGCCAGACCGAAGCCGATCCCGATGGTCTCCATCAACGAGAGCCGGTGGCCGGCGATGTCGACGCCCGCCGAGTAGATCCATTCGATGATGGACATGCGTCACCCTTGTCTGCGCGCGCCCTCTCCCATCCGGACTGTCACCGTCGGCCCCGGGATCATGCCGGAGTTCACCGTCTGCATGGGGCAGCCGGGTCGCGGGCTCTCACCGCCGGTTCGGAATCTCACCGAGTCACGAGACACGTGCCCGCTCATCTTCCTGACCGTCCGCGATCCGCGCAATCTCGCTGGCCCGTGATTCCTCCCACGCCGAGACCGGCACGTCGTCGGGCTCCGGGGCGTCACCGGTCAGTGGCTGTGGCGCACCGCCAGCTCACGCAGCTCGTCGATCGCGGACGCCGCCTCGTGCGCGCCGTAGACGGCCGACCCGGCAACGAAGACGTCCGCGCCGGCCTCGGCGCACTGCTCGATCGTCTTCGCGGAGACACCCCCGTCGACCTGGACCCAGATGTCACCATCGTGGCGCTTCACGGCCTCACGCACCTGCGCGACCTTGGGCATCTGGTCGGCCATGAAGGACTGGCCACCGAAACCGGGCTCGACGGTCATCACGAGCACCATGTCCAGCTCGGGCAACAGCTCCTCGTAGGGGGCGAAGGGGGTCCCCGGCTTGAGCGCCATCGACGCCCGGGCGCCCTGGGCGCGGATGTCGCGGGCCAGGGTCACCGGGTCGGTCGCCGCCTCGATGTGGAAGGTGACCGACTGCGCCCCGGCCTCGGCATAGGGCGGGGCCCACCGGTCCGGGTCCTCGATCATCAGGTGGCAGTCGATCGGGATCGGGCTGACCCTGAGCAGGGACTCGACGATCGGCAGGCCGAGGGTGAGGTTGGGCACGAAGTGGGCGTCCATGACGTCGACGTGCGCCCAGTCGGCGGTGGAGATGGCGGCCAGCTCGGACTCCAGGTTGGCGAAGTCGGCGGACAGGATGCTCGGGGAGATCTGCACTGGTTCCTCTGGGGTGGGGGCCGGGTCAGCCGGTGTGGATGGACAGGGTGGTGCTCTCAGGCCCTCTTGCGCAGCAGGGCGAGGAACATCCCGTCGGTGCCGTGGCGGTGCGGCCACAGCTGGGCGTGCGGGCCGTCACCGAGGTCGCTCAGGTCTCCCACCGCGCACTCGGTGAGCAGCTCGCGCGCGTCGATCTGCTCGACGTCGTCGCGCTTCTTCAGCACGTCCCGCACGACGAAGGTCGTCTCGGACAGGTGGGGGCTGCACGTGGCATAGGCGATGACGCCTCCGGGACGGGTCGCCTCGATGGCCGACGCGAGCAGCTCGCGCTGCAGCGGGCCGAGACCCACCAGGTCGCCGGGCTGGCGGCGCCAGCGGGCGTCGGGCCGGCGACGCAGAGCACCGAGCCCGGTGCACGGCGCATCGACGAGGACCCGGTCGTAGCCGTCCGGCTCGTCCGTCCCGATCTCCCGGCCGTCGCCGGTGCGCACGTCCAACCGGCGTCCGTCGGCCGCAGCAGCCACGAGTGCCGGACGCAGCGTCTGCCGCACGAGCTCGGTGCGGTGATCGCTGACCTCGTTCGCGACGAGGTCGGCGCCCTGGCGCAGGGCGAGCGCGGCGAGCAGCCCGGCCTTGCCGCCGGGGCCGGCGCACAGGTCCAGCCACCGCTCCACGTGGCCGTCCTCGTGCGCGGCGACCGGCGCGGAGGCCAGGGCGAGGGCGAGCAGCTGACTCCCTTCGTCCTGCACCGCTGCCCGGCCGTCGCGCACGGCCGCGATCGCCCCGGGGTCACCACCGTCGAGCTCGGCGGCGAAGGGAGAGAACCTCCCCTCGTGGGCTCCGGCGGCCAACAGCTCGTCGACCTCGGCCAGGCCGGGGCGGGCGATCAGGGCGACGGGTGCCGGGACGTTGTGCGCCGCGAGGAGTTCCTCGATGGCGACGTCGGCGGTCTCGGGGGTGGCCGCACCGTGCCCGATGAGCGCCTGACGCAGGGCCTTGACGACCCAGACCGGGTGGGAGTGCGCGATCGCGAGCCGCTCGGCGAGCGGCTGCGCGGGGACGACCCGCTCCTGCCACTCCTCGAGGGAACGCTCGGCGATCCGGCGCATCACGGCGTTGACCAGACCGGCCGCGCCCACCCCGGCGACGGAGCGCGCGAGGCCGACGGACTGGTCCGCCGCGGCGTGCTCGGGCACCCGCATCCCGAGCACCTGGTGCGCACCGAGCCGGAGCACGTCGAGGACGGCGGCGTCGAGGCGGCCCGTCGGGCGCTGCGCCGCATCGGCGATCACCGCGTCGTAGAACCCCTGCATCCGCAGGGTGCCGTAGGTCAGCTCGGTGGTGAAGGCGGCATCACGCCCCGTGAGCCTGGCCCGACGCAGCGCCTGGGTCAGCTCGAGGTTGGCGTAGGCGTCGTCGGCCACCGCCCGCAGGACGGCGTGCGCGGTGCTGCGGGCCGGATCACCTCCGCGGGAGCGTTGGGCCGGTGCGGTGCGCGACTTGCGCCGTGGGCCACGGTGTCGCTGGTCTCGCTCGTCACTCACGGGGTCTCCTCCCCCAGTCGGTCGCCGTCGGCGATGCGCACGCCCCGGGCCCAGTCCGCCGCCGGCATGGGCTTCTTGCCCAGGGGGGTGACCTCGCCCAGCCGCACGGCCCGGTCGGCGGTGCCGACGAGGACCTCACGCTTGCGGGCGTCGACGACGCCGACCGGAAGGGTCTCGTCGGTGATGCCCACGGGGCCGAGCTTGAGTCGTTCGCCGCGGAAGCTCGTCCATGCCCCGGGCGCCGGGGTGCAGCCACGGATCAGCCGGTCGATGGCCATCGACGGGTGGGTGAGGTCGACCCGGGCGTCCTCGACGGTGAGCTTGGCGGCGTGGCTGATGCCCTCGGTGGGCTGCACCTGCGGCTCGAGCTCACCGGTGGCGATGCCGTCCATCGTCGCGAGCAGCAGCGGGGCACCCGCGTCGGCCAGGCGGTCGAGGAGGGCACCCGAGGTGTCGTCCGGGCGGATCCGCTCGGTCATGGTCCCGTAGACCGGCCCGGTGTCCAGACCGGCCTCGATCCGGAAGGTGCTCGCCCCGGTGATCTCGTCACCGGCGATGAGCGCTCGCTGGACCGGCGCCGCACCGCGCCACGCGGGCAGCAGCGAGAAGTGGAGGTTGACCCACCCGTGGGTCGGGATGTCGAGGACCTGCTCCGGGAGCAGGGCGCCGTAGGCGACCACCGGACAGCAGTCGGGCGCGAGCCCCTCCAGCGCGGCCACGAGGTCCGGGTCCGTGGCGCTGCGGGGCGTGAGCACCGGCAGCCCGAGCTCCTGCGCCACGACCTTGACCGGGGACGGCTCGAGGCGGCGGCCGCGACCCACCTTCGCGTCCGGTCGGGTGATGACGGAGACGACCTCGTGGTCGGAGCCGACGAGGGCACGAAGGGAGGGGACGGCGACCTGCGGGGTCCCGGCAAAGATCAGTCGCACGGGGGCGAGTCTAGAGGGGTCTACCCGATGCTCAGGTGCCCCACCTTCACCGACGTGGGATCGGGCGCCTTGCGGGCGCTCTCTCCGGCCCGCAGGTCCTTCAGCGCGGACG